>NZ_JBSSMA010000010.1:0-141016 GCF_053891095.1 Soonwooa purpurea
ATGATATTGATAAATTTAATGTAGATTTGAATACAAGAAAGATTTTGGTCAAACAAACCGTAAAGGTCTATAATGAGTTAAGACCGCATTTGTCAAACTATTATTTAACACCGATGCAAATGCACCAACAACAAGAATTAATACCAAAATCTTACAAAAAGAAAAACAGTACAAATACGAATATATGTACTGTTTAAAATAAAATTTTATTGGTCTAATCCTGTATCAGTTTTTCAGGACGTTACAAGTAATAGATTAATCTTTAATAAATTTAACAACGGCTTTCTCTTTACCGATAAGTTCCAGATAATAGACACCTTTTGGTAGTTCACTAACATTGATTTGATTGTTTTTTAGGACTTGATTTAAAACCAATTTAGCTGAAGCATCATAAATTTTAACCTCTGTAAAATCCTTATTGTCTTTGATGTTGATAACATCTTTCGTTGGATTAGGATAGATAATAATTGGGGTTTTCTTATAAGTTTCTGCGGTTTCCAATTCTTTTTCTTCTAAAATTGCAATATAATAATTGTCACCGTTAAGGTTATTGATGCTACCAGTCAAAATGTTGTCCGAAATTAAATTTCCAGAGATAATCAGCTTGTCCCCATTTAATTTTTGCAGATTTGGAAAACCATAATAATCGGAGTAATACATTGTATCTATTGTGCGTTTCGTTTTAAAAATAGGTTGATTATATTCTACACCTCCACTGGTATTAAATTTTATAATGTTATAGGTTAGATTGTCTTTAGGGGTACTAGTAAGCGTTGCGTTGCCTACAGTAATCTGATTAAGCCAAGAATGTGATACGTACAAATTAGAATGTTCGTCAGGATAAAGGTTTGCAATCCCATTTAAAATAGCATCTGCAAATATAGGCTGATACCATTTCAAATTTCCCATATTGTCAATTCTGGCTACAAAAGAATTGTATCCAGGAAGGTGTGTAACAGCCTCTGGTATTGGAAAGATTTGGCCGTTAAGATCTGCATAAACTTTATTGGCCGCGTCATGTCCTTGAACTCCATTTACGAAAATATCATCTCCATTGGACTTTACATTTTCAAACCATAATGTTGTTGAATAAGGCTCTGGTAAATCGATATTGAAATTCTTGCCAAAAACTTCTGTCCCATCTGCGGAATATTTAACCATGATTTGACTAATTTGTCCGGGGATTTGTGGTATTGTTACTGCCCCAAACTCAAAAGGTTTGTTTTCATCAAGTGGTCTGGTCTCGAGAAACAAATAGTAATTATCGTGCTGATCGAAAACAAAAAATACATTATCATAAATTAAATCGAGATCATAAAATTTCACCATTTTTATAGTGCCATCATCTGCAATTTTAATAAAGACTGTCCTGTAAGAAGAATTGGGATAGGTGACATCGTCTAACACAAAGCTGGAATCAGTAGAACCTATGATATAATATTCTCCTTTATGCTCAAAAATAGAATAATTACTTAGTCCGTTTTTGAATTTTTTTAACCACTTCAGCTTACCATTATTATTGAGCACGGTCATAAATGTTGTCGCTCTATAATCATCCAAAAGTGTGTAGTAGTTGTCAGTGTACAGATAACAAGAGTTTAAATATTCACAAGTACTAATGGTGGCAATACTTCCATTTTTACTAATTGTAGCTCTTGGTACACTCGATGGATAAACTCCAGTAATACCCGATTTCCAAATTAAGTTGCCATTGGTATCAATTTTAGAAAAAATTTGTGAAGTATATGCCTCATTAAAAGCTGTAATGCTTTGTCCAAAAAAATTAGGTATTGATCCTTTCACAACAGATGAGCTTACATAGTTTCCATCATCGACAACTTTAAAATTATCTGCTAGTATGCTTGCTTTTTTTCCAGTTATGGATTTATCAAAATTGAGAGAATAATAGTAGTTGGCTAGTGGAGAATTATGAACACTTGTTTTTACCGGAGATACTTCACTAAAAAATGAGGTGTTATTAAGAATTTTAAAATCGATGTTGTTGCTTTTTTCAAAGTCATGTTCAATTGACGCGTTGTCTGCATTACCATTAGCATCAATTGATAAGAGCAATGCTCTAGACATATTAAAGGTACTTGAAGAATGAAAAAAAATTATTTCAGATGAAGGTTGTGGATTATACGATAGTTTGAAACCAGCGTTTATGGATTGAAAGAGTTTTATGGTATTAAACACATGTCTTCCAAAAAGTATTTTATTGCCAGAAAACCAAAATACATTTGTTAAGTCTGCATTGATACGGCCTACTGCTAAGTTATTGGCGTTTTGCGTCATATTATAATTGCAATTTGCAATAAGGTTATTTTCGCCTAATATTTTGACTTTTACCGTATTGGTACTCGCAAAAGCTAAACTTCCATCTGATAAAAACTCCAAATCATGTATTATACTGTTTTTGATTTGATCAGCTTCTTCAGAAACAAGTTGTAAAGATGCTATAGCTTCGAAATTGGCATTTGCTTTAAGAATATAGCCTGAATCTTTAGTAAGTGTTTCACTTCCAATTGTTTCTTCGTTCATAGCTTGTCCAGAAAGATACAAATATTGGTTTTTGTATTCGATGGCTGTAACAAGCAAATTCTTATTATAAAATTTTGAAATTAGTTCTCCTGTATTATCATCAAGCTTGAAAACTTGATTTTTCACGAGAACAAAAAGCTTGTCGTTATCAATACTGATATCATTAAACTTATCAGCAGCCCGAAAATATTCAATATTATTTGCCCAAATAATATTTCCAAGAATGTCTAGCTTAATGATTAACGTATTTTTATTATTAGAGTTATATGTATTTCCGTTAATCTCTATTTCGCCATATAGGTAGCATAGTATATAAGTATTGTTGTTTTTTGAGATGGTGTGAAAGGCTTTTAGACTTCCTGTATTTTTGGGAGAGATTGTCTTTAACCAAATTTTGTCTCCCAGTTGGTTGTCTGTTTTTAAAATAAAAAGATCATCCGTCTTAGCTGTTGAAATGTCAATATCGCCTATCTTGGACGGACCATTAGCTTGACCAACAGTAATAGAGTTTCCACTATCATCAAAAACCGTATTAAAGATAGAGCCACCATTATATGTATTGACTTGATGAAGACTTTGTAATGATAGAGGATTTTCTTGTCCATATAGCAATGAAACCAAGAAAATTGTAAATACGAAGTATAATTTTTTCATAATTTTTATTGTTTTGCGAATTTAATAAAAAAAACCTCACCAATTTCGGTGAGGTTTTTCGTTTATCTAAAAGCCTAAAGCAGTTAGTAGTAATATTTGTCTGTGCGACACGCACTACATGTTTCGGCGGTATTTTCCACCCACTTCGAATAAAGCGTTGGTAATTTGACCTAGAGAACAATATTTTACAGCATCCATCATCACATCAAATAAGTTTTGTTGATTGATGGCAGCATGTTGAAGTTTCGCTAAAGCCTCTCCAGATTTATCTTCGTTGGCTTTCTGATAATTGTGCAGGAATTCAATTTGAGCTTGTTTTTCTTCCTCGGTAGAACGGATCACTTCACCTGGACGAACCGTTGGCGAACCATCTTTTCCAAGGAAAGTATTCACGCCGATAATTGGATATTCACCAGTGTGTTTCAACCATTCGTAATGCATCGATTCTTCTTGAATTTTCGAACGTTGGTACATGGTTTCCATTGCACCAAGAACGCCGCCTCTTTCGGTAATTCTGTCGAATTCTTGGTAAACTGCTTCCTCAACAAGATCGGTTAATTCTTCAATAATGAAAGAACCTTGCAACGGATTTTCGTTTTTCGCTAGACCTAATTCTTTGTTGATGATTAACTGAATTGCCATTGCTCGTCGCACCGATTCTTCAGTAGGCGTTGTAATCGCCTCGTCGTAAGCATTGGTGTGAAGTGAGTTACAGTTATCGTAAATCGCATACAAAGCCTGAAGCGTTGTTCTGATGTCGTTGAAATCGATTTCTTGTGCGTGAAGCGATCTTCCCGAAGTTTGAATGTGGTATTTCAACATCTGAGAACGCTCGTCTGCACCGTATTTTGTCTTCATTGCTTTTGCCCAAAGTCTTCTTGCTACACGACCGATTACTGAGTATTCAGGATCGATACCATTGGAGAAGAAGAAAGAAAGGTTAGGCGCAAAATCGTTGATGTCCATTCCTCTCGACAAATAATATTCCACATAAGTGAAACCATTTGCCAACGTAAAGGCTAACTGAGAAATAGGATTTGCACCCGCTTCCGCAATATGGTAACCAGAAATAGAAACCGAATAGAAGTTTCTTACTTTATTTTGAATGAAATATTCCTGAACGTCGCCCATTAATCTCAAAGCAAATTCTGTAGAGAAAATACACGTATTTTGAGCCTGATCTTCTTTTAGAATATCCGCCTGAACCGTTCCACGAACTGTTGCGATGGTTTCCGCTTTAATTTTTGCATAAATATCCGCAGGAACCACTTCATCACCTGTTAAACCTAATAATTTTAGACCTAAACCGTTGTTAGAAGGTGGCAATTCGCCGTTGTATTCTGGACGTTTCAATCCTTTGGCATCGAATTTCGCTTTTAAAGCGGTTTCAATTTTGCCTTCAAGACCGTTTTCTTCTAAATATTTTTCAACATTTTGGTCGATAGCTGCATTCATAAAGAACGCCAAAATCATTGGAGCTGGTCCGTTAATCGTCATCGAAACTGAAGTCAATGCATTAATTAAATCAAAACCGGAATATAATTTTTTAGCATCATCTAAAGTCGCAATAGAAACTCCCGCGTTCCCAATTTTACCATAAATATCGGGTGGTAAAGCTGGATCCTGACCATATAAGGTTACACTATCAAAGGCAGTAGAAAGACGCTTAGCGTCCATTTCCGCAGAAACATAATGGAATCTTCTGTTGGTTCTTTCTGGACCGCCTTCTCCGGCGAACATTCTCGTTGGATCTTCACCCGTTCTTTTGAAAGGATAAATTCCCGCCGTATAAGGGAAGCTTCCCGGAAGATTTTCCTGACCTTTCCAAGCGATTAAGTCGCCCCAATCGTTGTATTTTGGAAGAGCAATTTTCGGAATTCTAAGATGAGAAAGCGATTCTGATGACGTTTCCACTTTAATTTCTTTTCCTCTTACAAAATAAGAGTAAGTTTCCTCATGGAAAGCCTTTTTCGTGTGGTCCCAAGTTCTTAGGAAATCAATATTTTCCTGTTGAAGTTCTTTTTCTGCTTTTTGATATTCAGCATCCAAAGTTTCGTTGGAAATAATGGATTTTACACCCTCAATATGGTACATTTTACGGGCTAATTCTGCTTGTTTCAAAACAGATTCGTCGTATTGTTTGTTGTTTTCTACAATTTCAGAAAGATAACGAACTCTTTTCCCAGGAATAATGGTGGTATCGCTCGTAATTTCTTGTTCCAAAAACTCTTGAAGATTAGTTGAACTAAATTTTTCGTTTACTTTTTTAACCAAAGTATTGAACAATTCTGTTGTTCCGTGATCGTTGAACTGAGAAGCTTTTGTAGCATAAACTGGCATTTCATCCAATTGATTTTCCCAAAGCAAATGATTTCTTTGGAATTGCTTTCTCACGGCTTGCAGAGCATCTAAAGCACCACGTTTATCAGATTTATTCAAAGCGATTAAATCCGCATAATCCAACATGTCGATTTTCTCCAACTGTGTAGAAGCACCGTATTCAGGCGTCATCACATACATCGAAACATCTGCAATATCCGAAACTTCCGAACCCGATTGTCCGATACCCGAAGTTTCCAAAATAATAATATCAGGATGTGCTAATTTTAAAACATTCAAAGCCGTGTGAACGAAAGGCGAAACCGAAGCATTGTTCTCACGAGTCGCCATAGAACGCATAAATACACGAGAATCGTTAATGGAATTCATACGAATTCTGTCACCTAGAAGCGCTCCTCCCGTTTTCTTTTTAGAAGGATCTATGGAGATAATTGCGATTTTTTTATCAGGATTTGAACGAAGAAAACGTCTTACCAATTCGTCAGTAAGCGAAGATTTTCCGGCACCTCCGGTTCCTGTAATTCCGATGATTGGAATATTTAAATCTTTAGCTTTTTCGTTGATTGTAGCTGCTAATTCAGGTTTTTCATCTGAGAAATTTTCTACGGCAGAGATAATTTGCGCCAGTTTTGAAGAATCTTCAAATTTAATATCATTTAAATCTGAAACATTAATATTTGCGCCTGTTGCAAAGTCAGATTGCTTCACCAAATCATCAATCATTCCTTGTAAACCCAGCTCACGACCGTCGTCTGGAGAATAAATTCTATCGATTCCGTAATCCATTAAATCCTTAATTTCTTCAGGAAGGATTACACCGCCACCTCCACCAAAAATCTTGATTTGTGACGCATTTTTTTGTCTTAAAAGATCGTAGATGTATTTAAAATACTCGTTGTGACCACCTTGGTAAGAGGTTAGCGCAATGGCATTGGCATCTTCCTGAATGGCAGTATTCACCACTTCTTCTGCAGATTTGTCGTGTCCTAAGTGGATAACTTCGCATCCAGAACCTTGGATGACACGTCGCATAATATTAATAGCTGCATCATGACCATCGAATAAAGCCGCTGCAGTAACTATTCTAACCTTGTTGTTAGGGGTATATTTTTGGTTTTCCATAAAGTTTAACTCAATTTCCAAATATAAACATTTAAGACGATTTCGTCAAAGCCCCAAATGGATGGATATGATCTGTTAAAATCTTACAATCGCTTTAATTATCGATGTTTATTCATTATTTTTAAGCGCGAAAAAAATAAACAATGAAAAAGTTATTAATGTCGGCATTTTTTGCCTTTAGTTTTGGTATTTCTGTATTTGGTCAACAGTTGAGTTATTTCGATGAAAATTGGCAGCCGACAACGAAGGAGAACATGTCTTATTATCGTGAAAGCTATAAACAAGATCATGCGACTTTGGTAAAAGATTTCTATAAAAATGGAGTTTTGCAAATGGAAGGAAAGGCTATCGATGCAACACCAGGAAAAGAAGTTTTTGATGGAAAAGTAACGTGGTATTTTCCAGATGGAAAACCACAAAGTGTTGTTTCTTATAAAAATGGTGAAATCTCTGGAGAAGTGAAGTCTTATGACGAGAAAGGTCGTGTTGTTGAGGATTTTGTCTATCAAAGTTCCGAAAATATGACAGGGAAATCTTTTCTTTACAGAGACATAGAAAACGGGGTTTCTTATAACAGTATTTCTGAAACCAAAAATGGTGAGCTTCGTTATGTAAAAGCTTTTAAAAGCAATGATAATCCTTTAGGCTACGAAACTTTTTATAAAGAAGATGGCACCCATGAAACGAAATATTACAACGAAAAAGGAAAACATATCGGAAGTTTAAAAATTGATAAAGATTGGAAAACGACAGGGGTTGAGGTTACTTTCGATTATACAGATTTCCATATCAGTCGTATCGATCGCTTTGGTAAAAATGGAGAAGTAGAAAGCTATGAGTCGTATTATAGCAATGGCGCAAAAGCACAAGAATACATCAAAAAAAATAAAGAAGCTACCAAAATCACTTACGACTTGATGGGTAAGCAGATTGGAAAATTGATTTCTAAAATTGGGGATGATTCGGAGTATATGCGAGAGTATAGTGGAGAAGATTATAGCTTTAGTTATACCGATATGACAATATCATCGGTTACTAAATATAGCAATTATAAAATAGAATCTTTAAAAAGTTTTAACAACGAAGGTCAATTGGTGGAATTCTCCAATTTTGAAGACGATTTGTTAAAAGATTCGACTTATTACAATCCAGATGGTTCGGTAAAAGGAAAGTTGATGTACAAAGATGGCGCAGCGTATGATGGCGATTTTTACTCGGAAAACGTGATTTCTAAATATAAAGATGGGATTTTGCAGGAATCAAGATCTCTGGATCAATCGACTGGAAAGCTTATCTATGAAACGAAATTCGATCCAATGCTTAAAGTTCATAACACCAAAATTTATGACCAAAACGAAAAACTAAGATTTAGTTATAAAAAGTTTGAAAGCGATGATTACACATTTAGTGCCGAGATTTTACAATTCAAAAATGGAAAACAAATCAGCAAAGCAGTTGTGAATGACGGTATTTTGGTAGATGGCAAAATTAGATACCAAGATTATCTTGGAGAAGTAGAGCAGGAAGCTAAGGGCAACTGGCTATTTATAAGGAAATTTACTCAAGATAATATTATGTATATGGAAACAAAAGAATTGATAAAAATTGATTCAGAAGAGTATTATCGCCCGACTTCTAATATTTATGAAGAAACTTTATTAAGCGTTTACTAATTTTGCAGCTATGATAAGAGCGCTTATATTTTTAGTTTTAGGAACACTGGTTAGTTTTTTATTTCAATATTTTTTGTCAGGAACGGGAAATGCGAAGATTGATTTATATTATGCTTTCGCTTTTGGATTAGGCTGGGGAATGGCGTATTTTGTAGATCGACCAGACTGGGCGTTGCCGAAGAAAATGGGTTTTTCTCTAATTGGTGTAATCGTGTTAGTAATTATTGGTTTTGCATTTTTCAATTTTGAAATTGCCATTCCATCTATTATAAGATTTTCTACGGTTTTTGTAGTTTATTATTTGATAGCAAGTTTCCGCGACAGCAAATCTTTAAGACAATAATATTTAATTAAATTTTAAACTATAGTAAAAAAGCGTTTCAATAGGAACGCTTTTTCTTTGTATTAATGCATCGTTAAAAAACTCACAATGGCCAATCCTATTAATAAGAATGTGAAAATAACCAAGTTTAAAAACATCATAATCCAGCCGATAAGAATGCTTATTAAACCATGCGATTTGTACACACGATGATGTGCGATGAAAAAGTAAGCGAATATGTAAATGGTAATAATACTCATCACTAAATATATAATCGACGTTATTGCGTTTCCAAGTTCGAAAGATATATCGATTTTGAGTAGCAATCCTGTGATAAGAACACTTATTAATAAGAACGAGAAATAATGTAATGTGAAAATACCATGTTCAAAATACCACCATTTTTTCTTGGAATGGAAGAGCCACAACAGAAATGCGAAAATAGGAAGGTAGAAAAAAAGTGCTTTCGGAAGATTGTGGAAAGATGTTGTTGCAAGGTTTTTGTAGATGTCGCCTTTTTTTATCCCTTTTTCTTTCAGTTCAAAAAACTTGTGTGCAATAGGATCTATTAGCCAGTCTGACGATGTCTGACCTTTTTTGTATTCTTCCCAAGTTTTATAATTATTAAATGTCGAGCTATCTGCAATCTTGCTGTCTGCATCAACAATATCTTCCCAGTCGAGATCCGTCTTCGATTCTGTATCTAAGTTTTTGATGATGTTTTGCAAAGAGTCTATTTTTTTACTAGATGCTGCATTTATAGTTGTGTCTTTTTTGACTTGTATTTCTTTAACCACCTCAAGAAGTACTTGGCGTTTCGCTTCTTTAACTTGATGGTCCGCAAGGCTTTCGTTTTGACTGACTTGCAAATCCTTCGTGTTTAGACTAATTGGTGGAAACATAGCAAACATAAAGAAGGTGACAAAACTGACAAAAATATAAAGCTTAACTGGTGGGACAAATTTTTGTCGTTTGCCTTCGAGGTAAATGCTTGTCAATTGCCCCGGTTTGAAAAGTAGATTTTTTATCGTGCCCCAAAATTGTCCGTCATAATGTGTGAAGTCTTCAACAAAATGCGTAAACAAAGAATAAAATGGCTGTCTGGTTTCAATGTTTTCTTGTCCGCAATGTGGGCAATATTTGATGTCAACCTCATGTCCGCAATTAAGGCAAGTCTTGTCTGCACGCAGTTTACCGTGGCTCATAATTATGTTGTTTTGTTATCACAAATATAAATTTTCTCAGCGAAAATGTTTTAAAAATGATAAATGCTACATGTGTTTCTTATTGCTTAGTCAATAGTCACGAATGTGTAGTATAAAATTGCAGCTAACAAACAGCCAAAAAAACTAATATTTATAATTAAAAGAAAAATGCTTTTGAAGAGCGTGAGAGCGATATTGGATTTGTAGAATTTAAAAGAAGCTCTTATAAAATAATAAAGACAAAAGAGGATAATTCCGTTTTGTAAAATATCAACAATTTTGCTGATGAGGTCGGTACCCATCAAGATTTGTGTCGTTTCCAAAACATACCACACAAAAAAAGCAATAACCAATAAGGTGAAAAAGTGTATGGAAAAAATACTGTGTCTGTAATAAGTCCAAGGTTTTCGATTATAAGCGATCCAAAGACTTAACGTGAAAATTGGCAAATACAGGAACAAGGCAGTTGGAATATTGATAACGAATTTTGAGATTAGTTTTTCACTGATCTGCTCGTCGCTCCAGCCACTTTTTTTCAGGCTTTTTAGTTTTTCATAGAAAGGATGGTATAGGAAATAGATGTTAGGATGTTCGTTTAAGGCTTTTTGATCCATCTTAGCAATGCTTTCTTCGGTTAAGCTTATAACATCATCATCGGGCTCGTAATAAAACCTAAAGCTTTGTTTTTGGTGAAATCCAAACAATATAGACGTTAAGAAAAATACCAAAAAACTAATAGCAATGTAAAATCGTACAGGTTCTATATGGGTGGCGCGTTTTCCTTTAAGGAATTCAGAGCTTAAAAATCCAGGTCTTGAAATAAGAATTTTTATACTACTAATTAAGCTTTTGTCATACTTTGCTTTGTTTTGAAAATAGGAGAGAAAGGCAAAATAGAAAGCTTGTTCTGTCTTGGTGTTTTCTTGTCCACAATAGGTGCAATAACGCACTTCGACTGTCTTTCCACAGTTGAGGCAATTGCGATCCTCTCTTAATTGCTTTGGATTCATGAGATTAGTTTTGACAAATATATTTATTCATATTCGAATTGCCAGTTGGAGGTTTATCTTTTTTGTAGAAAGGTTTATTTAAAATTTAAAATGAATAAAAATTTGCGTTTTATTTAATTTATTGAATGTCTGATTATTTAGTAGAAATATTGAAAAGGATTTTTTATTCCGAAAATAATTCTTACCTTTGCACACCTTTTATAGGGAAAAATTATGTTTAATCGTAAACGATAAATTGTGAATACATTAAGTTACAAAACCGTATCGGCTAACAAAGCTACTGCAAATAAAGAATGGGTTGTAGTAGACGCGGCTGAGCAACCGTTGGGAAGATTAGCTTCTAAAGTTGCAAAGATTTTGAGAGGTAAGCACAAAACGAACTTTACACCACACGCAGACTGTGGAGATTATGTAATCGTTTTGAATGCAGAGAAAGTAGCACTTTCTGGAAACAAGTGGGATGATAAAACTTACATTTGGCATACTGGTTATCCAGGTGGACAAAAGTCAATGACTGCTGCTGAGCTTATGAAAAAAGACAATCTAAGAGTTGTACAAAAAGCTGTAAAAGGAATGTTGCCTAAAAACAGATTAGGTAGTGCAATTCTTAAAAATCTTCACGTATATGAAGGTACAGAGCATAAGCATGAGGCACAACAGCCAAAAGTTATTAACCTAAACGAATTCAAATAATATGTCTACAGTACACAAAATCGGAAGAAGAAAAACTTCTGTAGCTAGAGTATACGTAAAACCAGGTGCTGGTAACATCACTATCAATGGTAAAGACGTTAAAACTTACTTCGGGACAGACGTTTTAGTATACAAAACAAACCAACCATTTTTATTAACAGAAACTGTAGGTCAATATGATGTAACAGTTAATGTTTTTGGTGGTGGTATTACAGGTCAAGCTGAAGCTATTAGATTAGGTATTTCTAGAGCACTTTGCGAAATCAACGAAGAATTCAGAGGGTTTTTAAAACCTCACGGTCTTCTTACAAGAGACGCAAGAATGGTAGAAAGAAAGAAACCAGGTCAGAAAAAAGCGAGAAAGAGATTCCAATTCTCAAAACGTTAATTTTCAAGATTCAAGATATCAGACACAAGATTCAAAACTGTTATGTTTCATCTTGGTTCTCGGTTCTTGGTTCTATTATCTAAAACAAAAAATTGCCCGTTACGTTTAGCATCCAAACGCTTCTCCCATCTAAAGAAGTTGTTGATTGTTTAAAAAACGGAAAGTAAACTAACAAAAACAGAAAACATGGCAAAAGCAAATGTAAAAGACCTATTAGAGGCTGGCGTACACTTCGGTCACATGACGAGAAAGTGGAACCCAAATATGGCTCCATACATTTTCATGGAGAAAAACGGTATTCACATCGTAGATTTACATAAAACAGCTGTAAAATTAGACGAAGCTTGTAGCGCTTTAGAAAAAATTACATCTGCAGGCAAAAAAGTTCTTTTCGTAGCGACTAAAAAGCAAGCGAAAGAAGTTGTAGCAAAACACGCTGCAGAACTTAATATGCCTTATATTACTGAAAGATGGCCAGGTGGTATGCTTACCAACTTTGTTACAATCAGAAAAGCGGTTAAGAAAATGAACCACATTGATAAAATGAAGAAAGATGGTACTTTCGAAACTTTATCTAAAAAAGAAAGATTACAAGTTGATCGTCAAAGAGCTAACCTAGAAAAGAACTTAGGCTCTATTTCTGACATGGTGCGTCTTCCTTCTGCTATTTTCGTAGTAGATATTATGAGAGAACACATTGCCGTTACAGAAGCTAAAAAATTAGGTATTCCTGTTTTCGGTATTGTTGATACGAACTCTGATCCTAGAAAAGTTGACTTCGTTATCCCAGGAAACGATGATGCTTCTAAGTCTATCGACATGATTCTTTCTGTAGTTGGAGAAGCTGTGAAAGAAGGTCAATCTCAAAGAAAAGCTGAGAAAGAAAAATCTAAAGAAGACGAAAAAGTAACAGCTGAAAAAGATGCTGACTTTGATGCTTAATCAATAGATTTATCAACATAGAAAAGCTTCAGATTTATTCTGAAGCTTTTTTTTATTTTAAGTTTAAAATAATATTTAAATATTAACTCTTAGTTTTATCTTTTTCGATATTAAGGGAAATAACAATATTTTTATTAATCGATTTCGAAGACTCGTATGCCGCATCACAAATATTAGAACGAAGCGTATAACTTCCCTTTTTTACAATAATCGATTTATCAGAGTTAGCAGGTACCGCAAGATTATACAATTGTGGACCTTCCATATTAAGAATCATATCGCAAAGCGATTTGTTCTGAATTAATACCACCGAAGTAGGACTGTTGGGATCAGCTTCATTAAATAAGTCATTAAGAATCTTTGCTGTAGTCTGCTTTTCGCTAGATTTATCCTCGTCCATGAGTTTGTTGAAGAGTGCGCGATCTACTTTGTCGGATTGAATATGGTATGCTTTGTCAGCGTTTAAAGTTGGTGTAGCAATGGGAGAAGCCTTGTCGTTTTTCATCCAAGATGCGTTTTTCAAACTTACCAATTTTTTCTTTAAAAACAAACGGTACTGATCGTCTTTGTGTGCAGTACTCAGATAAGCTTCAATCTCTTTAATATTGGTGCTTTGTGTAATATGTTGTTTCTTTTTTGGAGTTGTGTTGTTTGCCGTGCTACAAGATGCCAATATTAAAATGCCAACAGCATAAAATAGTCTTTTCATAAATTATTTAATCTGAAATCTTATATAAGTAATTGTTTTTCCTTTTGCTGAGAACAGTTGTTCGTAATAAGTTTGTATTTCTCTTAAAAGAGGGGTTTCGGGATCGTATTCTGGTGCACCATAAATGTCGTGGTGTGCGGTAATGATGTTGTGTCCCGCGCCTTGCAGATAGCCTAAGGTATAGCCGTGTA
The DNA here is from genome assembly GCF_053891095.1 of Soonwooa purpurea. Classification (NCBI taxonomy): domain Bacteria; kingdom Pseudomonadati; phylum Bacteroidota; class Flavobacteriia; order Flavobacteriales; family Weeksellaceae; genus Soonwooa; species Soonwooa purpurea. Next base: position 13,791 of record NZ_JBSSMA010000010.1, read on the forward strand.
AAAACTCGGAATCTGTTTTTAGATGCACCATGCCATCTTTTTTCATGATTTTTTTATAACGCGCTAGGAAGTCTGGATGTGTCAGGCGGTGTTTTGTTCTTTTGTATTTAATCTGTGGATCTGGAAAAGTAATCCAAATTTCATCCACTTCATTTTCCGCAAAAAAATGCTCTATTAGCTCGATTTGTGTTCTAAGGAAGGCCACATTATCCATTCCCAAAGTATGGGCTTCTTTAGCACCAAACCAAAAACGTGCGCCTTTGATATCAATACCGATAAAGTTTTTTTCTGGAAAAGCTTTGGCCAGTCCAACGCTGTATTCTCCTTTTCCGCAACCAAGTTCTAATACAATTGGTTTTTCATTTTTAAAAACATCTTTTCTCCAATTCCCTTTTAGTGGATAATTATTAAGCGCCTCTTCACGGGTTGGCTGAAAAACGTTTGGTAATAGTTTGTTTTCTTCGAATCTTGCAATTTTATTCTTCCCCATTATTCTATTTAATGAGTGCAAAAATACAAATTTTAATCACAAATATTATGTTAAAATTTTCTTGTTATGGTGTGGCATCGGCTAAATGCGAATTTCTTAAACGTTTTTGATAAACAGGAAGATAACGCTCGATATAAGGTTTTACAGCTTCGTAATTTCCGGCCTCTGTCAAGTAAGAAATATTGTCCGAACTATAGATGAATTGGAGAAAGTTGGGGATGAATTCTTTTGGAATTTTTAAACGTACAAAATACTCGTCACCAAAATATTTCTGAATGCCTCCAATACTTGTTTGCATCTTTTCGTAGTCGTAAAGTCTTTTTTTCTTTTTGGCTTCGCCCGATAACATATCATAAAGACTAGAAATGCTTAGGCTGTAGCCACCATCGCGGAAGCCCAAAAGTTGATCTTGTGGCGAGGTGCCGTCACCTTTCGGCGCTGGCAGGCCGATTACTTTTCTTAGCTCATAAGATTTGTCAGTGCTTTTCAGGCTGGTAACATCTTTGCGAAGATTTCCACTGGCTTTGAAAGCCGAAACAACCACTTCCTGGATTTCGTAATAGGCAATACTCAATTCAACGAAATTTTTACTCAGTGACAGAATTTCATTTGTTAACTTAATATCCTTACGATCCGTAATAATCGAGGTAAATCTGATAACATCACCACTTTTGGCAGGAATACTAAAATTTCCGTTATAATCTGCCAATACCGTTTTTTGGGTAGTAAGATTGGTCACATAAAACTGATTGAGAAACAAGTTGGAACGGTCTCTCAAATAGATTTCGCCATTGTAGTTTTGTGCTTGTACCATAAAGCCAAAGAGCACAATAAAAAGTGTAAATAGTTGTTTCATTTCGTGAAGCAAAAGTATTGAGAATTTTCGCGAGTTAATACTTTTAAGATAAAGAAAAAGGGTTAAAATTTTTATAAACTTTAACCCCAATTTGTTAATTAATTATAATTAAATATTTAGTGATAGATTTTAATTGTTTTTTAACAAGATCCAACCTTTTTGTTGCGAAGGGATTTCGGCGCCCAATTCTTTCCATTCCATAATGTACCAATAGGTGTCACTTGGTAAAGGTTTTCCGTTAAGCTTACCATCCCAGATAAAATCTTTCTTATCTGCCGCGTCATAAACTTTCTTGCCGAATCTATCTATGACAATGAATTTAGCATCAATTTTTGATTGTAAATCCGAATAATCCACAACATCATTTTTGCCATCATTATTCGGGGTAATCGTGTTAAGAATTTTGATGATACTGAATTGCATCTCCGTTGGCTTACAATTGCTATCAGTCATAACACGTGCGGTATGAAGTCCTGGTTTAACATCTGTAAAGATAAAGTTGGGACCGAATGATCCATTGTCCAATGCGTATTGATAAGGTTGTTTTCCACCTTCGGCTTTTATAGTAACGGTTGAACCTTCAACAATAATAGCTGTGATTTTTGCCGATTCGACTTCTGTTACTTTCACGAATTGTTTATGAGTGCAGCCATTTTGAGCGGTTAGTATAACAAAATAATTGCCTATTGGCGTATCATAAGCTATGTCGGTACTTATAGCTTTGGTTGGGTCGTTTTCGTTATACCAAACCACTTTTCCTGTAAATTCTGCTTCAACTTCCAGTCTTGCTGTTGTGCCATTACAGGTTTCTTTATCTTCTAAAATCAGAGAAGCAGCCGGAATATTGATGTTAAGTTTTAGTTCAGCTAGACTTGGGCAAAGTCCAACACCAGAAATTCGCAGATAGTAGGTTTTTGAATTTGTAAATGTTAAATCAGCGTTGGTAACCACATCGTTGCCATTTTGTGCACCCGATTTAGAATTGTGATATGTAATGTTTAGGCCAGCGTCATTCGTGAAATTATTGCGGTAATTGTCAAGATTTTGAACCGTGAATTTCCCTCCTAAGTCACCGCATTCTGCAAGTGTTACTTTTTCTTTTAATACCTGCACTTTATGACCAACTTTTAAAGTTATCATCGCTGAAATTGGTGCGCAATAATTTGGTGTTACTTTTACCCAAACAGGCGTATCTACTGCAAATGACCAATTGTCCGTTGTTATTAAATCCGTCATGGCAGCATTTTTATAATATTTTGCTGCAGAATACAAAGCGCTGTTTTGTAATATTATAGGGGTAACATCTGTTGAGAATTTGACTTCTGCCTTTCCATCGAGGTTGTTATCGCAAAATGTAGTTGTTAATGCGGTAGGATCTATAACTGGTGCTGGTTCTCCTTTAACTTCGACAATGGACGATGTCGTTGTACATGGCGAAGCCGAAGATTTTACGATAACAAAATATTTTCCTGGTTTTACATCGATGTATCGGCTGTTGATAATTGGTGTTGTGTGGTCATTATCATTATACCATTCCCAAGAGGTGTATGCACTTCCTGCGTCTAGACGTTGTGTGGCAACACCATCATCACAAATAGTGTAAGGCGAATTTGGGAAAGTAGGCGCTGGTGGACTTAGTTTGTTTAATTCCAGTTTGAATATTCTAGCGCAATAAGCGGTATTTGAAATTCGGAGGTAGAATGTATTATTTCCATTGTTGATACTCACATTGCTAGGATTGGTGATTGTTGTGCCATTGGTTCCATTTTGGGCATCTGTAAGCGATTTATAATACGTTGCAACAAGATTTGTTTCATTAGTGAATTTTCCTAAATAATCGAATAGATTGACATCGTTACATACATTTTCGGTATAGCTAGCTGTTCCTGTTCTGTCAGGTATTACAGCGCCAATTTTTAGTTCAACTTCTTTGATGACAATAGGACAGCTTCCAGATTCTACACGCACCCAAATTTTGTTAGTACTTGTTGTAAATATATAAGGAGTGTTCTTAGGAATTGTATTCGCAGGAGTTGGCGCGTTGGCATCAGCCTGTGTTTTAAAATAAGTAACGGTAAAACCAGCTACGTTAATGCCTGTTGTTACATCGTTAAGGTCGGCTTGGTAGTTGTTATCGATTTTTCCGTCTTCCTCGTCACAATGTTGTTTGGTATAGTTTTCAGGTTTTACGTCTGGCGCGTTTAGAATGTTTAAAGTCACTTTTTTAATGGTATGACAGTTTAAGGTGTTTTCAATTCTTGCATAGACGATTGTCCCTGTAGGCGCAGCATAAGACGTTGGGATTTGCTCTGCCGTATCTTGGGTTTCTGCTCCTAGTTGTGTTTTGTAATAGGTTACACTTCTAAAATTCGCTATAGACGTATAATTTGTCTGTGTTAAGTCAAATGTTGCTGTAGAGCCTGTAGAACACTCGTTGATGCTTTCGTCATTTGCAATAACTCGATTGATGCTAATTGTAGCTCTCGCCGATTCACGATCGGGGATACTGCCATCTCCAGAAAAAGAATATTTGAAGGTATCTATTCCAGTTGCACCTGGGTTGGGCTTGTATATTATACTTTTTCCATCAGCAGCAACAGTAGCTGAGCCTTGTGTTGGCTCTTCGTCTATCTTAATAGGAGGGAGAAGGTTTTGTGTGCTGAGTACAAATTTTGGCGTCACGGTTAGATCATCGCAAATGTCATAATTATAATTTGTAAGTGTTGTACAATTATAAAATTTTAAGTCTTGTGTTTGTTCTGGTGCACAGTTTCCTTGTTTTATTCTAACAGCATAGATACCCGCTTGTTGCGGTTCATAGGTATTTGTGTTATTAACGCCAGGAGCAGGTACATATGTATTGCCCGTTTTTATAAGCCACTCGTAACTTGCAAAGCCTTCTGTAATTTCTAATACAACACCAGGAAGGCAATCCCCATTTTTCGGTACAATTAAAGGGATTTTAGAAAATCCAGCAAAGTATCCTCCATAACCTACAGCATTACTACCGCCTGATAACCCAGCAGTTACAGCTTTGTCGGACTCGATTGTAACATTGCCTGTAATATTGGGAATAGAATAGGTTACCCACTTTTTTTCAGGAGTAGCATTGTCATATGGCCCATATAGAGCGTTGGGTGTGGCACCATTAACTTTAACAATAGCACCTTTTTCTGTAATGATATTGAGTTTGGTCAAATAAGATGTGTTACCAATTTGGTTAATGTCGGATATTTCATCAATTTTTGTAGGGAGATAGCAGCTTAACGGCGGTATATAATTCATTCCTCCTGTTGCTAAAGCAGATGTACTACCAGCATTCTCTTCCACACCACCCATAAGTTGGTAGACGTAGGCATTTTCTGTTGTTTTGATGTGAAGGTTGTAATGGCCGTTGCCTTGATGTTGGTAATGACTTTCAGGAACTAAAAAATATTCACCTGGATTCACAAGTGTTTTGATAGGTGAAGATGCTCCATTCACGTATATGGATGTATTAGGTTTGGTGGCGACTACTAATGCACGTTCCATTTGGTTACCTATTTTACCAAAACCTTTTACAAGTATAAATTCGTTTCCTAGTTTATCTACAGGGACAGATTGATCCATTAATATGTCCGAGCCATCGAGGAGAACTGCATTGTCCGAGTGTTGTCCGTTAAAGTTACCGTTGGTCACAGAAATAGGTTTGTCAGATACAATGTGTGCCCCTATAAAACCGCTACGATTGGTGGGGTTAAAAGCTCTACCATCGATAATATATGACTCTCCTTTATTAAGATTAACTGTGAAGGAGCTGTGTTTATTACCATCCGTAAATATCAGATTTTTGTCATAACCGTCTACTGTTACCGTAGTATTATTCTCTGTGGCAATGAAGCTTGTCATAAAACCAATATTCAGACTTGTATAGGTGTTGGGTGCCATTGCGGTATAGAATTCTGTCCCAAGACCTGCGGAACCTTTTGACGTGATAATCTCAGCATGGTTAGTAACACCAAAACGAAGATTAGCAAAAAAAGGATAATCACCTTTTACAAATAGTCCCATAGTTCCTACTGTAAAAATTTTTTCTATGTCTTCTTCATTTACAATTATATAATCTCTGTTGGTAATACGGATTTTGGCAGGGCTTCCTTTTCTAATTGTAGCCTGATAGATTACTCTGTTATTATTGTATACGCTAACGACAAATGGTGTTGTAACATTAGTTGAAAGATGTAAGTATTGTTGTTCTGCTCCCTTATTGCCTTGCCCGTCATACATTGGTGCAAACCAGTGTTCTGTATCTAGTTGCGAAAAATATTGGCTAAAGAAAAACAAAAATATAAACGCTGATAAAATTCTTTTCATTAATAAATTACTTAGGTTAACAAATGTAACGATTAATTCGCAAAAGTATTTTGAACAAAGGCATAGTTTAACAATCCGGCAGGCTTTTGTTATCCCATGATTCCTTATTTTAAAACTAAGGAAAGCAAATAGGTCAAAATAACAAGCTTGTTATGAGCTAATAGCAAGCTTGTCATCGGGTGATAGCAAGCTTGTCGTCGGGTGATAGCAAGCTTGCTATTTTTTAGCCTTTGGGAAGTCGCTCTAGAAGGGCGTTGCAGAGGACGGCTTTTCGAAAAAAAAAAGATGTTTTTTACCGGTGTTTTGTAATGTCCCAGTCCTTCTGTTTTTTTAAGATGGATTTAAAATTAAATTAAATAATAGACCGTTTCTAATAATTTTTCAGAAGAATCCAGCTTTTTATTTGCTGCATTTTTCCAGAAGTCGGTTCGATCCACTCGGCAACGTACCAATAGCTTCCTGTAGAGAGAACGCGCCCATTGAGCTTACCATCCCAGATGAAGCTGTTGCCTGTGTTGCCTTCAAAGACAAGTTTTCCCAGACGGTCGTAGATTTTGAGACGGCTATCCGTTTTGTTTAACAATTCGGAAAGGTTAATAACATCGTTGATGCCATCGGCATTTGGGCTAATAACATTTGGGATATTAATAAGGCTAAAATCTCTAGAAACCGCATCACAATTGTCGTTGGATTTTACATAAATAGTGTGATTGCCAAGTGTTACATTTTTGAAAACATGAGACGACTGGAAGGCCGAAGCTGCGTCGTCATCCAAAGCATATTGATAAGGCGCAGTGCCGCCGATTGCCGTCACCGTCACCGTGGAACCAGAAATATCAATGGCATCGATACTGGCTGTTGGCGCTTCTTTAACTTCTACAGTTTGGGTGTAGTAGCAACCGTTATAGCCTAGTTTTACGGTGTATTGGCCCGCTGGAACATTTTGAATGCTTTGCGTAGTGGCATTATTAAAACTCCACTCATACGAGGTGAAAGCGCCTAGGCCAGTAATGGGATCTTTTCCTGTACCAGCATCTAACTCTGGATAGGTTGCGTTTTTGCAAACCGTGACTTCTTTTGGAAGTGTGGTAGAGGCTTTGGGTTGTTTAAGATTAAAGCTAATGGGCGCTACGTTGTCACAAAGTCCAGATTGATGAAATCTTACATAATATGTCTGGCTTGGTTGTGTAATATCCACTTCCACCACCGAAGCTATTGCATTCTGCCTTTTACCAGCATCAGCAAAATTTTTATAATAAGTTGGCTGACCCGTGTATCCGGGAATCAAAATGTTAAGATAGTCGGTAAGGTCAATTTTGGTTTTTCCGTCAAGGTCATTGTCGCATATCTCAATAGGCGGAAGAGTCTGATAGTTGCTTTTACTGTTTTGGTTAAAAGTAATCTTTTGCAAAGTTGGCGTACAGCTTCCTGGTTTTATCCATATATAAACATCTTGCGCGGCTGTATTGAATTTAATGCTGTTAATTGCTTGTGAAAAATCGGGATTATTAATATTTGACGGTGGGTTTTTGAAATATTTGACATTATAGCTTTCGGACATATTGGTTATAATCTGTTGAGAGTATGCCGCGAAATAAACTTCTGCCATACCATCCAAATCATCATCACAAATATTATTAAAAGTAGTGTTTCCTATTGTAGGTAAAATTTGTTGTTCTATTGTAATGTTGCCCATCAGCTTGCATCCACTAGCGAGTTCCACTTCTACTTCGTAGTATCCCGGTTGGTTGTAGTTAACAATATATGTTGGTTGATTTTGTGCGGACGCTATGATAACGCCATCTTTTTTCCAAGTATAAGCCACTGCCGTACCTTGTGCAACAGTTGGGGTAGCGTCTATTGTATGGCTAGCGTTGGTACAAAGTGCGGTACCATTTTCTAAGCTTAAATCAGGGCCAAGGTCTTTGTTGCCTACAAAACTTCCAGCTTTTAAGAAAACAGCCGAGTCGTAAAGGCCGTTGCCTTGGTCTGCAATAACCAGTTTGATGCGATAAGTTGCGCCAGGTATTACATCGGTTGTGGCGGTTAATATTTTGGTTTCCCCATTGAAGTTGTTTGGGCTGTTTCCATAGTTGTATTGTCCAAAATATTGATCGTTAATGGCAGGGCAGCTTTCTCCGCCACCCCGTACGGTATTCGATTTTATGGGGATGTTTGTGCCTGGGATTACAGCCAGATTTTTGTAATCTGTATCGCCGACTTTCTTTATTAAAAAAGCAAATCCATCCGTATAATTACAGCTTCCACTGTCTATTGTTCTTAAATATTGTTCGGATAAGAACATGTATTCAAAAAAAATCTTAGAGCTATTACTAGACACAAAATCAAATTCTAAAACCGTTGCGTTGTATGATGTGTTACCAATGCTTAAAGCATGTTCTAGGTCTGGGTCGCCACTCCAGCCAGCGTCTGTATTGCTTTGTAAGCTGTTGTTGGGGCCCATAGCAGATTTTGCTTTTCCAGTAGAAAGAATGATGCCTTCGTCTATTGCAAAATTGCTCGTAGCTTTATTAAAAACCCCATAGCTAAGGTCATTTCCTCCGAAGTTATGTCCAGTTACGTTAATGTTGCTAATGCTGATACAAGTGTTATTGGCTCCCAAAAATTTATCGACCAATTGTTGTGCATTGTAATTGGTGTCAACGCTTATGTACTGAGCTTTTCCTAAAGAATTGGTAAACACAAAACTTAAAATGAAAATAAATTTGAATACTAGATTGTTACACATTTTTTCTCAGAATTTTGGTCTGTAAAATAAGGGCTACAAAATTACAATTTTAAAATCGTTAATTAAGTTTTAGAATTAAAATAAGCCTAAGACAAAAAAACCCCAAGCTTTAAAAAAACTTGAGATTCCAATAAAAAAATATATGAGAATGATTAATTGATCACTTTGGCTTGGATAAGACAGGCGCGCATTTTTTCGTAAGTGCGTTGGATATCGTTGTCCAATCCAATAGAAAAACGAATGAGTCCATCTGATAATCCCATGCTTTTTCTTTCATCTTCTGGTATTTCTGATGATGTTGAAGATCCCGATGCCGAGAATAATGTTTTATAAAAGCCAAGACTCACAGCTAGGTAACCAAGATTTTCGTTTTGCATTGTTTCCATGACTTCATTGGCTTTTTCGACTGTACCAACATCCAGTGTTAATAGTCCGCCATAGCCATATTCTTCGCGCATCATACTTTTGTAAAGTGCATGGTCTTTATGAGATGCAAGACCTGGATATTTTACTGTAAGATCATCTTTTTCGAACATTTCGGCCAAGTATTTAGCATTATGGCTGTGTTGCTTCATTCGGATGTGCAGCGTTCTTAGGTTTTTAAGAATATTAGCTGCGCGAAGGCTGTCCATTGTTGGGCCAAGTAGCATGCAGGCACCAGAATTCACGTTTTTAAGATCATTAATAAATTCCTGACTTGCACAGACAACGCCGCCCACAGTGTCGCTGCTTCCGTTTATAAATTTTGTTAAACTGTGGATAACAACATCTGCACCCAAAGCTATTGGTGAAATACAAAGTGGTGAAAATGTATTATCAACGATGAGTTTAATATTGTGTTTTTTTGCAATCTTCGATAGAGCAGCAATATCGGCAACTTCCAAAAGTGGATTGCTAACAGATTCGCAATACAAAACTTTGGTGTTTTCAGAAATCGACGCTTCGACTAGCTCTAGATTTGTAATATCTACAAAACTGGTTTTAATGTTATAGTCGGGAAGGAAATTTTTTAAAAATGCATAAGTTCCACCGTAGATGGTTCTGCTGGAAACGATGTGGTCGCCACTTTTACAAAGCTGCATTAATGTTGAGGTAATTGCGCCCATGCCCGATGCGGTAACATTGGCGGCTTCGGTAGCTTCCATCTGTGCAAGGGCTTCTCCAAGATACAAATTGCTAGGAGAGGAGTGTCGCGAGTATAGATAACAGCCATCGGTATTGCCCTCAAAAGTGTCGAACATTGTTTTGGCTGATAAAAAGGTGTAGGTAGAACTGTCCGATATGGAAGGGTTAACACCTCCGAATTCTCCGAAATATTGTAAATCCTGAATATTGTTGGCTGGATCAAATTGTTTCATGTAATTGTTTTTATTTACAAATATTGCAGAAAGTCTTATTTATTACAAGAATGAAACTTATATTTAGATAATATTAAATAGTTTAGGTTTAATTATAGAAAATTTTGTTTAGATTTGATTTAAAATCAAGTTTTAAGTTGAATATTTTATGAACCTAGATGATACTGATAAAAAGTTGTTGATGCTACTGCAAGAAGATGCAAAAATGACTACTAAAGAAATTGCTAACCAACTGAATTTATCTGCAACAGCCGTATATGAGAGAATTCGTAAGTTGGAGAAAAACAAAATTATCCGCAAATATGTTGCTTTGATTGATAAAGAAAAAGTGAACCGTGATTTTGTGGTGCTTTGTCATATCAAACTGATTCAGCATAAAAAAGAATATGTACAGGATTTTGAAAAAGAAATTATGGATTTGCCAGAAGTTATGGATTGTTTCCATGTGAGTGGCGATTATGATTATATTTTGAAAATCGGTGTGGCTAATATTAAAGACTACCGAAGTTTTGTGGTCAACAAGTTAACATCGCTAAAACATATCGGAAGCTCGCATAGTGCTTTTGTAATTGGTGAAGTCAAATCCACGACGGCGGTTTCTATTTAAATAAAAAAAACCAGTCGCATGACTGGTTTTTTTATGATGTATAATTTTTATAAAAATTATAAGCTAACTCTTGCAAATCCTGCAACTTTAAGGTCAGCATTCACAGATTTTACATAATCTGAAACTGACATTCCACCGTCTTTAATGAAAGCTTGGTGTACCAAAGTGTTGTCTTTGTAGAATTTCTGCATTTTACCTTTAAGGATATTATCGATAATGTTAGCAGGTTTACCTTCTTTAGTTAAGATATCTCTTTCGATTTCCAATTCTTTATCGATGGTTTCTTGAGACACTTGAGTTTCGTCAAGAGCGATAGGGTTCATCGCAGCAACTTGCATAGAAACAGCTTTAGCAGCTTCTTCAGCACCATCTACTTTATTAGAAAGCGCAGTGATAGCAGCGATTTTGTTACCAGCGTGGATGTAAGCTCCTACGAAAGGTCCTTCGATTCTTTCGAAAGCACCGATCTCAATTTTTTCACCGATAACACCAGTTTGTTCGATTAGTTTATCAGCAACTGTAATACCGTGGAAATCAGAAGCTAATAATTCTTCTTTAGAACCAGCTGTGATAGCCATTTCAGCTAATTCGTAAGCTAGCTCTACGAAAGCTTCGTTTTTAGCAACAAAGTCAGTCTCACAGTTAAGAGAAATAATAGCACCTAATGTGTTATCTTCGTTAACTCTTGCGATAACAGCACCTTCAGTCGACTCTCTGTCAGCTCTGTTAGCTGCAACTTTTTGTCCTTTTTTTCTTAAGATTTCGATGGCTTTTTCGAAGTCACCTTCTGCTTCTACTAATGCTTTTTTGCAGTCCATCATACCTGCTCCTGTTGTGTTTCTTAGCTTTGCTACGTCTGCTGCTACTGGTGTGTACATATTTGTAATGATTTTTATTTAAAAAAAAGTGATATATTAGATCGTTTTTTAGCTTGGCAAAGATAATAAATTATACACAAACTAAAAAGATAGATTCTACGTTAAATAATTGTAAATGTAATTTTGTGACTTATGAAGAATTTAGTTTTACTAACTATGCTACTGATATCGGGATTATATGCTGCACAAGTAAGTGTTTTTGCAGCACAGAGTTCTAACGATCCTAAAGTTGTGCAAGCTTTTATTGCTGCCAATCCCAAACATCCGAAAGTGCCAGAGCTTAAAAAGAAACTATCAACGATGAGTTATACTGTTACAACTTCTGGAAGTGGAAATGATGCCGAGGCCAAACCGAAAGTGTCTAAACTAACGGCTAGTAAAGTTGAAAAAAATATTAATAAATCTAAAACTTCGGAAAATGCTGAAAAAACTGCAGCCATATTAACTAACCTTTTTAATGATAATAGAAATTCTAAAGAAGCGGTCTTACAAATTGTCAATCGTTCCGCTTGTGAGTTGGTGATAAAAGTAAGTGGTAAGAAAAAATTCTATAACCTCAGTGTGCCTTCCAAAAATCAGAATTACATATTAATCGAAAAAGGAACTTATAATTTGACAACCTCTATTTGCGGTGCTTCTTATACCTCTAATAAAAGTATAAATGCCAGTACCATTATTACTTTAGGAAACAAATAAAAAATATTTTATAGAAATAACAAGGGCGACATCGTAGATGTCGCCCTTTATTATTTTTAAATCATAAAGAAAGTTATCCTTTATATTGTCCCATGTCGATAAACTTCTCTTGGCGATCTTTCATTAGACGTTCTCCAGATTGTTTTGACAAAGCTTTAATATCTTTTAAGATGGTTTCTTTTACGTTTTTATAAGTTTCTTTTGGATCATAATGTGCACCTCCCAATGGTTCTGGGATAATGGCGTCAATTAATTTTTCCTTTAACATATCCTGCGCTGTTAGTTTCATCGTTGCAGCAGCAGTTTCTTTGTATTCCCAACTTCTCCACAAGATGGCCGAACAGTTTTCAGGCGAAATTACAGAATACCAAGTGTTTTCTAACATATAAACTTTGTTGCCAACACCAATTCCTAGTGCGCCACCAGAAGCTCCTTCACCGATGATAATGGTGATAATAGGTGTTTTCATTTGGCACATTTCCAAAATGTTTTGGGCAATAGCTTGGCCTTGTCCGCGTTCTTCAGCTTCCAGTCCAGGATATGCACCTGGCGTATCCACTAAGGTTACAATAGGAATGTTGAATTTCTCTGCTAGTTTCATTAAACGTAAAGCTTTGCGGTAACCTTCAGGGTTAGACATCCCAAAACGACGATGTTGTCTTTCTTTGGTTGTTCTACCTTTTTGAGTTCCGATAATCATGACACTTTCGCCGTTTATTTTGATAAGTCCGCCAATCATCGCTGGGTCATCACCAAAATTACGGTCGCCGTGTAACTCTACAAAGCTATCTTCGTCTGCCAAACCTTTGATGTAGTCTAATGTGTAAGGTCTGTCAGGATGACGGGATAACTGTACACGTTGCCAAGGGCTTAGGTTGCCGTATATTTTTTTCTTAGTATCAAGAATTTTATCTTCAATCTTTTTACAAGATTCTTTAACATCTACGCCACTTTCTTCACCTACTAGAGCGCATTTGTCATATTGCTCCATAAGATCTTTAATAGGCTGTTCAAAATCTAAATATTCCATTGTTCGTAAGGATTCAAGCTTCAAAAATAATGTTTTTTTACAACATCTAATTTTTTAAGAATCGAAATTTATTATTTTATGCTAGAAATAGCATGTTTAATTCGGTTAATACTTTCTTCTTTTCCAAGGATTGAAAGGATGTCCGGAACATCTGGACCTTTAAGTTCTCCAACCAAAGATAATCGCAAAGGCATCATCACTTTACCCATTCCTAATTCTTTAGTTTCAGCAAAATCATGAATGGCTTGCTTTAAAGCTTCTGGATTGAAATCTGAGTTTTGAAGTTGCTCTGCAAAAGCCGACATAAGCTCCGCTGTTTGGTCATTCCAAGCTTTTTTGCTGGCTTTTTCATCATAAGCTGTTGGCGCTTCAAAGAAAAACTTGCTGTCGTTGTAAATGTCTTTAATAAAACTTGCTCTTTCTTTCATTAGAGAAACGATTTTTAATAAAGTATCATCATTCAAATTTGAGTTTTTAACTTCTTCTAATTCTTTGAATAAGCTTAAAACCTCTTCATCAGATTTCTTTAATAAATATTCATGATTAAACCAAACTGCTTTTTCTGGATTAAATCTTGCGCCCGCTTTATGAACTTTATTTAAATCAAATTCAGAAATCATATCTTCCATTGAGATGATTTCTCTATCATTGGCAGGTGACCAACCAAGAAGTGCCACCATATTGATAAATGCATCTGGGAAATAACCAGACTCTTTGTAGCCTTTCCAAACATCGCCACTTTCAGGATCTTTGAAATCCATTGGGAAAACAGGGAATCCAAATTTAGCACCATCTCTTTTACTTAATTTTCCTTTACCTTCTGGTTTTAAAATTAATGAAAGGTGCGCAAATTCTGGCGCTTCCCAGCCCATTGCTTCGTATAGTAAAACGTGCAAAGCCATAGATGGCAGCCACTCTTCACCACGGATAACATGGGAAATTTTCATCTCATGGTCATCAATAATATTCGCGAAATGGTAGGTTGGCATTCCGTCATTTTTTACTAAAACTTTATCGTCTAAAGTATCTGTGTTAACGCTAAAATTACCACGGATGATGTCTTGCATGTTCATCTGGCGACCAACTGGCATTTTGAATCTCACCACATAAGGCGTGCCGTCTGCTTTTAGTTTTTCCACTTCTTCTGGAGAAAGTGTCAAACTATTCTTCATACGATTTCTGGTGAAATTGTTGTATGCGAAAACTTCTCCTTTAGTTTCAAATTCACTGCGAATAGCATCCAGTTCTTCTGGTGTGTCAAAAGCGATGTAGGCATAATCCGTTTTTAAAATTTGCTCGGTATATTTATCGTAAATATCGCGTCTTTCAGATTGTCTGTAAGGTCCGTAAGGTCCTCCATGAATGGGGCTTTCGTCTGGAATAAGACCGCACCATTCCAAAGATTTCATGATGTAATCTTCGGCACCTTCCACGTATCTTGCGGTGTCGGTATCTTCGATTCTTAATACAAAATCACCACCATGATGTTTTGCAAAAAGATAGTCATATAATGCTGTTCTTACGCCACCAAGGTGTAAAGCTCCTGTCGGACTTGGTGCAAAACGAACACGTACTTTTTCCATATTCCAAATTTAGAGTGCAAATTTAAGAAATTTGAAGTGATTTTCTTAAATTTGATTAAGTTTGTATTGATGACAAAAGTAGATAAGCAAAATAAATTATTATTTTATATTAAAGGCTATTCCCATAGGTTTTCGCCAAAACAAAATCTTGAGAAAAAGATTAATAGTCTGAGAAAATCTTTATCGAAACAAGATTTGGATGCAGCGGAATATCGTGTTGACTACTATAATAAGTTGAATCAGTCTCAAAAAGTTGATCATTTTGGAACAAAAATCAAAGATTTGCTCCATCCCAAAACGCCTAAATCTTATTATTTTGATACCTATGAATATGCAAAATATTTTGATAAAGACTTATTAATCGATTATGAGTTTGGGGATGTCAATACAATTTTGCCTTTTCCGATGATTACAAAAAGTCGCCCTATATATGGTGATAATCAAAATAATATTCTTCTTAATCTGGATAAAGCCAGACATTTTGTATCAGTTGAGGATAATAAAAGATTTGAAGATAAGAGAAATAGGCTGATAGGGAGAGCTGCAGTACATCAGCAGCATCGTGCTGATTTTTTCAATCAATATTTTGATAATCCATTATGCGAGCTGGGACAAGTTAATAAACATGGAGGTGATCCCAAATGGATTAAACCGAAAATTTCGATTGATGAGCATTTGAAATACAAGTTTATTTTAAGTCTTGAAGGTAATGATGTGGCAACAAATCTCAAATGGATTATGTCATCGAATTCTATTGCTGTTGCGCCATCTTTGAAGATGGAAACTTGGTATATGGAAGGAACTTTGGTTCCGAATCAACATTATATACAAATCGCCGAAGATTATTCAGATTTAGAAGAACGGTTAGAATATTTTACTGAAAATAGTTCTGAAGCTTTGTCTATAATAGAAGAAGCGAAGAAATATCGATCAAATTTTAATAACAAAAAATTAGAAGATTTAATATCTTTGTTGGTTCTTAAAAAATATTTTGACTTAGTCAGTTAATTAAAAATACTTTATTTTATGTTGGAAATTGGAGAAAGACCTTGGGGAAAATACTATGTATTGGCAGACGAACCACATTATAAACTGAAACGGATCGAGGTTAATCCTGGTCAAAAATTATCTTACCAATACCATCATAAACGAAAAGAACAATGGACGATTATAGAAGGCAATGCCATTGTAATTCTCGATGATAAAGAAATTAATTTGTCTTATGGAGAAAGTGTTTCTATACCATTAGGAGCCAAACATAGAATAATGAATCTTACCGATAAACCTGTTATTTTTATAGAAGTGCAAACAGGAACTTACTTTGGTGAAGATGATATTGTGAGATTGGAGGATGAATATGATAGAAAGTAAAAAATCACATTATTATGAAGTTTTGGAGTTTTAAAAAAAATATAAAACAAATTAAAAAAGATATTCTTTTTAAAAAATCTGCAAGAACTCTTAATGCTCAATTAAAAGATTTTTCTTTTTTCGAAAAGCATTCTTTTGAATTTAAAGAAGAGCAACAACCGCAGATTAGCATTATTATTCCAGTTTACAATCAAATTCATTTTACGTTAAATTGTCTTTATTCCATTTTTGAGCAAAATGATTATATTTCGAAAGAAATAATTATAGTAAATGATTGTAGCACAGACGAAACTCAAAATATTATCTCAAAAATAAAAGGCGTAAGACTTATTAGTAATGATGAAAATTTAGGTTTTATAAAAGGTGTTAATAAAGCTATACATCAAGCCCAGGGAGAATATATTTATCTTTTGAATAATGATACATTGGTTCAAAAGAATTATTTAACTTCTTTATTAGAAGTTTTTCAAATCCGCTCAAATGTTGGAGCTGTGGGTTCTAAACTAATTTTCAAAGATAATTCACTTCAAGAAGCGGGTTGTTTAGTTTTCAAAAATCAAGTTATTGTTAATCGCGGTGCGAGTCAATCAATTGATGCCCCACAATTTAATTTTCTTAGAAAAGTAGATTACGCTTCTGGCTGTAGCTTGCTTTTTAAAAAAAATGATGCGAATGGTAAATTGAATTTGCTCAACGAAATTTATACACCTGCATATTTTGAAGAAACAGATTTGTGCATGAGACTTAAGCATCTTCAGGGATTAGATGTTTATTATCAACCAAAATCGGAGATTGTTCATTTTGAAAATATAAGCTATACAAATGTCAGTTTAGATAAGAAGAAACTTATACAAAAGAATACTGACGTTTTTTATGAAAAATGGGGAGATTCACTTAACAATATTTGGAAAGAAGGAGATGAGTTCTATAGGATTAATGATAATTCTATGTATGAAAAAACAATCTTAATTGTAGAAGAATATATGCCGAAATTTGATCAGGATTCTGGATCAAATCGTTTTACTGAAATTGTTAAAATCCTTATAGAACAAAATCACAAAATATATCTTCTTATCAAAAATATCTATCATCCTTTAGACACTGCATATTTGCAAATGTTTCAAGATATGGGAGTGGAAGTTATAAGAGAGTATCTAACGCCTAAAAAAAGAATTGTTAGGGTAAAAAAACAACTTTTACAAATAAAAGATGCAATAGATTTTGTGTGGATCTTCAGGCCAGAGGGTTATGAGTTTTTTGTACCTTATCTTTCCAAATTAGGATTTGATGCAAAGCTTATTTATGACATGGTAGATTTACACTATCTAAGGTTTCAAAGAGAGACAGATTTTTTAATCAAAACGAACAAGCAGCTTAAACGAGAAAAGGCAATAATAAGCCTAGAAAATAATGCACTATTAAAAGCAAACGCAGTTGTAGCAATCAGTGACAATGAAAAAAGTATTGTTGAAAAATTAGGTGTTTCAAAAGATAAAATATTTATAGTCAGTAATATACATTATGCCAAAGAGGAGAAGGCAAATCTTAGTTTTGATGAACGAAAAGGTATTGTTTTCATAGGCGGATTTAATCACAAACCAAATGTAGACGCCGTACAATACCTGCATTCTGAAATTATGCCATTAGTTTGGAAGCAATGTCCAGAAATTTCTGTTTACATAATTGGCGGGTCACTTCCTGAGTCATTATTAAAGTTAAAAGATGATAGATTTCAGATATTAGGCTATCAAAAAGAAATTGATTCTTATTTCTTAGAATCAAAATTATTTGTGGCACCATTGCGTTATGGTGCTGGTGTAAAGGGAAAAATAGGACAAGCTTTAGAATATAAACTTCCCATCGTTTCTACAACTATTGGTGTGGAAGGTATGAAATTAACACCAAATATGAATGCTCTGGTAAGTGATATTGATGATCCACAAAGTTTTGCCAATCACATAATATCGCTATACACAGATGAAAATTTGTGGACACTTTTGCATTCTAATTCAGAAAGTGGGCTAGATTATTTTTCAGTTAAAAAACAAAAGGAGAACATTACAAAAATGTTTGATTTTTTGAGTTAATTTCTTTCTACAAATATGGTTTTTATCCAATTTTCAAAACTATATTTTTTGAGAATGTGTATCGGTGGCATTTCATAGTCGGTAGCCAAAAAATCAATGATTTCCTGTGATGAGGTTTGTTCGGTGTATACAAGAATATTTTTAGGATTATACAAATCGTAATTTATAATTTGGGCATTAGTAGTTATCAATTTTTTATGAGTTCCCAAAGCTTCAAAAACGCGTAAGGATAATCCATTATGTCTTAGGTTGACAAAATCTACTAAAGTTTTTGCATTTTTACCACGTTGATATACCGTTTCAAAAGAAACTTTTTCTGAAAAAAAATTTACATTTTTAAGATTTCTGTAATTTTCTGGAATGTTAGCCATATTGTTGACGTAAATTTCAAACAAAATTTTGAAAGGACTTTCATTACATTTTTCTAAAAAACACGCAATAAAGTCCATTCTAGACTCTATATATGTGCCAATAAAATATAAGTCGAAGTCATAATGATTTTGGGTTGAAGGCTCAAAAATGCAATCATCAAAATAAAAATTACTAATTCCTTCGGCGCCTCGGATGCCAATATCTTTTGGATCAAAAACAAAAAACCTATCAAACAACGGAATTAAATCTAAAACCTTAGGAAAAACGCTTAGCCCATCCCATTGATACCCAATAAGTGAATCTGTCTTTGATTTTATTGTTTTTATAATTTTTTCAGGATATAAATCTGGGCGTATTAACAGTGCATAATCAGCCTTGTGAACAGAATTGATGCGATCATCAATTTCAGATTTTTGATGCTTAAATTTCAGTTCCTGTTTAAAATTTTTGTCTCGCAAAAAAGTCTTTCTAACAAAGTTTTCTATTTTCTCGGAAGAATTTTTGTAATTGAAAACTTCGTCATCAAAACTGATGTCAATTACTTTAAAACCCATCAATTCAAGGTTTTTAACGACAAGTTTATAGATACCATAACGTTTTGGCATCCCAAATAGTATGGTTTTACCCTCAAATACTTTGCTGATAGCCATTTGCACACTTTATAATTTTATCATCTACAACCTTCTGATAGGTAGAGAAGTTGTTTTTTTCATCTTTACGATCAAAATATTCATGGTGAAGATGATAGCAAATAGCTCTCATTTTAAGTCTTCTTTGTTTTATGCCGTAATTATTGAGGCGTGCAGCAAGTTCGATATCTTCATGTCCCCAACCCGACATATCATTATTATAACCGTTAACTGCAATAAAATCTTTTCGCCAAAACGAAAAATTACAGCCTTTTACGTTGTCGGATTTATAATGGTCTTTTCTAAAAAAATTAGCAACTATTGGGAATCTTGTAGCATTAATTTTGTTTTTAAGATTGCTGAGTACCAATTTCATGTCCAAATTCTTAGTTTCTAATATTTTTTTAGTTTCAACTTCGGGGATTAAAGCCCTGCTTCCGTTTAAGAAAAAACTTTTTTTACTTTCGTGGATGTGGTCTTTCACAAAATTTCTACTCAAAATGATGTCTCCGTCTATTTGTATAATATAATCTGCTGTAGTTCCAGCAATGGCTTTGTTCATAATTATTGTTTTACGAAAGCCATCATCTTCCTGCCAAAAATGGCTTATTTTAACTTTGCTTTTTAGTTTCCATTGCTCTATTAAACCCTTGGTTTCTTGTGTAGACCCGTCATCAGCAATTAAAATTTCATTCGGTAAAACAATTTGCGCTTGTACAGATTCAAGAACCTTATCCAATGCAGAAGGCCAATTATAAGTAGAAATAAGCAATGCTGTTTTCATTGATTATAAATATTGATTAATTCCGTGTTCGCAGAATTTAACTCCATTTTTTTTGGTTAATTCAAAAATTTCTTCATTTTTTTTAAGGTTTTCCTTAGTGTTGATCTTATGGTAAATATGAAAAACCAAACCGCCCATTTTTATAAATCTTTTTTCTTTACCCGCATTTAGAAGGCGAGCTACAAACTCTTTATCTTCTGGTCCCCATCCTTTAAAATCTTCGTTATATCCATTTACTTCAATGGCATCTTTTCTCCAAAAAGCCATATTACATCCATGAATTTCCCATCTTTCTTCGCCTTCATTTTTATAATTGGTTTCAAATTTTTTCCAGAGAAAAGGGAGTCTAAAAGAACTAAAAAAATTAGTTATTCCTTTGGAGAATGGATTAATACTGGTGTTTAGTGTTTTTAATTTTTCTTTAGACAGCTTTTCATCAATATAAATTCTGCTAGCTCTCACAAAAGAATTAGGTTTTGCGAATTTTTTGTGGTCCGCAATAAAATAAGGATGAAGAATAAGGTCGCCGTCAATTTGTACAATATAATCACCTTCTGCAGCAGCTATGGCTTTATTCCTGATTTTTGCCAGTTCAAAACCATTGTCTTCATGCCAAATATGTTTGATGGGTATTTTATTTAATTTCTTATATTTTTCAACAACAAATTTTGTGCTATCTGTGGAGCCGTCATCTGCAATGAGAATTTCATCAGGAAATTCCTTCTGTTCAAAAATACTTTTTAAGCATATATCTAATGCTTCAGGCCAATTATAGGTAGAAATTATTAATGAAGTTTTCAAATTTAAATACTTATTTCTTAAAATCTACAATTGTTTTTTCAATAATACTTACGCAGTCCAAAAGTTGCTCCTTGGTAATTACCAATGGAGGTGCAAGACGGATGATATTTCCATGGGTTGGCTTTGCTAATAAGCCATTTTCTTTCAAGGCAACACAAAGATTCCAAGCTGTGGAACTTACGGGAGTATCGTTAATTAAAATTGCATTTAGCAAACCTTTACCACGAACATGGGTTATTAAATCTGTCTTTTGAATAAGCTTTTCAATTTCAGAACGGAAAAGTTCACCCAATTCTTGTGAACGTTCAGATAATTTTTCTTCTTCAACCACATCTAAAGCTGCAACGGCAACCGCACACGCAATAGGATTTCCACCGAAAGTAGAACCGTGTTGTCCAGGTTTAATAACATTCATGATAGTATCATTTGCTAAAACCGCTGAAACTGGATACATTCCTCCAGAAAGTGCCTTTCCTAAAATTAAAATATCAGGTTGAACCTCTTCGTGGTAACACGCAATAAGCTTACCTGTTCTTGCGATACCCGTTTGAACTTCGTCTGCAATAAAAAGAACATTGTATTTTTTACAAAGCTCAGATGCTCCTTTTAAGAAACCTGCGTCAGGAACATAAACGCCAGCTTCCCCTTGAATAGGTTCTACTAAAAATCCTGCGATATTTTGAGCTTCAGATTTTAAAACTTCTTCTAAAGCCGCTAAATCATTATAAGGAATTTTGATAAATCCAGGTGTAAACGGACCATAATTTTGGTTGGCATCAGGATCATTTGAGAACGAAACAATAGTAGTTGTTCTTCCATGAAAGTTGTTTTCGCAAACGATGATTTTCGCAGCGTTTTCTGTAATTCCTTTTACTTCATAACTCCATTTTCTGGCTAATTTTACAGCTGTTTCCACTGCTTCAGCACCAGAATTCATAGGAAGAACTTTATCAAACTTGAAGAGTGAAGTAATTTTTTTCTCGTATTCTCCTAATTTGTTATTGTAAAATGCACGAGAAGTTAAAGCCAAAGTTTGTGCTTGGTCTGTTAAAGCTTTTACAATTTTAGGATGCGAATGTCCTTGGTTAACAGCGGAATAAGCAGATAAGAAGTCATAGTATTTTTTACCTTCAACATCCCAAACATAAACACCTTCCCCTTTTTCCAAAACTACTGGAAGTGGGTGGTAATTGTGAGCGCCATATTTGTTTTCTAATTCAATATAATAATTGGTATCTTGTTTCATATTAATAATATTTGGTTTTGCAAGTTAAAAAAAAATGCCCAACCTAAGCTGGGCAATTTATTTAATAATTTATGAAATTTTAAATATTGTATTCGTATTTTCTGTCCATTACGAAAGATTCCATAAACTTAGTTGTATAATTTCCAGATAAGAAGTCTTCGTCGTCTAGTAATTGTCTGTGGAAAGGGATTGTGGTTTTTACACCCTCAATATAAAATTCTTCCAAAGCACGTTTCATTTTTGCAATCGCTTCTTCTCTTGTTTGCGCTGTTGTAATCAATTTAGCAATCATAGAATCGTAGTTAGGTGGAATTGTATAACCCGAATATACGTGCGTGTCAACTCTTACACCATGTCCACCAGGAATATTTAATCCAGTGATTTTTCCAGGAGACGGACGGAAGTCTGCATAAGGGTCTTCCGCATTGATACGACATTCTATAGCGTGTAATTTTGGATAATAATTAATACCGGAAATTGGTGTTCCTGCTGCTAATAAAATCTGTTCACGAATCAAATCATAGTCGATAACTTGTTCTGTAATTGGGTGTTCTACCTGGATACGTGTGTTCATTTCCATGAAATAGAAATTACGGTGTTTGTCAACCAAGAATTCGATAGTTCCGACCCCTTCATAACCAATATATTCGGCAGCTTTTACAGCGGCTGCGCCCATTTTTTCACGAAGTTCATCCGTCATAAAAGGAGATGGTGTTTCTTCAATCAGTTTTTGATTTCTTCTTTGGATAGAGCAATCTCTTTCTGAAAGATGGCAAGCTTTTCCGTATTGGTCACCTGCGATTTGAATTTCGATATGACGAGGTTCTTCAATAAGCTTTTCCATGTACATACCGCCATTTCCGAAGGCTGCGACTGCTTCTTGGATTGCAGATTCCCAATGTTCTTTTAGGTCTTCTTCTTTCCACACCGCACGCATACCTTTACCACCACCACCTGCTGTAGCTTTTATCATTACTGGATAGCCAGTTTCTTTAGCAATTCGTAGGGCATCTTCATAAGAATCAATCAACCCGTCAGAACCAGGTACACATGGGATTCCTGCTTCTTTCATAGTTGCTTTAGCCGTAGCTTTGTCGCCCATTTTTTCGATTTGCTCAGGTGTTGCTCCAATAAATTTGATATTATTGTTAGCACAGATTCTTGAGAAATTAGCATTTTCTGATAAGAATCCATAACCTGGATGTATCGCATCAGCATTAGTAATTTCTGCAGCTGAGATAATATTTGGGATTTTAAGATAAGAATCTTTGCTCATTGCTGGGCCGATACAAACAGCCTCGTCAGCAAATCTTACATGTAAACTATCTTTATCAGCGGTACTGTATACTGCAACCGTTTTTATGCCCATTTCTTTGGCTGTACGCAAAATTCTCATTGCGATTTCACCACGGTTTGCAATTAATATTTTTTTGAACATAATTTAATTAGTTAATTAGATGATTAGTTAATTAGATAATGAGTAGGAAACATAAAAGCTAGTAATCTAACTTCTAACTTCTAACTTCTAACTTCTAACTAAATTTATGATGGATCTACCAAGAATAAGGGTTGGTCATATTCTACTGGTGTTGCATCGTCAACTAAAATTTTAACAATTTTTCCGCTAACTTCCGCTTCGATCTGGTTGAATAATTTCATCGCCTCGATGACACAAACTACTTTATCAGAAGTTATAGAGTCTCCAACATTAACAAAAACGTCTTTGTCTGGAGATGGCTTTCTGTAAAATGTTCCAATCATGGGAGATTTTATTGTGATAAGGTTGCTGTCATCTGCTGCTGGAGCTGCTTCTGCTGTAGAGGCAGCTTGAGCAACAGCAGGAGCCGCTTGAGCAACAGGTGCTTGGTAAGCTAGTGGCTGCGATACATAACTAACTGGCTCGCCTCCTAGAGGAGTCTTGATTAGGATTTCGAAGTCTTTATTTTTATATTTTACTTCAGATACGCCTGCTTTTGCAACAAATCTAATTAGATTTTGAATGTCTTTAATATCCATATACGGTAAATTGATTTAAGAGTCAAAGATAATAAAAAACCACTCTATTTTGAGTAAATTGAGTGGTTTTTTATGTGTTGAATAAGATTTTTTATAAAAAATATCTTAGTTTTCTTCAGTAACTTCTACTGTTTTTTCTAATACTACTTTTCCTCTGTAGTATAGTTTTCCTTCATGCCAGTGTGCTCTGTGGAAAAGGTGTAATTCTCCAGTTGTAGCGTCTTTAGCTAATTGTGGAGCAACAGCTTTGTAATGTGTTCTTCTTTTATCTCTTCTTGTAGACGATTGTCTTCTCTTAGGATGTGCCATTACTAGTGATTTTTTTTAAATTCTATTATGAATTATTGTTATACTTAATTATTATCTTTTAATTTTCTAAGAGCTTCCCAACGTGGATCTATATCATTTGGTGACTCTTCTTCTTCTGGTTCTTCTTTGAGACTGTATTTTTCTAAAAGCTTATGATAATCATCTTCGTCTTTTAGATTGGGAGAAAGTTTTTTCATAGGTACACTTAGGATAACGCCTTCGTAAACCAACTGCGCAATATTAAAATCGCTGTCTCCTTGCGGAATTGTAATGACCTCTTCATTACTGTCATCATACTCTTCCCCTTGTTTAACAAGAATTTTCATTTTGTGTTCGATAGGGTAGTCAAACTCGTCATTGCTAATGTCGCAAGTAAGTTCTATTGTACCATGTATATCAAACCAGAATTCTAAAAATGTTGTGTGTTTGTCTAGCAAAACATCGACTACAATTTTAGGATTTGTAAACTCCTGTTCAGTCCCGAATAAATCAAAGAACGCCTGATTTACTTCAAATTTAAACTCATGCTTTCCAGTCTTTAAACCAGTGAATGCAATATTATAGTTTTTGAATTTGTCCATAAAATTCGGTTTGCAAAAATAATTTAATTTTTTTAAATAACAAAATAAATTGGATCAAAGTTTTTCTGTTTCAGTTTATTGATTAGTTTTCTTCAAAGGGAAGGTCTTCATCAAAGTTGTCTTTCGCATTCACAGCTCTTGGCTTCAACTTGCCTTTCTGAAGCTCAATATAATCCATTCTGTTTCTATAGATCTCGATTGCGGCAAATATAGCTTCTGTAAAACTCTGTTCGTCTGCAAGATTTTTCCCTGCAATATCATAGGCAACACCATGATCTGGCGATGTTCTTATTATCGGTAATCCAGCAGTGTAATTAACGCCTTCTTCGTAAGCAATGGTTTTGAATGGTGCTAAACCTTGGTCGTGATACATTGCTAAAACAGCGTCGAATTTTTTATATTTTTCTGGTTGGAAAAAGCTGTCAGCAGGATAAGGCCCAAAGGCCAAAGTTCCTCTGTTGAAAAGTTCTTCGATGGCTGGTTGGATAATTTCGATTTCTTCTTTCCCGATTACGCCACCATCACCCGCGTGAGGATTGAGTCCCAAAACTGCAATTTTTGGCTTTTCAATCTGGAAATCTTCAATTAAAGTTTTATTAAGTTGTTGTACTTGCTTTACAATTTTCTCTTTAGAAATATTTTCTGCAACATCTTTCAAAGGTATATGATGCGTTGATACGGCAACTTTTAGATCGTTGGTTATTAAAAACATAACACCTTTTCGGCCAGCCTTTTCTTCAAAATATCCAGTATGCCCTGCGTGTTGGAAACCATATTTCAACATTTCGTCTTTGTTGATAGGCGCGGTTACCAAAACATCAATTTCACGATTTAGCAAAGCTTCGGTTGCAGCTTCTAATGACTGAATGGCAAATTTGGTTGATTCTTCTGTAGGAACGCCAAACTCAATATTAGAATTATCTTTAGTAAGATTAAGCATATTGATTTTGCCATTAACGGCTTCTTTTACATTTTGGATGTAATTAAAATTAAGATGCTGTAATTTGAAAATATTTTTTTGATAAGTAAACAATTTACCAGAACCAAAAATGATAGGGGTGAAAAAATCGGTAATCGCCTTGTCTTTTAAAGATTTCATAATGATTTCTGGACCAATCCCATTGAAATCACCTATCGAAATGCCCACTCTTACTTTATGATGCTTAGCACTCATTTTATTATCTTTGAATATTATTTTGAACAGCAAATTTACATTTTTTAGAATTAAGCGCTGTTGTTATCGAATAAAGAATTAGTTTAAGTTTAATTTAGATTGAAAAAATAAAATGTTTACAGGAATTGTAGAGGCAACTGGAAAGGTGCAGAAAGTGGAAAAAAATGGAACAAATGTTGATTTCACGTTAGAATGTGATTTTGCAAATGAGTTGAAAATTGACCAAAGTCTTGCGCATAACGGCTGTTGTTTGACAGTGGTAGAAATTGCTGCGCCTCAATATAAAGTAACAGCCATCGACGAAACTTTAGAGAAAACGAATCTCGGAAAATGGACTGTAGGTACAGAAGTCAATCTCGAACGTTGTTTGAAGTTTGAAGGTCGTCTGGATGGTCATCTTGTGCAAGGTCATGTTGATAAAACAGGAAAAGTTGCTAAGATTGAAGACTTGGATGGAAGTTATTTTGTGACAATTTCTTATGAGGAAGAGGTTAACTATACAACAGTTCCGCAAGGTTCTATTACTGTTAATGGTATAAGTTTGACAGTGGCAGATAGTCAGCCGAATCAGTTTTCGGTTGCGATAATTCCATATACATGGGAGTTTACAAATATGAAACATATTAAAGTTGGTGATGTTGTTAATCTAGAATTTGATATCATTGGAAAATATATTTCGAAATTGATGCAAAAACAGAATGTCATTAAGTAATTATAAAGGCTATAGTCTCCGGAATAGGATTTTTATCGGATTTTTAATTGTCTGTCTGTTGAGTACAGTTGGCTCAGCATTTTTGTCGTACATGGTATTGCGTGATAATGCGATGACACAAAGTAAAATCGATAAGCAAAGTAAGTCCGAGGCTCTTATGGCATCTTTGGATTATGCACTGAGTCATACCGAGGTTAAAGCGAATGATTTGCCAAAAGTT
This sequence comes from Soonwooa purpurea, assembly GCF_053891095.1. Taxonomy (NCBI): domain Bacteria; kingdom Pseudomonadati; phylum Bacteroidota; class Flavobacteriia; order Flavobacteriales; family Weeksellaceae; genus Soonwooa; species Soonwooa purpurea. Next base: position 40,693 of record NZ_JBSSMA010000010.1, read on the forward strand.
TTAGGTAACAAAATTTTTGAAATTGCAGATATTAACAAACATGATATTATTGTTTATGACCTTAATGGTGACTATTTGCTTTCCAATAAAGATGCTCAGCTTATTCCACAAAAAAAGATTCCCAATGATATTCTTGCAAAGCTTAAAAAAGACGGCCTTCAATATGATAAAACGGAGTATGATAAGAAGTTAAAAGCTGATGTGACCTCTTCTTATATGGTTCTCAAAAACAATATGTTGGAAAGCATTGGTTATGTATATTTTCCATTGTATCATAATGAAGATGTTTATTTGCAAGTATTCAACCGCTATTTAGGATTCATTATTTTGATTAATGTTATTATCATTTTGGTCGGCGCATGGATCAGTTGGGTGACTTCTAATAATTTAACAAAAAAAATAACGCGTTTCTCGAATATTATAAACTCTGTAAATCTTTTTGATGACAATATTCGTCCAATCCGTTATTACCGAAATGATGAACTCAATGGTCTTGTGAAGGCTTACAATAAATTAATTGCGGAAATCCAGGATCAACGAGAAAAACTTCAGTACAAAGCCTCAGAAGAAGCGTGGCGCGAGATGGCAAAACAAGTGGCGCATGAGGTGAAAAATCCGCTGACACCGATGAAGTTGACGATTCAGAATTTCGAGCGCAAATTTGACGCAGAAGATCCTGAAGTAGAAACTAAAGTGAAGCGAATGTCGAAAGTTATCGTTGAGCAGATTGACCTTATTTCCGAGGTGGCATCAGCGTTTTCCGAGTTTGCAAAACTTCCACAACGTAACGATGTGGAGTTTGATGTGGTTAGCGAAATTAAAAATGTGACAAATGTGTTTTCTTCCAATCGTATTTATGTTCATTCTAACAAAGAAAGTATCATGGTTTCGATGGATAAGATTTATTTGACAAGGATTTTAACGAATCTAATATCAAACTCCATTCAGGCTCAAGATTCAAATCGTAAAATGATTGTAAATGTTGACATAGAAAATATTCATAAAAAATTAAAAATCAATGTTGAAGATAATGGAGTAGGGATTCCTGAGGAAAAATTAGTGAAAATTTTTGAGCCTAATTTTACAACAAAAAGCTCCGGGATGGGACTTGGACTTACGATGGTCCGAAAGATGGTTGAAGATTATGGCGGCGAAATTACTGTGAAATCCGAACTTGGCAAAGGATCGAAATTTACGATTATGTTGCCAACGAATATGTAAATAATATAAGAAATGAATGTTTTTCGTTTTCAGCAATTTGATATAAAACAAGATTCTGAGGTTTTTCGTGTCGGTACAGATGCTGTATTGTTAGGTGTTTTGGCGGATTTAGAACATGCAAAAAACGTTTTAGAAATTGGTACGGGGACGGGTGTTATTGCGATGATGTTGGCGCAGCGTTTTCCTCAAACTAATATTTTAGGTGTTGATGTTAATCGGATAGCTGTAGAATTAGCTTCTTCAAATTTTAAAGCCTCACCATTTGCAAATCGTTTAACAGCAGAATTAAAGGATATTAAAACTTTTGATTCTGAAATGAAATTTGATGCCATATTTTCCAATCCGCCTTACTTTCAAGTTAACTCTTCTTCCAAAGATGTTGTTGCTCGTCAAAAAATTGAACTAGATTTTAAAACATTAATTCAATCATCTTCTAAATTATTGAATGATTTTGGAAGCTTAATTGTTATCATTCCTAGACAAGATGAAGAAGTCTTTATTTCCTTGTGTGAAAAGGAAAATTTGTTTTTACAACGAAATGTTTCGATAAGAGGAATTGTTGGAGGAGAAGTACGACGTTCTGTTTTAGAATTTTCAAAATTGAAAGCAGATCGTATTATAAAAGAAGAATTTGTCATTGAAAAATCACCCCGTCAATATTCGGATCAATATTTAGAATTGACTAAAGATTTTCATCTTTTCAAATCATAAAAAAAGCACCAATTTTAGGTGCTTTTTTATTTTTTTTAATCTCTCAAATTTTATTCGAATAATTCCGATGTGTCTAGGACGCTAACTTGTCCATTTTCGCAACGGATAGCTTCGCCAGGGAAATTTTGTATCATGTGGTAATCGTGTGTTGCCATGACTACGGCACAGTTGTTTTCTGTTGCGACATTTTTAAGCAACGTCATAATGTCGTTAGATGTTTCAGGATCAAGGTTTCCGGTTGGTTCATCAGCGAGAATAAGCTGAGGATGGTTTAATAAAGCTCTTGCAATTGCCACACGTTGTTGTTCGCCACCAGAAAGTTGGTGTGGCATTTTGTGTTTTTTGGTTTTCATCCCAACGCTGGAAAGCACCTCGTTAATGCGATCTTCCATTTTAATTTTATCAGTCCAACCTGTTGCTTGTAGAACAAATAGAAGGTTTTTTTCAATATTTCGGTCTGTTAAAAGTTGAAAATCTTGGAACACAATTCCTAGTTTTCTTCTTAGATTTGGGATGTCTGATTGGCGAAGTTTGGCAAGGTTGAAACCAGCAACTTCACCATTGCCGCCTTGCAACGGAAGATGTCCGTAAAGAACCTTTAGTAAAGAACTTTTTCCGGCACCTGTTTTTCCGATAAGGTAACAGAATTTTCCTTTCTGGATATGGAGGTTGACATTGTTAAGAACTGTAAAATTCTTCTGTACAATTTTGGCATTATTAAGATTGATAATGTTTTCTCCGCTTTCGTTTCTATGTGGCATAGTTAAAATCTTGTGTATTAAACTTCGATAAAATCGAATAATATCCCAAAAATAAGGAAAACTTTTGGCCTAAGTTTAACTTTTATAACTTTTTAACAACAAAAAATGCTTGAAAGATTTGCTTTCAAGCATGTTTTTGTATATGATAATTAAAGAAAATTATCTCTTAGCGCGTGCCGCACTTACAGTTAATCTCTTTCTGCCTTTCGCTCTTCTAGCAGCTAATACTCTTCTACCGTTAGGTGTAGACATTCTTTCTCTGAAACCGTGTTTGTTTCTTCTCTTTCTCTCCGATGGTTGGAATGTTCTTTTACTCATCACTAATATATTTAGTTCGTAATTATCTTTTGATTTTCAGATTGCAAATATAGGACTTTTATTTATTAGCGCAAATCATTTTTAAAAATTATTTCAAAAAATATTAATACTTTTTATAAAGTCTATTTCAAAAGGCTTTTCGTAAAATGTGTAATTTTGAAAACTCATATATTTAAAAAAAAATGGCTGTACTATATTCTGTCTTTATTGAATTATTTATACTTGTTTTTAAGTTGCTTGCACTGTTCAACGCAAAAGCTAGAAAGGGCTTGTTAGGGCGTCGCGCTGCTTTGGGATTGGTAGAATGTAATTTAAAAAATCAATCAGTTATTTGGATGCATGCCGCTAGTCTTGGAGAATACGAGCAGGGTTTGCCTGTTTTGCAGCAACTTAAAACAGAGTTTCCTGATTCTAAAATTCTTGTAAGCTTTTTTTCGCCATCAGGTTATGAAAATGTGATTAAAAAAGATAACCCAGCAGACTTGCTGATCTATTTGCCTTTCGATAGACGAATGACGATGAAGCGATTGGTGGATCAAATGGATGTTGAAATATTCTTCACGGTTAAATATGATTATTGGTATCATTTGCTAAGGGTTTTAAAATCAAAAAACACCAAAATATTTGTTGTGTCGGCTTTGTTTTATGAAGGTCAGGTTTTTTTTAAAATGTATGGTAATTGGTTCGTGCGACAGCTTAAGGCTTGTGTTGCTTGGATTTTTCATCAAACAGTTGCCAGTTCCGCGCTAGCAAAAAGTGTAGGTTTGGATCAATCTTCGGTTACGGGCGATACACGATTTGATAGGGTGAAGCAACTCGAAAAAAGAGATAATCATATTCCGCTGATATCGGAGTATATTTTTGATCGTAGATGTGTTGTTGTAGGGAGTTCTTGGGAAGCCGAAGAAAAGATTGCGCAGGTTTTGCATAAAAAATTACCCAAGACAAAGTTGATTATTGCGCCCCACGATTTGAAACGCGTTCATCATCTCAAAACAATATTTCCAGAAGCTTTGTTGTACAGCAATATTACCAAGCAAACAAAATTAGATGCTAATGTTTTGATTATTGATAGTATTGGCTTGTTATCAAAACTCTATTCTTATGCAGATGTTGCAGTTGTTGGAGGAGGTTTTCATAATGCAGGTCTTCATAATATTTTGGAAGCGGCGGCATTTGGGATTCCGGTGTTTTTTGGTGATCAATACAAAAAAAATCCAGAGGCGGATGCTTTAATAAAAACGAATGGCGGAAAAAGTTTTTCCGATGAATTTGCTTTAGCGGGTTTTGTTGAAGAATTAATTAAAAGTGACAATAGAACGCTAATAGGAGAAATCTCAACATTGCACGAAATGGCAGAAAATGCTAGATTCTTTGTAGAATCGCAGCCAGATGCTACCAAAAAAATAATGTCAAAAATTCTTTCTTACTTTCCAGAAAAGTCAACTAATTAAATAGTTTGGAATATTTCATAAAGCCGTTCATAGCCCAGTTTGCGGTGTAATACAAAGATTTAATCGTCGAAAAATTCATGTGTTCTTTGTAAACCAAATATTGGTCTTTGATGATGTTTTTTTTATTTCTAGAAACGCTGGTGGGATGCATTCTGTATTTTGCCATCGTTTTAGGAAGTGGTTGGCCTTTTTTAATTTTTTTGAGAAGATTAAGCCACATGACATGATCTTCGCGTTTGCTTCCTTTTGGGAAATATTCTTTACCAACTCTTGACGAATCGTACATTGAGGAGAGTAAAGAAAGGCGGCACGTTTTCAACAAATTCTCAAAAGTAACAACAATATCCGCTTTAAAATCATCAATCTGCGGAATCATATTTTCGTTACAGCGCGCATAATTGGAATACGCAAGTTCTGCTTTTTCTTGTTTCATAAAGCTGGTCATTTCTTCAAGGAAACTTGGTTCCCAAAAGTCATCAGCATCCAAAAAGGTGATGAATCGTCCAGTGGCTTTTTCTAGAGAAAGATTTCGGGCATGTCCAGCGCCAGCATTTTCTTTGGATTTTATCAGGATAATTCTTGGATCCTTGTATTGTTCGATGATTTCCACGGTTTTATCCGACGATTTGTCATCGGTAATTATCCATTCCCAATCCGTTAAGGTTTGAGATAGAACGGATTGTATCGTTTCTGTGATGTATTTTTCAGAATTGTAACTCGGTGTGATAATCGAAACTTCGGGCATTCTGTGTTTTTTGCAAATTTAATAAAAAAGAAAAGAGCCTTTCGGCTCTTGAGTTTATTTTGAAATCTCAGCTTTCCATGTGATGCCGCTGATGTCGGTTAATATAATTTGATGAACAGGTTGGTTGATTTCAAAGTTTATATTCGCTTTTGCGCCAAGTGGAAATAGCAAACTGTGTTGGTGTGGTTTTATTTTCGCAACATAATAATTGTGTATTTGTTCCTTTTTTAGATTGCTGAGATCTTCCATGTTTAAGGATTTAACGGTGTTTCCCAATCGATCTACAAAATCGATTTTTATTAAAAAAGATCCGTAAACATCCGCGCCTTCAATTCTCATAACTTCAAAACTGACTTTGTTTCCAATTTGTTTTAAATTCGTGATTTCCAATTTTGGCTTTACAGATTTGTTGTGAAGTTTTCCGTAAACACCACCATGGAAAACTTGGTTTGTGTAAAGTGTTAGTCCGAATATTAAAAAACTGATGGCTAAAAATGCTGTGTAGAATTTTAGATTTAATTTTTCATTCCATGTTTCTTCGTTTAGAATAAAATTTTTGGAAAGTCCATCAATCGAAAATTTGCCACCACCCAATTGAAATAAGGTAAATCCTCCAGCGATTCCTAAAACGCCAATTTGCCATTCGTCTAAGCAAGTTGTCCCAATCCATCCAGAACCGAGTAAAATGCCCAGAGCTAAAGACATTACAACAAGGCTGTTGAGTCGGGTTTTGTAGCCGAGCATTAATAATAATCCTACGATGCCTTCCACAATGGTGAAAATCCACATTTTTGTAAGAAGAATTTCAGGATTGCTGACAAGGTATTCTATTAAAGGTTTTATAAAAAGGGCATTTGGTAGAAAGTGATTGAATTTTTCGCCAATATATCCAGGAACTTCAGGGTCGAGTTTGTTTTCTAAAATTAGGCGGCGCCAAAATGCGGAAAAATAAGTCCAGCCAATTACCAGACGAAGTGCTAGTCCTGCATTGGGAAAAGCATTTGTAAGAGTTTTGTTCATAATGTTTTATTTAATTAAATGATTTTTTTTCAGAATAATTAAATTAAAACATGGCGATTTTGAGTTGGGAATAAAGTAAGAAAAGACGTGGTTTTGCGAGTTTTTGAGTTTCGCTGAAAAATTTCGTATTTTCTTTGGAGTGTATGTGTTTTACAAAATTGTTGACCGTCGGAAAATCTGGCTGAGTGAATTTTGATAAGGTTTTTAAGCTTTTAACAATTTGCTCATTTTCGGTTTTGTCACAATTAGAATATTCAAAAACTTGAGATTTATTCGGCGATGTTTTATCAAAATTGAAATCTTGCTGTGTTGCAAAATGCAATATGCTTGCTTTCATATTACAAGGCGAAAACAAAATTCCAATTAAAAATAAAATACGCAAGAAATTTCTCATCCGTGCAAAAGTAGGCTTTTATAACGCTGTTATAAAGTTTTCATGCTTTCTTAATATTATAAAATTAGTTAAATATGCAGCAAATTGGTTATCTTTGGAGGTCTTTTTAGAATTTCATAAATCAAATGTGATTCTAAATATTATCTGAAATTTTGGATTTTATCAGAAAAAATATTTTTTAAAACCGATTTGTTTAAAAATTTATATCTTTGCAAAGTGGTTTTTAAAGATGTTAATGTTTGGTAAAGTCAGGATTGATAGAATTATTAACTACCAAATATTATTTTAACAGTGTTTTACGATCATCAGCAGATTGAGCAGAAGTGGCAAAAGTTTTGGGAAGTAGACCAAACTTTCAAAACATCAGACGCAACTTCAAAGCCTAAATTTTATGTACTAGATATGTTTCCGTATCCGTCGGGAGCGGGGCTTCACGTGGGGCATCCACTCGGGTATATCGCGTCAGATATTTATGCGAGATTCAAAAGGCATCAAGGTTTTAACGTGTTGCACCCTGCTGGTTACGATAGTTTTGGATTGCCAGCTGAGCAGTACGCGATACAGACGGGGCAACATCCAGCTTTAACAACGGAGCAGAATATCAATAGATATGAGCAGCAACTTAAAAAAATAGGTTTTTCGTTTGACTGGAGTCGCGAGATTCGGACGTCTGATTCGTCTTATTATAAATGGACGCAGTGGATTTTTATTCAGTTGTTTCATTCATGGTATAATAAATCAACCGATAAAGCAGAGCCTATTTCCACATTAATTCAACATTTTGAAAAGAATGGAACTTCGGGGCTTAATGCTAATCAAAACGAAGTTTTAGATTTTACAGCTGAAGAATGGAGTGCAGCTTCGGAAGAAGATAAACAAGATATATTATTAAATTATCGTTTGGCGTTTCGTGCGGAAACAACCGTTAACTGGTGTCCTGCATTGGGAACAGTTTTAGCGAATGATGAGGTTATTGGTGGTAAGTCAGAGCGTGGCGGATTTCCAGTGTATCAAAAAAAAATGATGCAATGGAGCATGCGTATTTCAGCTTATTCTGAACGATTATTGCAAGGTCTTTCAACTTTGGATTGGCCACAACCTTTGAAAGATTCTCAGGAATATTGGATTGGGAAATCTCAAGGTGCAAGAGTTAAATTTGAAATTGAAAACCAAGATGCTGACAACAACTACATCGAGGTTTTCACAACGCGTCCTGATACAATTTTTGGTTCGACATTTATGGTGTTGGCACCAGAAAATCCTTTGTTGGAAACAATTACAACGGAAGCTCAAAAGGCAGAAGTAGAAAATTATATTACTGAAACTTCTAAGAAAACGGAGCGTGACCGTATGACAGATGTTAAATCTGTTTCGGGAGCGTTTACGGGAGCTTATGTTTTTAATCCTTTTTCGGGGAAGAAAATGCCGATTTATATCTCGGATTATGTGTTGATGGGTTATGGTACAGGTGCTGTAATGGCGGTTCCGGCGCATGATGAGCGCGATCACCGTTTTGCAAAGAAATTCGGTTTAGAAATTATTGAAGTGGTTGAAGGTGGTGAAAATATCCAGCAAGACGCCTTCGTTGGAAAAGACGGAAAATGTATTAATTCCGATTTCTTAAATGGATTAAACTTTGATGAAGCTAAAACAAAAATCATTGAAGTTATTCAGGAGAAAGGCATAGGTGAAGGAACGATTAATTATCGTCAGCGTGACGCGATTTTTTCTCGTCAACGTTATTGGGGCGAGCCAGTTCCTATTTATTTTAAAAACGATTTGCCATATACATTGCCAGAATCTGCACTTCCGTTGGAGCTTCCAGAGGTTGAAAAGTATTTGCCAACAGAAGATGGCGATCCGCCATTAGGAAATGCAAAAGATTTTGCTTGGGACGAAGCCAATCAAAAAGTTGTTTCTGTGGACTTGATTGACAACGAAAAAGTTTTCCCAATCGAATTGTCAACAATGCCAGGTTGGGCGGGCAGTTCTTGGTATTTTTTAAGATATATGGATCCGCATGATGATGAGGTGTTCTGCAAAAAAGAATTATCAGATTATTGGGGGCAAGTCGATTTGTATATCGGTGGAAGCGAGCACGCAACAGGACATTTGTTGTATTCTCGTTTCTGGAATATGTTCTTAAAAGACAGAGGTTATATTGAACAAAATGAACCTTTCCAAAAGTTGATTAATCAAGGGATGATTTTGGGAATGAGTGCTTATGTGTTTAGAATTGATGGAACTAATACGTTTGTTTCTAAAAGTTTAGCAAAAGAGCATCAAACTCAAAAAATCCACGTTGATGTTGCATTGTTAAAAGGAACGTCGGATGAGCTGGATACAGAGGCGTTTAAGACTTGGCGACCAGAATTTGCTGATGCTGAATTCATCTTAGAAGATGGCAAATATATCACCGAGCGCGAAGTGGAAAAGATGTCCAAATCGAAGTTTAATGTGGTGAACCCCGATGATATTTCCGAAGAATATGGAGCCGATTGTCTTCGTCTTTATGAAATGTTTTTAGGCCCGTTGGAGCAATCAAAACCATGGAACACACAAGGTTTAAGTGGTGTTTATGGATTTTTGAAAAAATTCTGGAATCTTTATTTTGCAGGCGATGATTTCGAAGTAACAGATGAAGAGCCAACCAAGGCCGAGTATAAAGTCTTGCATACTTTGATAAAAAAAGTTGTTTACGATATTGAGAATTTTTCATTTAACACGTCGGTGTCATCTTTTATGATTGCAGTTAACGAGTTGCAGAAACTGAAATGTAACAAACGTGCAATTCTAGAACCTTTGGCGGTGATTATTTCACCTTATGCGCCACATATCTGTGAAGAATTGTGGAAGCTCTTAGGACATAATGAAAGTATTGAATATGTGAAGTTTCCAAAATTGAACGAAGCTTATTTGGTGGAAGATGAAATCGAATATCCAGTAAGTTTTAATGGAAAAATGAAATTTAAATTAGCGCTTTCGGCAAACTTAAATACGCAAGAAATTGAAGCGATTATTATGAAAGAAGAGCGCGTGCTTAACATTTTGGGAGGGCAAAGTCCTAAAAAATTGATTATTGTTCCTAAAAAAATCATTAATATAGTGCTTTAAAAATAGAATATTGATGCAAATTAAATACCTGTTTAAGTATTTGAAGTGTTTCGATTTTAAAAAAATATATTTAAAATATTACGATATAAATCATAGAGGAAAATAAATAGATGAAGATGTAATAAAAAAAAAAAGAAAAAATATTAATTTAATAATTAGGAAGTGCATATGTCTTATGTAAATTAGTTGTTAATTATTGTTTAAGTATTGCATTTTTAATTTATTTGACTTTATTTTACACAATTAAAATTTATAACAATTATAATTTAGTTTAATATGGAAATGAATGTTTCGAACACAGATGAGCAAGTGATTGCTAAAAAAAAGGGAGGCCTTAATCCGGCTATAATTTTACCAATTCTTTACTTAGTTGCTTTAGCTATTTATTTATTAGTACTAGGTAATCCGTCTAACTTTGCTGCTAACCCAAAAGTAACGGGTGCATCAGTAGCTTTTTCGGAGGTAGAATCTAAAGAATTACACCCAGAAGGATTTATGGGTATTATCTACATGGGTGGTCCAGTAGTACACGTTCTTATCCTTTTCATGCTTACAGTAGTTGTGTTCTCGATCGAGCGTTTCTTAGTATTAGGGAAAGCTGCAGGTAATGGTAACTTAGATAACTTCGTAATGAAAGTTAGAAGCTTACTTAACCAAAACAAGATTGATGAGGCTATGGATGAGTGTGACAGACAAAAAGGTTCTGTTGGTAATGTTGTTAAAGAAGGTCTTACGACTTACAAAGCTTTAGCAAAAGACAACACGCTTAACAAAGAGCAAAAAATGATCGCTCTTAACAAGTCAATCGAGGAGGCTACAACTCTTGAAATGCCAATGTTAGAAAAAAACATGAACATTCTTTCTACATTAGGTACAGTTGCAACCCTTATTGCACTTTTAGGTACGGTAATCGGGATGATTAAGGCGTTCCACGCTTTAGGTTCTGGTGGTGGTACACCTGATGCTGCTGCGTTATCAATCGGTATTTCTGAAGCACTTATTAATACGGCTTTAGGTATTGGTACTTCAGCTATCGCGATTATTTTCTACAACTTCTTTACTTCTAAAATTGATGGTTTAACTTATAAGATTGACGAAATCTCTATGAGTATCCAACAATCTTTCGCTGAGTATAACTAAGAAAAACTCAGTTAAATAAAAATTGCTAGCATGCAATTTGTAGTTCAAGAAGTTAGTTAAAGAAATAATAATAAAATGGCGAAAATTAAACCAAAAAGACATGGAGTAGTAACCGACATGACAGCAATGTGTGATGTTGCCTTCTTACTGCTTACATTCTTTATCTTGACCACTCAGTTCAAAAAACCTGATGTGGAGCAAATCAAACCGCCATCCTCAATATCAGAAAAATTGTTACCTGATGCAAGTCTTATGACCATCAACGTAACACCAGAAGGTAAATTCTATTTTACACCAGTAGATAACGGCTCAGAAAGAGTACAGTTATTAGAAAAAATGGGTGCTAAATACGGAATGACTTTCGACGATAAAGAAAAGGTGGCATTTGCAAAAGTGCAAACAGTCGGTGTTCCGATGAATCAGCTGAAAGGTTATTTGAAACTGAGTGATGATCAAATGAAAACTTTTAAAGCAGATAAAGGAGTGCCTTTGGATAGCGTTAATAAGCAAGTTATCGATTGGGTAGAACAAAGTTTGGCTGTTAATCCTAGTTACAAGTTAGCTATCAAAGGAGACGTAACAACAAAATATCCAAAAGTTAAAGACTTATTTGAAGGCTTGAGAGATATAGATTTTCTTAAGTTTTGGTTAATAACATCTCAAGAAGGGAAATAATAAATAGAAATGGCAGAAGTACAAGTACAAGAAAAAGGCGGAAAAGGCGGTAAGGTACGCTCCAAAAAGCAGAATACCAGAGTCGATATGACGCCGATGGTGGACTTAGGGTTTCTATTGATTACCTTCTTCATGTTTACCACAACATTCAGTAAGCCTAATGTGATGGATCTTGGTCTTCCGGCAAAACCGAAAGATAAAAACCAGACACCACCGGATACTGAGATTAAATTGAGCAATTCGATCTCAATTATTATTGGGAAAGATAATAGAGTTTTCTATCATCAACAAGATCAAGCAGGTCTTAACGACGAGACTTTGAAAGAGACAACTTATGATAGAGAAGGGATTACTAAGATAATAGAGCAAGCAAAAGCTGGTGCGGCAGATCAAAATATGTTTACAGTGATCATTAAGCCAACAGATGATGCAGTATATAAAAACTTTGTAGATATTCTTGACGAAATGGCAATTACTAAAAACGAAAGATATGGGGTTACCGATATCAAACCTTGGGAAGTTGCTATTTATAAAAAGAAAGTAGGAGAACAATAATCTTCAGCTACAAATTAATTCTTAAATATTAAGAAAATGTCAGACAATTCAAATTACAATCCAGATAATCTATCATTAGATGAGATTGTATTTCAGAATAGAAATAAGGAGTATGGTGCTTATGAATTAAGAACAGACTATCCGAAATTATTGACTAAGTCATTCATTTTAGGAACTGTTTTCTTCTTCCTTGCTGTTGTTACACCTTTTGTTTATCTGAAAATTCAACAGATGAACGCTAAAGAAGCCACTGAAGTTGATGCGAATCTTATTGAGATTTTGCCAGATCAACCAGTCTTAGAACAACCTAAAGAAGAGGAACCACCTCCACCACCTCCACCAAAAGAGGAGCCTGAGAAGATTGAAATCATTCAGAATGTTGTTCCTGAGCCTAAGAGAGAACCAAAAGTAGAAACGCCTCCACCGCCAATTACAAAACAGCTGGAGACAACTACAGGTCTTATTAATCAGGAAGGGGTTAAGAAGCCAGATTTCACACCGCCACCGCCACCACCATCTACTGGTAAAGGTGTTACGATAGAGGCAAAACCAGCTGTCAGCACAACCGAGGTATATGATTCAGTTGACCAATCAGCAGAATATCCTGGAGGAATGAATGCACTTAGGAGTTTCTTATCAAATAATTTCGACACTTCCTTATTTGATGGAGGTGAAGGTAAATTGACCGCTAAACTTCGTTTTGTAGTAGAAAGAGATGGTACTGTTTCTGATGTTAAAATAATACAGAAATCTGGTAACAATGATTTTGATAACGAAGCGATAAGAAATGTTAAAAAATTAAAAAAGTGGAAGCCTGGTAAGAAAGATGGGGAAGCCGTAAGATCATATTACGGAATTCCTTTTACGATGGATTTTCAATAATTAGCATTTATTAACATAAGAAAGAGAGGCTTCGGCTTCTCTTTTTTTGTATCTTTGTTTTTATGATGTTTAATTGGTTATCAGTGGTTACCGGATTCTTTTATGCCGTTTTAGGTGTTGTGGTAATTATTTATAAATTTTTTGTTGTCCCAATAGAACCCAATTTAGCTTATCCTTTGGGTGCACTTTTAGTGGCTTATGGAATCTTTCGTATTTTTCGTGCTATTAAAAAAATTAGAGAAAGCCGTTATGAAGAATAGTTTTTTAGTAGTTTTTGTTTTCATTATTATTTTTTCTTGTAATAAATCAAAATCTGAACCTTTGGATACGCCCGCTCAAGGTACAATTACCATGGAGGCAGACGAGTCTTTCAAAAGTGTTGTTGAAGCACTAACAGAACGTTACATGGCGCTGAATCCGAGTACAAAGATTAATGTTACTTATAAAAAAGAAGATTTAGGCTTTCTAGATTTATTAGATCGAAATACAAGGCTTGTTGTAATGTCTCGTAATTTGACTAAATCTGAAAAAGAAGCTTATGATAAGAAGATTGATTTACCTTGGCAACCAGCGAAATTCGCGGCTGATGCATTGGTCTTTGTGGTTTCTAAAAATAATACATCACTAAAAGAGCTTTCTGTTGATGATATAAAACAACGAATTTCATCTGATGAAAAAACTTTAATTTTTGACGGTGCCAATTCTAGTAATATTAATTTTATTGCTCAAGAATTTAATGTTAAAGCATCAGCTTTGAAATATTCTGTTATTAAAAGCAATGAAAATATTGTTAAAGAATTAGACAAATATCCAGATAAAATAGGGGTAATTAGTCTTAATACAATTTCCAGACCTTATGGTGAAGAAGCTATTAAACTCCGAGAAAAGATTAATATTTTGCCTATAGTTGATAAAGGCGTGTCTTATACACCAACTGTTGACAATTTACAAAATATGCAATATCCTTTTACTAGGGTTTTATACTTTATTACAAACGAAGGTTATTATGGCTTGGGTAATGGTTTCATAAGATTTGCATGTACGCAGTTGGGACAGATTGTTGTTGAGAAAGAAGGTTTGCAACCTTATAACATTTATCGCCGCGAAGTTCAGATGCGTTAATATTAACAAAATTTACAATTTCAAAATTATTTTTGGTCTGAAACTTGTGTTTCACTCCATGTTCAATATTTAAATAAACTAAAAATAAATTTATAATGAATTATTCTAAGAAAATTGTTTTGACAGCTGCTGTTGGATTTTTCTCGCAGTTTGCGTTTGCACAATCAGTACAAGAAGGTGTGGTGTATGTAGACAGTCATAAATATGCAAAAGCAAGACAAAACTTTAATGATCTAATTACGAAAGATCCCTCTGCTAATAATTATTTTTATTTAGGAAATACTTACTTAACTCAATTCGAGCCAAATTTTGATAAAGCCAAAGAATATTTCGATTTAGGTTTAGCTAAAGATCCTAAAAGTTATTTAAACAGAGTAGGTTTGGCGTCTATCAAAATAGGGAAAGGTGACAAGTCTGGTGAAAATGATCTTCGTCAAATTGTAAAAGATTCTAGAGAAAAAGATGCTGAAGTTTTGTACCGTGCAGCAGAAGCTTTAACAATTTATGAAAAAACAAATAATCCTGATTTAGCAATTGAGTTCCTTAATAAAGCTATTGAAAGATCTCAAAAAACAGGCGTACCAGCTAACTATTATTATACGCTAGGTGACGCGTATAGACTAAAATCAACCAATGATCCTAAATTAGCAGGAAATGCACTTTCTGCCTACGAAAATGCATTGCCAGTAGCTAAGAACAAAGCTTCGGTGTATACAAGAATTGCGACATTGTGGATGGCGGCTCAACAATGGCAAAAAGCAAAAGACAATTTGGATAAAGCGATTGCAATTGATCCTTCATACGCACCAGCTTACAAAGCGATGGCAGGATTTAACATGAAGTATCAAAGAAATGCAGAAGCTACTCAAAGTTTGGTTAAATATTCTCAGTATGCAGATGAAGACCCTTCTACACAGTTAGAAATTGCAAAATTATATTTCATCAATGATGATTATGCTAATGCTAAAACGACTTTAGATAAAGTATTTGATAAAGTTGATGATCCTATTAAGTATAAACTTCGCGCTTATATACAATATGGTTCTGGAGAATATGCTGCAGCTAAGGAGAATTTAGACAAATTTGTTAGTTCTGTTGATAAGGCAAGAGTTTTACCAGCGGATCAAGGCCTTTATGGTTTAATTGCTGCAGGTATAGCAAAAGACGAAAAAGACGAAGCTAAAAAAGCAGAATTGGAAGCGATGGTTCAATCAAAAATTGTTATCGCTAAAGCTGCGAAAGACGACACAATGAAGTGGGATGAAGAATTAGCAAAAATAAAAGGAGGTTTCAGCGCAGCAGCAGCTGACCAAGGTCCAACAAATCCACAGATTGAAGCACTTAAACAAAAAGTAGCTGCAACCCCAGATGATACAACATCTTTAGCGCATTTGGCACAAGCATACCAAGAAGCTAAAAACTGGAATGGTGCTGTGTTAACTTGGCATAAGCTAACTTCGTTGCTTCCAGATTGGGCACCCGCTTATAATTCATTAGCTTATGCTTATCAGCAAGGAGGTAATACCGATTTAGCTTTAGGCGCTTATCAAAAATATATTGATTTGACTTCTAAAAATCCTGCAGACATCGAGGCTAACAAAGAATCACTTTCTTACGCTTACTTTGCAATCGCTTATTTTAATAGAGATTCTGATAAGGTAAAAGCAAAAGAATATGCAGATAGAGCTGTGGTACTTAACCCAACTTATCAAGATGCTGTTAACTTAGTGAAATATTTAAGTAATTAATTTACTTAACATAAAAATCCCGCAACCAATTCTTGCGGGATTTTTTTATTTATGTTTAAATTTGAAAAAAATAATTAAATGAAAGTCGATATTCTTGCTATTGGTGCGCACCCGGACGATGTAGAGTTAGGTTGTGGAGGGACTTTAGCTAAGCTGATTGCAGAAGGCAAGAAAGTAGCCATAATAGATCTTACACAAGGTGAATTGGGGACGCGCGGGACTAATGAAACTAGAGCCGGTGAAGCTGCTAATGCTGCGGAAATTTTGAAAGTTTCTGCAAGAGAAAATCTTAAAATGGAAGATGGATTTCTTAATAATTCTAAAGAATATCAACTGCGAATTGTAAAAATGATAAGAAAATATCAACCAGATATTCTCTTAGCTAATGCTATCGATGATCGCCATCCAGATCATGCCAAAGCTGCAAAACTAGCTTCTGATGCCTGTTTTCTTTCGGGGTTAAGAAAGATAGAAACAGAAATTGATGGCCAATCTCAAGAAGTGTGGCGACCACGCTTGGTTTTGCACTATATCCAATGGAAAAATGTAACGCCAGACTTCGTTGTTGATATATCAGATTATCTCGATACGAAAATAGAAGCGTGTATGGCTTATAAAACACAATTTTATGATCCTACTTCTAACGAGCCAATGACGCCAATTGCCACAAAAGACTTTCTGGAGAGCCTAACTTATCGTGCCCAAGATTTAGGAAGATTATCGGGAGTTGCTTATGCTGAGGGGTTTACGTGTGAAAAATTAATAGCCGTTAAAAATTTTGATAATTTTATTTGATAGTTAAAAATATTGTTCTATATTTGCACACGCAAAACGGTGATTGTAGCTCAGTTGGTTAGAGCGTCGGATTGTGGTTCCGAAGGTCGTGGGTTCGAGACCCATCATTCACCCCAAAAAAAGCATCCTAAATCTAGGATGCTTTTTTATTTTATGTTACAAATGTTAAATTTGAAATGTAAATATCTCATTTGTAATAAATTAATTTTTAAGATAATTTATTTGTTGAAAATAATGAATTAAAGTTTTTTTTATTAAATAATATGTTATACATTTACAACGCCTTAGAAAAGCAGTAGTGCGAAGCAAAGGCAATAAATTTTTTTTCATCATTTGTGTTTTTAGAATCGTATCTATGATACGGTTCTTTTTTTTATGTCTCATAGTTGAGTAGCAAATAAATGAAATAGTTATAGGTGACGCTTCCTTCTTGCCGATTCGATTTTAAAAATAAATTATTCGTCCAACTAAAAATACTGCTTAAAATACTGTCGTGCTGATCTCTGAAAGCCAACTCATTATTACGATCTCGCCGCATTTTCTCCGAATATTGTTCTAAAATAGTTTTAACCCAATTGGGATCAACTTGTTGAATATTTATTAATATATTTTTTAATGCGTATAGATTGGCAGAATACCGCAACTCCGCTTTGTCAGAATATTGAC
Source organism: Soonwooa purpurea (assembly GCF_053891095.1). Classification (NCBI taxonomy): domain Bacteria; kingdom Pseudomonadati; phylum Bacteroidota; class Flavobacteriia; order Flavobacteriales; family Weeksellaceae; genus Soonwooa; species Soonwooa purpurea. The sequence continues at coordinate 58,014 of NZ_JBSSMA010000010.1, forward strand.
AAGTTAAAAATCCGATAAAACTAGCTTCTTGTTCTCGCGCATATCCTAGTTGATGAGCAGCTTCGTGAGAAAGTGTAAAAGCTGTGTAGCTGTCGGGTAAATTGGCGTCATACTGCGCTTCTCCAGAAAACGGATTGTAATAGCCCAAAATTCCAGTATAACTCATAATGTGACTATAAATGCTCGGTTTTAGATTGACAAAGTTTGTAATTTGTTTTTGATTGAATTCTGAAGGGATTTTGGATTGCGCTGCGATAATGTCGGTTTTAGATTGTTCAAAATTTTTAAGTTCAAAAACACCACTTTTATTCTCCTGAAGGACTTCGCGATCCTGAATGCAGAGTTTAAGATATTTTATTGATAAAGATTTTAATTTTTCAATCGGAATTTCTTTTTTAGTATCAACTTGCATAATAGGTGGCTGAAAGTACATCATACCCCAGAATATTTGATAAACAAAGTATAAAATGTTGAGACTTATTAATAGTTGAATTACTGATGATTGACTTTTCTTTTTTATTATTAAATATAATTTGTAAACTAATCCAACAATCAAGAGTATGTACAGAATATCGCCAACGGAAGTGGTGATTTTACTAAATAAAGATTGATGAAAGGCTTTTTGCCATTCGTAAAATCGTACGAAATACTGAACAGTGACTTCTGATAAAGAAAGAAGATAGAATGTAAGAATTTGGGCAAGCCAAAGGCTTGCCCAAATTATATTTCGTTTATTTAAAAATGATTTATTATTCAATCGATTCATTAATTACGATATTTTGTTTTTTCAAAATTTTTGGGGTTATGTAACCATAAAATGCGATGTATAGAAAACACAGCGCCGGAATAATATACGAAAAATGTGTATAAGTCATTCCAAAAATTCCGTTTTCGCCAGATGTGCTGTTATCGATATCGCAGATCGCACCTTGTACCAATGGAACAATACCACCACCCAAAATCATCATGATAAGAAAAGATGAGGCTTTCCCTGTATTTTTTCCCAGCCCAGCAATGGCCAAATCAAATATGGCAGGCCACATAATGGAGCAGAAAAGACCACCCGAAATCAAGAAATATTTTGCGATATTTTTGTCAGGGTAAAACAAACCACATATCATCATAAGAATTCCTGCAAGACCAAAAATCATTAAAGTTTTTCCCGCGTTTTTTCCGCCAATAAAACTCATCAATACGAAAATTAAAATCCAAATAGGGTAGATGTAGAAAGAGCTTACATCTTTTCCACTCAAGTTATTAGCGAAAATTATAATCCCAAAAGCAATGAATGGTACAACGAATTTTAAAATCAAATTGATGCTTTTTGAGGTGTTAAAAACATTGATGCTCCCATTCCAACGTCCAATCATTAAACTTCCCCAATACAAAGAGATAAATGGCGCTATATTGTTTTCTAAAACACTTCCGAATTCTCTCGTATGTAATAAAGCGGGAAGATTACTAATAATGGAAACTTCCACGCCGACATATAGGAAAATGGCGATCATTCCTAAAATAAGTTGTGGATATTTTGCAATGTTAAATTTCTCTGGAGCTTCATCAATTTCGGCTTCTTCCTCTTTTGCTGGATCTTCAATTTTGGAAAACAACATAAAAATCGCAACCAATATAAATGCAATGCCCAATACTAAAAATGGTATTTTAACCATATCCATTTTTTCTTTTACAAACTCCTTTGGATAAAGTGTATTTGCAGATAGTTTCTTTGTGGTGTCTAGTTGTTTTGAAAGTTCATCTAGTTGTTGTTCAGAAGCTGTAGTGTTTGCTTCTAATGCAGAAAGTCCACTGTTAAGTTGAGCGATTTGCTCATTGACTTTAGTTGCGGTTTCTAGTTTTTCTTTGGAGGCAACATGCGTATCTTTTTTTAAATCAAGAATATTGTTTTCTAGTTCGGTTTTTAAAGTGTTGTATTCATAAACCAAAGTTTCGGTTTTGCTAAGATCGCTAGGGATTACTTCTTTTTTATTTCCAGTTCCGAAAAGTGCAATGCCCACCAAGATTGGGCCTATTGTCGTCCCGAGCGAGTTAATACCGCCAGCCATTGTTAAACGGTGAGCGCCCGTATTGGGACTTCCCATTTTAATTGCTAAAGGATTGGCAACAATTTGCTGTACCGAAAAGCCTAAACCTACAATAAATAAAGCCGATAAGAAAAACCAAAAATTAGCTGTAGCTGCGGCAGGGAAGAATAAAAATGCCCCAATTGCCGAAATCACAAGTCCTACAGAAAGCGTTTTTTTATAGCCAAACTTTTGAAGAAGATCGGTTTTGAGAGACATTAAGAAAAATATCACCGATCCTACAAAATAGGCAGCATAGAATGCCCAAGCTACCAACTGCGATTCTAATTGTGATAAGACAAACCATTTTTTAAAAACCGGGATCAAAATATCGTTACTTGCTGCAACAAATCCCCAAAAGAAAAATACAATAACCAAAGACGTAAACTGCGACCACTTGGTTTGTTCGTTATTTTGATTCATTTAATAAAAATATGTTAACAAATATAATTATTTATTAATAAGATAATACTTGTTTAGAATATTTTTAATGTCTTGATATACTGTGTTTTTTAATTCCGGTATCGATGTGCCTGGCTCGTATATACCGTTGAAATAGGCTTTTGCAGAACCTGGATACCCTTTTTTATTATTAAACGGAAACATTTCTTTCAGTCCAGCAAATGTGAAGGATGCAATAGGGAAATGGTGTTTTGTGGATAAAATAAAGGCGCCATCTTTGAAATCGTCAAGAAGCACATGGGTGTCATCTGGTACTCCGCCTTCTGGGAAGATAACAATGCTGCAACCTTCCTGCATTTTTTCTGCACAACGACGATAGACATCGGCACGACTTCGGGCGCTGCTTCGGTCCACCATAACACAAACACGTTTGTAGATTGTGCCAAAAATCGGAATTTTCACCAATTCTTTTTTACCTACAAAACAAAGTGGGTGATCCGGAACGAGAATTAACATTAGCATAATGTCCATGATGGAGGTATGGTTGGAAACAAAGACATATTGTTGGCTTTTCAAAATTTTCTGCTTCGAAATATTAATACGTTTGTACCGCATTCCCATCCCGAAATACATGGAATATGCCCATAGCCTAATAAATTTATAAGCGTATTTATAATGACCTTTTCTGTAGGATAATAGATACACAGGAATTCCCCAAATGATAGTGAATACCAATCCTATAATAATCATCCAAACACGCCAAAGTATGTTGAGTAGGATTGTCATCGTTAGCTATCCGTTAAAAATTACTCTTTTTTTGATGCTGTAGTTAAGAACCGAAACCGTGATAATGGCAGCAATTTTACTAATCATTTCTGGAGAGAATGTGAAAAATTTAGCATCAAAATAACTTGTGAAGACGTAGTGGAAAAATATCTGGAACAATGCTAAACTTAAGATGGTTGACATTGCAGAAACTACCATGAAATAAACAAATTCTCGACTTTTGGAATATTTTCCTCTTTCAAAAACAAACCAAATACTCAAGAAATAATTGGTGATAATGCCACAGCTTGTTGAAAAAATATTGCTCAAAGGATATTTTATACCATATAGATTATATTCCCACGAAAATACTTTGGGAATGCTAAGGCTAAAGATTTTAAAGCTCCCGATCTCAACAATGGCACTCAGTCCACCGGCGATAATAAAAAATAAAACTTGTTTCTGTTTTAAAATCAATTCTTTCATTCGGTGCAAATTTAGACTTTTAATGTTAAAAAAGTAAAATTCATTAATATTTTAAAAAATCAGTATTAAAGTCGTGTGAAATACGTGGACTCAATTTTTTAAGTTCCAATTTAAAACCTTTTGTACATACTTTGTAACGATATTGCTAATTATTAAAATACTTTTCTAAGTTTTGTTTTTATACCTTCGCGCTTGTTAAAAAATAGATATTATTATGAAGAATTTTTTATTTTCTCTAAGTGTGTTATCTCTAGGGAGTATTGTCAATGCACAAATTTCGGGTTGTACAACCGCGCCTAACGGAGCTTATCCTTCCGCTGTAGTTACGCCAGTTTGTAATAATAGCTCGGAAGTTGTTGCAGAATGGGGTTTTACGGGAGAGTACACTTTGGTGAAACTGACAAAAGATGTTTCCTATGAATTTTCAGGAACGATGGATTATGGACAGCCTTTTATAACAATTGCTGAGAATACGGACAATCCTACAGTTTTAGCCTCAGGTACGGCGAAACTTGTCTATACGCCAGAGGTTGACAAAGTGGTAAGGTTTTATACACACCTTAATTCTAGCTGCGGAAATAACGATTACGAATTCGTGGATAGAAAAGTTAAATGTTTTATAGACGTGCGAGATTCGTATTGCGAACCAACGCTAGACTGTTCTGATGGCGCAGTTATAAAGAATGTAAAGTTTGCTGATTTAGATAACACTTCAGCATGTTCAGCAAATGGTTTTAATGATTTTACTACAAAAAAAGCCAATGTTGAAAAAGGAAAAACCTATAATTTTGAAACTGAAATTGGTTATGGCTGGTACAATCAATCTGTTTCTGTATGGATAGATTACAACAAAAACTTTTTGTTCGAGCCAGATGAGTTTGTTTACATCGGAACAATTGACCAAGGTATTTTATCGAAAAATATCAGCATACCTACGGACGTGGCAAATGGCGAATATAGAATGCGTGTAAGATTGGCAACGGTTACAGAAACAGGCGCTACACCCAGCAAAGCTTGTGATATGAATGATATTTATGGTGAAACCGAAGATTATACAATTAATATCGTTGATTATCTGGCTACAAACGAAATTTCAAAATCTGAAATGACTATGGCGCCAAATCCTGTTACAGATTTACTAAACATTACGACATCTGCAAAGATCTTGGAAATTAATATCGTAAATACAAATGGGCAGATTGTAAAAACGGTAAAATCTAGAAATCAAATCGAATTTAAAACTCTACCAGTTGGTGTTTATATTGTTAATGTTAAACTCGATAACCAAAAAATTATCAGTAGAAAAGTTGTTAAAAAATAAATTTAACTACATAAAAAATCCCCACAAATTTGTGGGGATTTTTTATGTTTTAAAACTGAAAATTTCTAACGGCTTCCAGCGTTTTATCGATTTCAGCATCTTGAATAGCTGACGAAATAAACCAAGTTTCGTAGCCACTTGGCGGAAGATATATGCCGCTGGCTAACATCTGTTGGAAAAAGTTGTTGAAAATACAAGTGTACACAGAGTCGTATGCATCTTGGAAGTTGGCAACTTTACTCGTTTCAAAGAAGATGGACATCATACTTCCTTTTCTGTTGATACGGTGACGAAGCCCTTTTTCGTTGAGAATTTTTCCAATTTCGAAATCTAAAGTTTCTGTCGTTTTATTGATTTTGGTATAGAAATCCGCATCGGATTTAATAAGTTCTAAGGTTGTAAGACCAGCACGCATTGCCAGAGGATTTCCACTTAAAGTTCCTGCTTGGTAAACAGGCCCGTTTGGTGCAAGATAATCCATGATTTCTTGACGAGCTGCAAAAGCACCTACTGGCATTCCGCCACCAATAACTTTTCCGAAAGTTACAATGTCGGCATCTACCCCAAATACTTCTTGTGCACCGCCAAAAGCTAGTCTAAAGCCAGTCATCACTTCATCAAAAATCAACAAAGCACCGTTTTCTGTACAAAGTTTTCTTAGGTTTTGTAAAAAATTATTTTCGGGCAATACACAGCCCATATTTCCAGCAACGGGTTCTACGATGATAGCAGCAATTTCGCCTTGGTTATGGCGGAAAATATCTTCAACATTTTCGATGTCATTGTAGTTGGCAATCAAAGTATCTTGTGCTGTTCCTTTGGTAACGCCTGGTGAATTCGGATTTCCGAATGTTGCTGCGCCACTTCCTGCTTTTATTAAAAATGAATCCGAGTGCCCATGATAACAACCATCGAATTTGATGATTTTGTCTCGTCCAGTAAAACCTCTTGCAAGACGAATGGCACTCATACAAGCTTCAGTTCCTGAAGAAACCATTCTTATTTGGTCAATATTCGGAACATTTTTTACGATGAATTTTGCAATTTCAGTTTCTAGCTCAGTAGGGGTTCCGTAAGAGAAACCATGTTCTGCTTGTTTCTGGATCGCTTCCAAAACTTCTGGATGCGTATGTCCCAAAATGGCTGGCCCCCAAGAGTTGATGTAATCGATATAAGTGCGGTCGTCAGCGTCCGTAAGGTAAGCACCTTTCGCTGACTTCATAAAAACAGGAACACCTCCAACAGATTTGAAGGCTCTTACTGGTGAGTTAACACCGCCTGGAATATAGGTTTTTGCCTCATCAAATAAGGCAGAACTTCTTTGATATAACATGTTTGTTATTGATTTTTACAGATTGATTTAAATAAAAACACTTCAAAATAGATGATGCATTGTTTATTAAAAATAGTTAAAAATTAGCTTCTTGGTTTTTTACTTTTAAGATAAATAAGTTGACCAACGCGAGGTTGTTGTCCTTCGTTCATTCGGTTTTTGGAATAAAGTTTACTCAATTTAATTCCGAATTTCTGAGAAATATTGTGCATGCTTTCACCAGTTTCGGCTTTGTAGGTGTCGACATTTCCAGAAGAAGATTTGCTATCCAAGAAAACGATATCATTTTTTTTGAGTTGGTTGCTGTTCAACTCGTTGTACTTGATAATCTTTTTCTCGCTAATCCCGAATTTTTTTGAAATGGTCGCCACATCAGTATCTACTGGAACAATGAAAAACTTCATGCCACCATTAGGATGGTTTTTAACCAAAATATTTTTTAAAAGTTGTGGGGCAGAAAGACTTTCCACTTGTTTGTCTACATTTTTTTGATGTTGAGCAAAGGATGTTTGTTCGTATTCCGTTCGGATAGTTGGTTTTGTTGCCTTGGCATTGGTTTTATTTTGATCCATTTGGGCCATAAAAACGGCATCGTTGTCAAGTCCAGGATATAATTTTAAAATTGCGTAATAAACTTGATCTGTTGTTGTATTATCAAATTCATACAATTTATATTTTTCAATTTTGCTAATTAAAATATGGGCGTAACGTGGATTGGTAGCGTAACCTGCTTTTTTAAGACCATGTGCCCAAGCGCGATAATCTTTCATGTCCAAATCAAACAACTTGGTGTAATATTTTCTAGTTGCAAGAAAAATAGAGTGGTCTTCATAAGATTGCCTCGGATCGTCGTACACACGGAAACACTCGTTGGGCGCATCATCTGTATGTTTCATGGTTTTTCCCGTCCAGTCTTCTTTGCATTTGATACCGAAATGATTGTTGCCTTGTTGTGCCAATCGACTTTGTCCGCCACCAGTTTCTAAAAGACCTTGTGCTAGAGTGATACTTGCGGGGATTTTATATTTTTCCATTTCTTCAACGGCATATTTTGCAAATCGTTGGATGTATTGATCTTCTGTTTTCCAATTTTGAGATTTTGCAAAACTTATTGTCAGGATACAAACTAGAGCAAATACTTTCTTCATAATTGTTTTATGTTTCAAAATTTTTAATAAAGAATTAAAACTGAATTAGTCTTTTATTCTTTTTTTGAAGTTGTTGGTTAGCACCTTCGATGCCTTGTAATCCACCGGTGTGGAATGTCAAAATTTTTGTCTCTTTTTCGAAATAATCTTGTTCGATAAGTTCAATAATTTTTTGCATCATTTTCCCTGTATATATAGGCTCGAGAGGAACTTGATGTTGTTTATAAAAATTATTTATAAAACGAATATTATCATCTGTTATTTTACCATAACGTGCTTCTTTAGCATTAATGAGTTCAAAATTTGATTTTCCCGACCATTTTTTAATTTGATCTTCGAGGCTGTCATCTTGGACAACTTTTATCCCGATTACTTTTTGATGATGTTCTGCAAATTTTGAAATCCCAGCTATTGTTCCACCAGTACCAACCGCGCTGCAAAGATAATCAAAATCTTTAGTATGGGAACTGAGCATCCATTGTATGCCTTCTACAGCGAGATGGTTGCTGCCGCCTTCGGGGATGACAAGTGATGTTGGAAATTCCGTTTGCAATTCTAGTTTTAAAAGCTCTTTATCTCGGTATTTTTCTCTGGAAAGGAAACGAAATTCCATGCCGTTTTCTAAGGCTTGACGAAGTGTTGGGTTTTCGGAGATTTTGTCTTTTAATTCTTCACCCCGTATAATACCTAGACTAGGGAAATTTAACTGTTTTGCAACTGCTGAAACGCTAACGATATGATTAGAAAAAGCACCACCAAAACTTATCAATTTTGGATTGATGTTATTTTGTTCGGTATAGTTTTTAATATTATAAAAAAGTTTCCAATATTTATTCCCAGAGATTTTTTGATCGATAAGGTCTTCTCTTTTTATCCAGAGTTCTACACCTTTGATGTCATCAATTTTCTGGATCGGAATATTGTGTTCGGTTGTCAGCATAAGCAAAAAAAATCCGCAACTAAGTGCGGATTTAATTTATTTAGTTTTGTTAATAATCGTCTTAACCGCTTCAATAACTGCGTGTGAGTCGATTTTGTATTTCTTCATCAATTCAGCAGGCGTTCCAGATTCTCCAAAAGTATCATGAACTGCTACAAATTCTTGAGGTGTTGGTCTTCTTCTTGCCAACATTCCTGCAACAGATTCGCCCAAACCACCTAAGTAATTGTGTTCTTCGGCTGTTACAATTTTACCTGTTTTTTCAACTGATTTTAAAATGATTTCTTCATCCAAAGGTTTGATCGTGTGGATGTTGATGATCTCGCAAGAAATACCTTCTTTTTCTAAAACTTCAGCAGCTAAAAGGCTTTCCCAAACCAAGTGTCCAGTAGCAACAATTGTTACATCTGTACCTTCTTGCAACAAAATGCCTTTACCAATTTCGAAAGGCATATCTTCTGGAATGAAAACAGGAACAACTGGACGGCCGAATCTTAAATAAACCGGTCCATCATGTTCTGCTGCTGCAAGAGTTGCTGCTTTTGTCTGGTTATAATCACACGGGTTGATAACGGTCATCCCTGGAAGCATTTTCATCATTCCGATGTCTTCCAAAACTTGGTGTGTTGCGCCATCTTCTCCCAAAGTAAGACCTGCATGAGAAGCCGCTATTTTTACATTTTTACCAGAATAAGCAATCGATTGACGAATTTGGTCATAGACGCGAGATGTCGCAAAGTTGGCAAAAGTTCCAGCAAAAGGGATTTTTCCGTTAATTGTAAGACCTGCAGCGATACCCATCATATTGGCTTCTGCAATCCCAATTTGGAAAAAACGTTCTGGCGCTTTCTCGATGAATTTCTCCATTTTAAGAGAGCCAATAAGGTCAGCGCAAAGTGCTACAACATTTGGATTGCTGTCTGCTAATTCCGCTAGTCCAGCTCCAAATCCTGATCTTGTATCTTTTTTTTCTGTATATGTATATTTCATTAGGTTCTGTATTTAGGTTGTTGATTATAAAATGTTATTAATAGTCTGAAGCTTCATCCAATTGAAGTTGTTGAAATGCTTTTTCTAATTGCTCATCGTTGGGCGCTTTACCATGCCAAGCGTGAGAACCCATCATATAATCTACACCTTGTCCCATTTCTGTATGTAACATAATGGCAACAGGTTTTCCGTTTCCAGTTTCAGCTTTTGCTTTTTCCAAAATAGCGATAACAGCTTCTAGATCGTTTCCGTTTTTCTCTTCTAAAACCAACCATCCAAAAGCTTCTAATTTTGCATGAAGATCTCCTAGGCTTAATACATCATCTGTATCACCATCGATTTGTCTTCCATTATAATCTATTGTTGCAATGATGTTGTCTACTTTTTTCGCAGCGCCATACATTAAAGCTTCCCAGATTTGACCTTCTTGTAATTCGCCATCACCGTGAAGTGTATATACGATAGACTTGTCACCATCTAGTTTTTTAGCTTGTGCAGCACCCAGTGCAACTGATAAACCTTGGCCTAAAGATCCTGACGCGACACGAATTCCCGGAAGACCTTCGTGCGTTGTTGGGTGACCTTGAAGTCTTGAGTTTAATTTTCTAAATGTTGCTAATTCTGAAACAGGGAAGAAACCAAATCTTGCTAAAGTACTGTAAAACACAGGGGAAATATGCCCGTTGGATAGGAAGAATAAGTCCTCGTTCTTACCTTCCATTGTGAAAGGCAATTTGTAGTTCATAACTTTTCCGTATAGCGCAGTGAAATATTCTGCACATCCTAGAGATCCTCCTGGATGCCCACTGTTAACCGCGTGCACCATTCTTAAGATATCTCTTCTGATTTGCGTACTTAGGCTCTTTAGCTCTTCGATATTTTTACTCATTTTTAAATTTTTTCGTGTTGCGAATTTACGATTTTAGTTTTTGTTTTTAAAAACTTAGTAGATGATAATTGCTTATTATTTGAGAACTTAGCAACCTTCGTTCATGCCAACGGCGATTTCAACGACTACATTGTTCTCTAGTGTGAAGGTGAGATAAGTGCCAGCGTCAAAATCGGTAAGTGAGAAAAAAGATTGTTTGTCCATTTTTCCGTTTTCATCTTTGTATTGATGCATTTCGAAATTGGGGTAATTTCTATAAGTGTCTATTAGTTGATCTCTTGTATTGCCAACACCCATGCCACTTTTGGTTTTGAATTTTGAACTTTTTGTTTTTATTACATAGATCTGTTTAGCCATGGGTTTGTTTTCTCCTATCCATTGGTCCATGAGTATTACATCTACATTTTCTCCGTACAAGTTAACTTTATTTGTTTTTTGATAATCTTCAAAAATTTGCAAATCTTTTTTAGCGATTTTATCTGCTTCAGTTTTAGACATAAAAACTTTAAAATCTCCAATTCTTAAAGTTGATATTTCAAAATTTTGTGCCAAAAAAAATTGACAAAATCCTAATAATAACAATAGGCTAAACTTTTTCATATTGCGCGGTTTTTGAATTTTTAATTAAATATAATCCTAGAAAAGTTAAAAATCCGTTAAGAACAATAAGTTCAACACCGATTCTGTAATTTGTGTAATGGCTTACAGCAAAGTTAATAATATAGGTAAGAACTGGTGCTACCAAAGTTATTGCCAAAATACTTCCTTTTTGGGAAATTTGATATTTTGTGAAAATTCCAAATGCGAATAATCCCAGTAGCGGTCCATAGGTGTAACCAGCAACTTCCATGATGAGATAGACAATCGATTTGTCGTTTATCGCCTTGAAAATCATAATTAAAGCAAAGAAAATTACTGTGAAAATTAAATGGACTTTCATACGAAGACGTTTTTTTTCTTTTTCAGATTTTGTTTGGTCTTCATTGATGTTAAGGATATCCACACAGTAAGAACTCGTCACTGCTGTGAGTGCGCCATCCGCAGATGGAAACAAAGCTGAGATAAGTCCAATAATGAAAATCACCGAAATGAAAATCGGGAAATAACCTTGCAAAGAAAGTGCTGGGAAAAGGTCGTCTCCCATAATGTTGGTGATATTACCAGCCGCATCTTTCATCCCAAAAACATTGGAAATGCTTTCTTGTCCGTTAATGATGTTGGTGATTTGTGCATATTCGGCACCATTTTGCAATGCAAATAAATACAAAAGACCACCTAAAAATAAAAATGCAAAATTCACGATTAACAAAGTTCCGGCAAAAGTCAGCATGTTTTTCTTAGAATTTTTGAGATTGTCCACAGAAATGTTTTTTTGCATCATCTCTTGATCCAATCCTGTCATTGCAATAGTGATGAACATTCCTCCAATGATGGTTTTCAAAAAGAAGGTTTTAGAATTGACATCGGTATTAATAAGATGCGTATAATTTTGTTTTTCTAAAAGTGAATAAGCTTCTCCGAATGAAATGTTAAGATGATTCAGAATATATATAATACAAGCTGCCAAACTAATAATCATGAAAGATGTTTGCAAAGTATCGGTAATAACAATTGTTTTAACACCACCTTCAAAAGTATAGAGCAGTACCATTAATAATAAAACCAAAGCCGTTAACCAAAATGGAATTCCGATCTGTTCGAGTAAGAAAATCTGTAAAACATTTACCACCAAATATAATCGTGCTGTTGCGCCAATAGCTCTAGAAATGATAAAAAAGAAAGAGCCAATTTTGTGCGCTTCAACATTGAATCTTTTTCCGAGATAGGTATAAATCGAAGTCAAATTCATGCGATAATAAAGCGGCAGAAGAATGGCTGCAACGATGAAGTAGCCAATGAAAAAGCCAACAACCATCATGTAATATTCGAAACCACCAAACGGATAATCGCCAGCCGTCATTTTGCCAACTGTGCCAGGTACAGAGATAAAAGTTACGCCAGAAAGACTGGTTCCAATCATCCCAAAAGCTACAAGCCACCATTTACTTTTTTTATTTCCGATGAAGAAAGATTGGTTGTCCGAGTTGCGGCTGGTGAAGTACGAAATCACCAATAATCCGATAAAATATGCAAATACAAAAAGTAGTAATAATGTAGCAGGATTCATTCTTAAAATTTAATTGAAAACAAAAATAAGCTTTTACAGAGATTTATTATCATACATCAAGCGTCTTTTTTAATAATGGAATTAATTTTGCATAAGCTTTTAAAAATCAATTTATTATGAAAAAATTATTCTTATCTTTTATGTTGTTGTTAGCGACGACTTTTACGTTTGCACAATCAACTTGGTCTGTTGACCCGATGCACTCATCATTCAATTTCAATATCAAACATATGGGGATTAGTTTTGTACAAGGGCGTTTCGATAAGTTTGATGGTTCTATTTTAACACCAGGCGTAGATCTTAAAGATGCGAAATTCGATTTTACAATTGATGTTGCATCTATTGATACAGATGTTGAACCCCGTGATAATCACTTGAAAAGCGCAGATTTTTTCGATGTGGAAAAATTCCCAAAAATGACTTTTAAAAGTACAACAGTTAACAAGGCTAAAGGGAATGCTTATGTTGTCGCTGGGGATTTGACGATAAAAGGCGTGACTAAGCCAATCGTGGTGACGCTAACTTATGGTGGTAAAAACAAAGATCAACAAGGTAACGAAAAAATGGGTATCCAAACCAATTTTAAAATCAACCGTTTCGATTATGGTATAAGCTATGATCCGTCAGGAACGGCGCTAGGGAAAAATGTCGATATCAGCGTATTTGCGGAATTGACAAAGAAATAAGTTTTTTTAGTTATAATGTGTGTGGATCCGTTTTTCAGTTTTTGAGAAACGGATTTTTTTGAATTATAAACTATGTTAAAAATTCGTTTATCCTAATATTTGAAGTTAATTTTGCAACAATGAAAAGTCCTTTTTTACAATCAGATTTCCTGAAAAAGTTCAGCATTGTTTGTCTGGGTCTTGCTATTTTGGCGTCGTCTTGTAGTATGAAAATGGTGATTACCCAATCTCTGAATATCGAAAACTATTCGGGGCAAAGTAATAAATTAACAACGCATTGTTCTTTCTCAGCTTTAGAAAAAGAAGTCGTTAATGTTTTTTCTGAGCAGAAAAAATCACAAGACTTCTCAGACTTTTCTATTATAAAATACAATTTGTCGGCGTTTGGCCACTTTGATAAAACAACATCCAATTTTCCGTTATTGCGCTCCGTTCCTCTTTACATTCTTTATCAACAATTGCGGGCATCTTTGCTTTCATAACTCTTTATCCGCTTTTCTAGTAACTAAATTAGAAATTATTTAAAAATAAAGTTTTATGAATCCGAAAATTAAAAATATAATGAAAAAATCATTTAATATCGTCCTAATTGGACTTGCGCTGTCTATTGTTTTTGTGCCAGAAGTTAAAGCTTATGCACATCAAGGCCTTATGAAATTAGGTTTTTTTCAACCTAAAATAGAATTGCCATCAGAAATTAAGTCCGAAAATAAAAATTATAACAACGGAAAAGAATCCAATTTCCAAATGTCATTTGTTGATACAAAAGGAAATACACTAAGTTTAGAACAACTAAAAGGAAAAGTTGTTTTTCTTAATATTTGGGCAACTTGGTGTGGGCCGTGTATTGCTGAAATGCCTTCTATACAAAAGCTTTATGACAAGTTTAAAGACAAAGAAGATGTTGCTTTTGTGATTTTGGAAGCAGAATCTAATAAAAATAAAGCAGTGAAATTTATGACCAATAAAAAGTTGGATTTACCTTTATATTTTCCTTCAGAAAGTATTCCATCGGAGATTTTCCGAGGAAGTTTGCCAACTACGGTAATCTTTGATAAAAAAGGAAATGTCGCACATGTCACGGAAGGAATGGCTGACTATTCTGGACAAGATATTGTAGATTTCCTCAACCAAGTTCGAGCCATGAACTAAATGAAAATCCGAGCTTAATACTCGGTTTTTTTATTTTTTAACATCAAATTACAAGTCCAATACAAGCCTATGGCGGCAATGGTCAAGATAATCCCAGAGCCAATCCATAATGTATTAAAACCTAAATCGCTAGCAACATTGGTTCCTAAAATCGGTGTTATTATAAACGAAAACGAAAACGCCATACCGTTCAGTCCCATGTAAGCGCCTTTGTTGCCACCTTGTGATCGCATTGCTGTAAGGGTCGACATAAAAGGTAATGCCAGAATTTCGCCAACACTTAATATCGTCATTGATAGTAATAATGTTAAAATATGATGGTCAAAAGCCAAAAGTGTGTACGAAAGTCCACAAGCAAAAGCGCCTAGAAATAATGTCTGCGCAATAGTCCAATGTTTTTCAGCAAAGTTGACGATGAGCATTTCTAAAACAACAATGATAAAACCGCTGTATCCCAAAACATAGCCAATTGTCGTTTGGTCAAGATGTGCAACTTCTTTATAAAAAATCGGAATGGTATTGAAAAATTGGAAAAAACAAACCGAAAAAATCATACATAAAAGACAAAACAAAATAAATTGAAAGTCTTTATAAGGCGATTTTCCTTTGGCTATATTTAAATTTTTCTGTTTGTTCTGTTTTTGTTTTGCTTGGAAAATTTTGTTTCGTTTTCTGAAAAATACCACATACATCACACCAGCAACCAAAGCAGCAACAGCATTAACACCAAATAAAAAATTGTAGGATATTGCGGACAAAATTCCACCAAGCGCTGGCCCAATGGAGAAACCAAGGTTAATAGCCATTCTGTTCAACGAGAAGGCACGTGTTATATTTTGAGGTTTTGCATATTTGGTTATCGCTACAGAATTGGCTGGACGAAAGGATTCGCTGATAATGCTCTGTATTAAAATTATTGTCATCATCCCTTCCAGACTTAGGAAATAAGGAATTAGTAAAAATAAAGGCACACTCAAAAACAAACTAATGCTTTGTACGCGGTATTCCCCAACTTTATCCGTTAGAAAACCGCCAATCCATGAGCCAATTACGGAGCCAATGCCATAAAACATCAGTACAAGTCCTGCTTCTTTTAGTCCAAAATGTAATTTGTCGGTCATGTAAACGCCCAAAAATGGTAAAACCATAGAGCCAGATCTGTTGATTAACATTACAATCGACAGCATCCAAGCTTCTTTGGATAAACCTTTGAAGGAATCTGCATATATTCTGAAAAGCCCCAAATTTTAAATTTTCAGCAAAGTTAAGCTTTCTGTCTTGGAACCAAATGGAAAGCGACCTCATTTTGAAGTCGCTTTTTAAAAATTTGTTAATCTTTAGTAAGCGGTTTCATGGACTTTCACAGCACGTCCGCTTGGGTCATTCATTTTTTTGAAAGCTTCATCCCATTCCAAAGCTATTGGTGTAGAGCAAGCGACCGATGGTACCGAGGGGACACAAGAAGCAGCGCTGTCACTTGGGAAATGTTCTTCAAAAATACTTCTGTAACGGTATTCTTCTTTACTCATTGGTGTGTTGATCGGGAAGCGGTATTTCGCTTGCGTCATCATTTCATCTGTAACTGTTTCCTCTGCGATTTGCTTTAAACTATCAATCCAAGAATAACCGACGCCGTCGCTGAACTGTTCTTTCTGGCGCCAAGCAACGCTTTCTGGTAAAAGATCTTCGAAGGCTTTACGAAGAACCCATTTTTCCATTCGTTCTGGTGTAATCATTTTGTCTTTTGGATTAATACGCATTGCAACATCCATGAATTCTTTATCCAAAAACGGAACGCGCCCTTCGATGCCCCAAGCCATTAACGATTTGTTGGCGCGAAGACAATCATAAAGATGAAGTTTGCTGAGTTTTCGAACGTTTTCTTCATGGAAAGCTTGTGCTGATGGTGCTTTGTGAAAATAGAGATAACCACCAAACAATTCGTCGGAGCCTTCACCAGAAAGAACCATTTTTATTCCCATAGATTTTATAGCCCGAGCCAAAAGATACATTGGTGTGGAGGCTCGGATGGTGGTGACGTCGTAAGTTTCTAAGTGATAAATAACATCGCGAATTGCATCAAGGCCTTCTTGGACTGTATATTTTACTTCGTGATGCACAGATCCAATATGATCCGCAACTTTCCGAGCTGCAACTAGATCCGGAGAAGTTTCTAAACCAACGGCAAAGCTGTGTAAACGCGGATACCATGCTTCTTGTGTATCGTCACTTTCTACACGTTGACGCGCAAACTTTGCAGTAACCGCTGCAATAATACTAGAATCCAAACCGCCAGATAACAATACGCCATAAGGAACATCACTCATTAGCTGACGATGTACAGCATCTTCCAAAGATTTTCTAATCGCAGAAATATCCGTCGGATTATCTTTGACATTATCAAAGTTTTCCCAATCGCGTTGATACCATTGTTGCGGTGTGTGACCTTCGGGACTATAGATGAGGTGTCCTGGAGGAAACTCCTCTATTCGGTTGCAAAAGCCTTGCAAAGCTTTCAGTTCGGAAGCAATATAATAATTACCCTGTTTGTCCCAAGCTTGATAGAGAGGGATAATTCCCATGTGGTCGCGACTAATAAGGTATTCGTTTTTGTCAATGTCGTAGATTGCAAAAGCAAAAATACCATTTAGTTTTTCAATGAAATCTTTTCCATATTGCTGAAAAAGAGCTAAAATAACTTCGCAGTCTGACTTGGTTTGAAAATCGTAATCGGAAAACTCAGTTTTCAGTTCTTGATGGTTGTAGATTTCACCATTTACGGCCAGTACAAATTTACCGTCTTTTGAAAATAAAGGTTGTTTACCAGAGGTAGGGTCAACTATGGCTAATCTTTCATGAGAGAAAATTATTTTTTCATTTTGAAAAATACCCGACCAGTCTGGACCACGATGTCTGATTTTTTTTGACATTTCTAAAATCTGTGGGCGTAGAAGCTCCGTTTTTTGTTTTGCATCAAACAAACATACAATTCCGCACATTTTGTTAATTTTTTTTATTTGATTAATAAATATGCTTCAAAATTATAATTACTATTTATTTTTTACAATAAAAGATTAAGTTTGATTAAAATATGGCGCATAATATTTTTGTTTTGATTAAAAATTTTCTTTTTCTAAGTGGTTTTTAAGACTGGTATTAGTATATTTTTTAAATGCGGTGTATTTGGTTTTTATTTGAAATTAAAAAAAAATCAAAAAAATTGGTGAATTTTAAAAATAAAGTTTATATTCGCTAACGGTTAGGATAAGGAGAATCTCAATTCAAATTTCTTAACATGGATCAATAGATTAAGAGTTGCAAAATTTTTAATTTAGGATCTCAATAATTTTTTTCATCATTTGTGTTTTTGCCTCCGCTTCGTGCGGAGGTTTTTTGTTTCAAAAAAGCCGATGAATAGATCATTTTAAGGATAAGTTTCATTGATAATCTGCTGCAAGTCTTGCAGTTCTTTTGGGCTAAGTTTTTTCCAAATAAAACCAGATTTCAAATCTTGAGTCGTTTTTTGAGGAAAGATGCCTGCTTTTTTATAATCGTTAAGATAATCAGGAGAAATCGCGGGAAGTGGGGTGTCAAAACTGAAAGGATAGTTTTTAACTACATTGAATTTCAGATTTCCGATTTGATAGGTTTTGTATTGATTTAATTCAAAATAAGCGGGACGCAAAAGTTGAAATTTTTCCCAAGCCATCATAGTTGCTCCTAATTTGAAACTTGGAATTGATGTTTGTAAACTTTTCGGAAAAATTAGTCCCCAAAAAATAATGACAGACATTCCCGTAAAGGCAACTTTTGCAAAAGAATACCAGGTTTTTGAAAATACGATGATCCCAAGGACCAGAAAAACATCTAAAAATAATCGATATTGAGCGGAGAAAATTAGGATTAAGATACTTTTTAAAAAAATGCTGAGTGTTAAAATTGACAGTATTTTTCTCTTTTTTATAAAGGCTAAAATTAGCAGCGAAATTAAACTTAAGAGAAAGGCTTTGTTGATAAATCCTTTGATGCCGTCAAGGTTTAACCAATTGACAATGTAGTCCCAAGTTGTGAAATTCTTAATAGATTCATAAGAGTATTGAAGGTCGTAACTCAATTCTAAACTTGTCTGTCGCGAGTCTTCCAATAAAAATGAATTGGGTTGCCACGGCAGACCCAAATCTGGAAAACCAATTGGAAAAAATGGATGTCCAAAAGCCCAAATATTTTTAATTGTATATAAGATTAAGAAACAGAAACCAGGTAATAATGTAGTAATTCGGTTTCTTTTGACAACCCAAAAATAGAGAAACACAAATATTAACAACCAGAAAGATGTTGGTTTTATACTCATTGCAAAACTCGCTAATAGGAATAAAAAAGTAGCGTTTCTTGAATGGCCAAACGTGTCTTTAATAATGATGAATGCAAAAATCAAAATCGGTAAATCTGGACTGGGCGATTGTGCAAATAAGAAAAAAATGGGAGCGAATATTAGCCCATTCCAAAATCTGGTTTCAAAAATGTAAATGATAAAAACAATTATTAAAAATGTGTTAATCCTAAGAGAAGTATCGACAAATGTTGAAAAACCAGATTGAAAAATATGCCAGGTCGAATATTGTCCCAAAAGCATATCGAGATTAGAAATTCCTTTGATAATTCCAAATTCTTTTAGCCAGCTAATTGTTGGTATATAGTAGCCAAAATGATCCAAGATAAAAGGATAAAAACTGCCTGCTAATAAGGTCGTGGCGATGCAGAAATAGAAAAATCGCGATTGTCGCCTAAAAAAGTATATTAACTTTTTATAGATTTTAAAATAAATAAAACTTCCTAAACCCAACAGACAAAATATAATTTCGATAATGAAATTAATAGGAACGAAAAATGCTAAAAATGTCCAGATTCCTGTTGTTATGCTGATTCCTAATAAGATATTTGTGCTTATTCGCTCTTCATGAAAAGCTACAAAATGCTGATATAATTTTCCTAAACCAGAAATAATAATAAGCAATAGCGCAATTGTTAATACAAGATATAGCATAAAAAAAGATTGCCTAAAAATAAACAATCTTTTCATAAAAATATATAACTAACTACTACTTCTTTTGTACTCTTCCTGATTTTCGATCTTCGGATCGTCCGATGGTGTAGCCTGTTGCGCCACCAACAACACCACCTAAGACTGCGCCAAGACCAGGATTTTTCTTAGAGATAATTGCACCAGCCGCCGCGCCACCAACTGTACCAATAATGGTACCTTTTGCAGCCGAGCTCATCCCTTTTTTCTGTGTGTTGGCTGCTGTTCCTGATGAAGAAGATGCGCCAGAGTTGGAGTTCCCTGTACTTGCATATCCTGTATTGTTGTTTGCAGAAGATGAGGACGAACTTCTATGTTTTTTAGTTCTTGTTGCTTTGGGAGCTGTATTTTGTGTAGCTACTTTTTTGTCTTCAGCAGCTTTGACAATGCTATCTTTCATTTTTGTTTTTTCAAACTCCATTTTTTCTTTTTCGATAGCTAATTTTTGTTTTTCAATGTCCAATTGTCTAACCTGATATTCTATCTTTTGTTGTTCTAAGGATTTCTCTACTTGCTTGTCTTCTTTTTTACATGAAACAATCAACATTAATGATGCAAATCCACTTAAAAATACCTTTTTCATAACAATCTTCTTTAGCATTATTTCTTTATGATGATTATAACGAAATAATTTTGTTTATCGTCTGCATAAGGACAATTATAATTCCAAAACGAATAAAAGGATTGTTAAAAATCTTAAATTTTATTAATTAAAAAGAAAAAGCTTCGAAGATATTCGAAGCTTTTTTGAGAGTTTTATTTTAGAATAATTCTTTTCTAATAATGTTTTGGGAACGTTCTGGCCCAACTGAAACCAAATAAACACTAATGCCTAAATAATTTTCGATGAACTCAATATATTTTTTTGCATTTGTAGGAAGTTCATCATAGGATCTTGCCTTAGTAATGTCTTCTTCCCAACCTTCTAGCTCTTGATAAATTGGTTCATAATTATAAAGTTTGGTCGTAGAAGATGTGAAATAATCAATAATTTTTCCGTCTTCAGTTTTATAATGCGTTGCAATTTTTAGCTTCCCGATATTAGATAAGACATCCAATTTTGTAATGACAAGATTGTTGATGCCGTTAATCATACAAGCGTGTTTTAAAGAAACTAAATCTAGCCAACCTGTTCTGCGAGGTCGTCCTGTAGTTGCTCCAAACTCGCCACCTATCTGTCTAATGTTTTCACCCAATTCGTTTTCAAGCTCCGTTGGGAAGGGGCCATTTCCGACTCTAGTTGTATAGGCTTTCGCAACACCAATCAAATTTTGCAAAGCTGTTGGGGGAACACCTGCACCAGTACAAACGCCACCGGTAGAAGGCGAAGATGAGGTTACATAAGGATAAGTACCAAAGTCGATATCAAGCATTAAGGCTTGTGCTCCTTCGAACAAAATATTCTTATTGTCGCGGATCGCTTCATTGATTTCTAGTTCTGTATCAACAATTCTATCCTTTAGACGTTCTCCTAAAGCTAAAAATTCATTATAAATTTCTTCAACATCTAATGTTGGTTTTTCGAAATATTTTTCAAAAATTGAATTTTTGATTTTTAAATTTTTCTCAATTTTTTCACGAAGAACACTTGGATTGAGAAGGTCAATCATGCGTATTCCTACTCTTGCAATTTTGTCCTCGTAGCAAGGTCCAATTCCTTTTTTTGTTGTGCCGATTTGTGTGCCACCATTTTCTTCTTCACGATAAGTGTCCAAAAGAATATGGTAGGGCATAATCACGTGTGCGCGACGGCTAATAAAGACATGATCTGTTTTTAGACCCTTAGACTCGATGGTTTCAATTTCTTTGATAAAAGCCTTTGGGTTCACCACAACACCATTAGCGATGATGCATTTTCCTTTGCATTGTAATACCCCAGAAGGCAAAAGATGAAGCACGAATTTTTCGTCGCCCACATACACTGTATGTCCAGCGTTATCGCCACCTTGGAAACGAACAACATAGTCGGATTTTGCTGATAGAACGTCGGTAATTTTACCTTTTCCCTCGTCTCCGTATTGGAGTCCAACAACTACGTAAGTTGACATATATTTTTACTTTTTTATTAGATTTCTACAAATTTACTTTTAATTCAGTGCTTTACAAAATTATATTTAAGCTAATTTTTAATTTATTTTTTAATAGTTAGTCGCTTCATTTTTTTTCCCACGAGAAAATCTTACCTTTGAGTATCAACATAAATATTTTATAAAATGCCGGAGTTTCTTCATCCCGATAAAGACAATTATTCGCCTGAAGAGTTGATGAGTGAGGAACAAATTCGTCCCCAGTCGTTTCAAGATTTCGCGGGACAACGCAAGACTTTAGAGAATCTAGAAGTCTTTGTCGCAGCTGCCAAAAATAGAGCTGCTGCGTTGGATCATGTATTATTACATGGACCGCCAGGACTTGGGAAAACAACATTGGCTCATATTATCGCAAACGAATTGGGGGTGGGATGCAAAATAACATCTGGACCAGTTCTTGACAAACCAGGAAGTTTGGCAGGATTGCTCACCAATCTGGAGGAGAACGATGTTCTTTTCATTGACGAAATCCACCGTTTGTCACCCATTGTGGAAGAATATCTGTACTCTGCGATGGAAGATTTTAAAATCGATATTATGCTAGAAACAGGGCCTAATGCGAGAAGTGTACAGATAGGACTTAATCCCTTTACCTTGGTTGGAGCAACCACAAGATCGGGGATGTTGACCAAGCCTTTGTTGGCGCGATTTGGTATTCAGTCACGTTTAGAATATTATAATATCGAATTGCTGTCAAGCATTATTATACGAAGTGCGCGGGTCTTAGGAATTAAAATTTATGAAGATGCGGCTATCGAAATAGCACGACGTAGCCGAGGAACACCAAGAATTGCGAATGCCTTGTTGCGACGTGTTCGTGATTTTGCAGAAGTGAAAGGCAATGGCGAAATAGAAATTAAGATTACAAAATATGCTTTAAATTCTCTAAATGTAGATGAATTTGGACTTGATGAAATGGATAACAAAATGTTGCTGACAATGATTCAGAATTTTAAAGGAAAACCAGTTGGCATAAGTGCTTTAGCGACATCTATTGGCGAAAATCCCGAAACTTTGGAAGAAGTCTATGAGCCCTATTTAATTCAGGAAGGATTTATTATTCGCACGCCGCGCGGTCGGGAAGTAACGGACAAGGCTTATCAACATCTTAATTTAACAAAGCTAAAAAGTCCAGGCGAATTATTTTAAATTTATATTAAAGACAAAATATATATGAAGTTATATCCTATACAATGTGGAAAATTTAAGCTAGATGGCGGCGCAATGTTCGGTGTCGTCCCGAAGACGATTTGGAATAAAACCAATCCTGCTGACGACAATAATTTAATAGAATTAGGAACACGGTCCTTACTAATCGAAGATGGGAAAAAACTTATCCTTGTCGATTGCGGGTTAGGTAACAAACAAGATGATAAATTCTTTGGACATTACTCACTTTGGGGTGATGATAGTTTGGATAAAAACCTTTCTAAATATGGATTTGTAAAAGAAGATATTACAGATGTGTTTTTGACACACCTTCATTTTGACCATTGTGGTGGCGCTATCGAATGGAATGATGACAGAACAGGCTATCGTCCAGCTTTCAAAAATGCACAATTTTGGACCAACAATAATCATTGGGATTGGGCGGTTAATCCTAATCCGCGTGAAAAAGCCAGTTTTTTGAAAGAAAATATATTGCCAATTCAGGAGAGTGGTCAGCTTAATTTTTTGCCATTGCCAGCAACTGGAAATTATGGCTTTGCACCAGATTTGAAAATGGATGTCATTTTCGTAGATGGTCACACCGAAAAACAAATGCTACCAGTTATACAATATCAAGAAAAGACGATTGTTTTTGCCGCAGATCTTATTCCAACTGTAGGACATATCCCTTTGGTTTACGTCATGGGTTATGACACGCGACCTTTATTAACAATTGCCGAAAAAGAAAAGTTCTTAAAACAATGCGTTGACAACGAGTATCTTTTATTTTTTGAACACGATGCGCATAACGAATTAGCCAGTCTTAAAATGACAGAAAAAGGAGTTCGACTGGATCAAACTTATTCTTTTAACGAAGTGTTTGGGTATTAAATTTTAAATGATGGAAGAGAAGAGGAAAGCTAAATTGATTGGCATTACAGGCGGAATTGGCTCTGGAAAATCCAGCGTTGCGAGAATGATCCAGGAGCGTGGCTATCCCGTTTTTTACTCGGATGATAGAGCGAAAAATATCGTGAATGAAGATTTGATTTTAATGCAAAATATTAAAAATCTTCTTGGAGAAAAATCTTATCAAGATGGCGAGTATAATCGTAAATATGTAGCAGATTTGGTGTTTAATGATAGCAAACTTTTAGAACAACTCAATCATCTTATTCATCCTGCAGTGGCTTTGGATTTTGAAAATTGGACAAATGCTCAGGATTCTGAATTTATATTTAAAGAAACAGCTTTGCTTTTTGAGTTAGGATTAAATAAAGACTGTTTTAAAAGTCTTTTGGTGACAGCTGATGATAATACAAGAATTAAACGTGTGATGGATCGTGATGGGAAAACTTATCGCGAAGTCGAGAAAGTTATTGAGAAACAAATGTCCGAACGCGAGAAAATAAAAAAAGCCGATTTTGTCATTTATAACAATTCAGATTTTGACGATTTGGCGATTGCAACAAACGAATTTTTGGAAAAATTAATATCAGTTTAGTTTTTAATGATCTAAGTAGTAAAATAAAAGCCCCTCCAAAATGGAAGGGCTTTCTTATTGATTTTAACTAATTGATCTTAGTTTTTAATGAATTTAGTATTTGATTTTTGACCATTAGATTCAACGCTGATGATGTAGACGCCTTTCTCTAATTTAGAAACCTGTACTTTTCCGTCTGTAGAACCGTTAGCGACCATTTGACCAGCCATATTATGGATTTGGTAAGTTGATTTAGCCGCGATATTATTGATTGTTATAACATCTGAAGCAGGATTAGGATATACTTGTAATCCATTTTTAGTGTTGCTAACATCAGATACAGCGAGTGTTCCAATATTCAATGTATAATCTTCCACTTGGCCATAGCTAGATGAGCCACAAGGTGTTGCATTTGGACCTATAGAAGAATCGTGTAGACGAACTCTCATTCTGGTAAGGCCAGATGATGCTGTTGTTGGGATTGTAATTTGACCTGTCCAAGGTGATTTTTTCTTAGCCGAAATAAAGACTTGTTCTCCTGCATCGTCAAAATCTCCATCTTTGTTAAAGTCTATCCAAACAATTACTTGGTCAGAGTCGTATGACGTTGTTGCTGTTGCAGTAAAGGTGTAAGCTTCGCCTTTCTCTACATTACCAATAGTTGAGGTAAAGTCTTCGTAACCATTTGATGATGTTGATGATTTATCAATATCTGCAAAAGTAACTTTTCCAATTTTCTCATAACTTGCGTTAGCAGAAGTTGCAGCACAATATTCGATGCCTTTCGTTGAGAAATTCATGTTTGCAAAAGCGCCAACCGTACCAGAGCATACCGCTGCTACACTTACGTTGTATTCTGTGCTAAGTGTAAGGTTTGTGAAGTTGTAAGAATTACTTGTTAAACCATTAACTTCTGTATAAGTAGCATCTGATGCTTTTTTGTATTTTAAATTATATGTTGCGCCAGCGATAGGATCCCATGCTGCTGTCGCTGTTGTTTGGGTGATTGCTGTTGCATTTAATCCTGCAGGCGCAGTTCCGTCGCAAGTTACCATTGTAGAAACAGTAGCGGTCGATATTGCATAGAATACATTATCTATTGCTGAAACTCTAAGTTTAATACTTTGATTAACTGCTAAACTAGATAAACTAACATCCGCAGTACCTGTGTTGGGTGTTGAAGCAAGAAGCGTTGTCCATGTGTCGCCATTGTCTGCAGTGTAATCAATTTTTACATTAGCTACATTATAAGGCGCTGTATTAGTGTTAACAACATCCCAAAGGATTGGGGTAGGCGCATTGTTATATACTTTTGTAGTGTTTACTTTGAAAGGCCCATCACCACCAACTACAATCTTTTGAGCACCATATTGAGTTTGTTGTTGTGTAATATCAGGATGGTTATCTCTAACGGTCACACGGAAATTCATTGTTCTGGCGACGTTCGATACCGATTCCCATTCGCTTTGGCTACCCAAATTTCCTGCAAGTACCATTGATTGTTTAGGGAAATAACGCGTTGGGCTAGATGTTCCTTGAAATGAACGGAATTTTGGACCAGTAGTATTATTTCCAGTAACATTGGTGACTGCCGAAGTAGCACTGTCGTATTGTTCCCAAGTGTAAGTTAGTGGATTGTTTTCTGCATCCGTTGCTGAAGCGGTAAGGACAAAAGCGGTTCCTTTAGGAATTGTTTTGTCCGCCATTGCTACAACTGCTGGAGGATTATTGGAAATAGGCGTGTTAACATCACAAGATTGCGTGTTAACATAATCTTGTACTTGTTGAATACTTACAGCATGGAAATAAGGATCAGAGTGTTGTTGTACGTTTGCACTTGTAATCCCAGCGTATCCCATAATCGTTGAGCCAGAACCAGGCTCCATGTGGGCAATACTACCAGCATGAATACCATGTGCGAAAGTATGCCATGCACCAAACTGATGCCCCATTTCGTGTGCTACATAATCGATGTCAAAATTATCTCCTGCTGGTGCTCCAGATCCAGGTGAGGTATAAGCAGATCCTTTTGAAGAGTTATCACTCGGTCCTCCTGCATCACGACAAACATTACCGATATCTCCTGCGGAACCACCACCGCCGGATCTACCAAAAAGATGTCCAATGTCGTAGGCTGCATTTCCAATAACACTGGTTAAAGTTTTTTGGATTTCGTTATTCCAAGCTCCTGACGCTCCAGATGAGGCAGGAGAATAGGGGTCTGTATTAGGATCAGTATATATTAATTGGGGGAAATCTTGCAAATTAAGATGGATTGCAAAATCTTTTTCAAAAACACCATTTACCCGGGTCATCGTCGCATTCATCGCTGTAAGCGCTTGTGAAACGCCACCGAAGTATTGCGTATATTCACCAGTTACAGATAATGCTAGTCTATACGTACGGTATTTTTTGTCGCTATTCTTTTGGAAATCGTTAGGACGATTACTGAAATCTGAATTTAAAGCTAATTTTGCTAGCTCTTCTTTGGATTGTATGGTTTCGCTAACATGACATTCAAAGGCTTTTTCTGTAGAGTTTTTTTCTGTTTTAGGGAAAACGGCATATACTGTTTTTGCTTTGTTTTGAGGCTCAATAAATTCGTATTTACCTTCTTTGAAAATCATAGATTGGAAATCATCAGGCGCTGTACTGAATCTTACAAACTTGCTAGGATCATCAACACCAACCCCCGTATAAGAGCCCAATTGGTATTTGTCGGCTAATGATTTTACGACTACAGGAAGACTGTAAACTGCAAATTTTTCTATTTTTCCATCTAGAGTGGGTAAGGATACAATAACTGGTTTCGCTCCCTTGCCCATTTCCTGAGCACTTTTAAGTTGAGAACGTAAAGCATCTAAATCTAAAGAATAATGTGTTGTAGCATTAATCTCTGGCCGAAGTTTTTCACCTTGCATAGAAGTTGGATTCCACTGTGCCATTGCTGTAGAGAATAATCCGCAGGCTAATACACTTGTAAAGATTTTCTTCATAAAATTTGATTTGAGTGTTGATTATACGAATGTAGTAAATATTATTTAATGTAATAGTGATTTTATTAAATAAAAAAAGCGTTTAGAAACTCTAAACGCTTTTTTATTCAATGAATATAAACTTACTTTTTTGTTGTTAACTTGCTATAAATAAATAACAAAAGAACTGCACCTACAATGGAAAATACCCAATTTGAAAAGCTCCAAAAACTATCTGGTTTTGAAAAACCAATAACTCCAGCGATAAATCCGCCTAATAAACTTCCCAAGATACCAATTATAATAGTGATAATCCATCCAGCAGGATCTGCTCCTGGTCTTAACATTTTAGCGATAGCTCCGGCAATTAGCCCAAAAATTATCCAACCTAGCCAACTCATAATTTAATTTTTTAGTGTTAATATTTTGTGATTGTGAATTTTGTAAAGAAAAGTCTATTTCTTTTTGAAAAATGAGTCAACAAATTCCATACCATTGAATAATTGTAAGTCTTCCATCTTTTCTCCAACCCCAATATATTTTACAGGAATTTGGAATTGATCAGATATGCCAATAACAACACCGCCTTTCGCCGTGCCATCTAGCTTGGTGATTGCTAGAGCATTGACTTCTGTAGCGGCTGTAAATTGTTTAGCTTGTTCAAAAGCATTTTGACCTGTTGAGCCATCCAATACTAATAAGACTTCATGAGGAGCGTCTGGAATGACCTTTTGCATAACACGTTTAATCTTAGAAAGTTCGTTCATTAAGTTGACTTTGTTGTGCAATCTTCCAGCGGTGTCGATAATCACAACGTCTGCATTTTGAGAAATCGCCGATTGTACCGTGTCAAAAGCTACAGAAGCGGGATCGGATCCCATGGATTGTTTTACGATAGGTACGCCAACGCGCTCGCTCCAAATGACCAACTGATCAACTGCGGCTGCGCGGAAAGTGTCTGCTGCGCCAAGAACAACCTTTAAACCTTGAGATTTGAACTGGTGTGCCAATTTTCCGATAGTGGTTGTTTTTCCAACACCATTAACACCAACAACCATGATGACATAAGGTTTTTTAGAACCGTCAATATTGTCTGTTGCTGCATGTGGATTGTCTAGTAATAATGCTGAAATCTCTTCACGAAGAATTTTATCAAGCTCAGAAACATTGACGTATTTGTCACGTGCAACGCGATCTTCAATTCTTTTGATAACTTTTATGGTTGTCTCTGCACCAACGTCGGAAGCGATAAGGACTTCTTCTAGGTCATCGAGAACTTCGTCATCTACTGTATTTTTACCAACAACTGCACGAGAAATTTTATCGAAGAATCCTTCTCTTGATTTTTCCAGACCTTTGTCTAGGCTTTCTTTTTCTTCTTTTTTAAATATTTTTTTGAACCAACTCATTTTTGAAAATTGCAAGTTTGAAATGTGTGATTTTTTATACTAACAATCGGTAAAAGCTTCTTGTTAATTTTAAAAATCTATTCATCAAAGATAATAAAAAAAACTACCCAAAAATTGAGTAGTTATTTTATACAATTACAAACAATTGATAATTATTTTTTCAAATAAGATTCTACATCGTCTGCATTCATTACTTTTTCTTCGAAAACGTAAGCTCCAGTTTTAGGAGATTTTACCATTTTCACAACTTTAGTCATCTTTTTTGATGAACCATCTTTAAGTGTTGCTACTACTTTCTTTGCCATTTTAAAATATCTTTAATGGATTAGATTACTTGATTTCTTTGTGTAGAGTGTACTTCTTAAGAACTGGGTTAAATTTTTTAAGCTCCAATCTTTCAGTAGTGTTCTTTTTGTTTTTGGTAGTGATGTATCTAGACATACCAGCCATACCTGTTTCTTTGTGCTCTGTGCACTCTAGAATTACTTGAACTCTGTTACCTTTTTTTGCCATTGCTTAAAATTATTTAATTAATCCGTTTCTTACAGCTCTTTCAATAGCCTCTTCGATTCCAATCTTGTTGATAACTCTTAATCCGTGAGCAGAAACTTTCAATGTTACATGTTTGTCTTGCTCAGGAAGATAAAATTTCTTCTCTAATAAGTTAATCTCAAAACGTCTTTTCGTTTTGTTGTTTGCGTGAGAAACGTGGTTTCCTACCATTGCACGCTTACCTGTTATTTGGCAAATTCTTGACATATCTCGATGTTCTTTTTACTATATGATATTTGAGGTTGCAAAATAACGAATTATTTTTTGCATTGACAAATCTTTTTAAAAATAATTGGAATATTCTAGATTAATTTTTTGTCGGATTTTGCCAAATGACTTTTGTTATTAGTTTTCAACAAAATATTTAACATTGTCTAGCGGTGTTCCCAACATGACAACCTCGCCTTTTATAAGGATGGGGCCTTCTATTAAATCGGGTGTGTTGTGAAGAATTTCAAATATATTATCATCCGAAAGTGTTTCGATTTTGCTGCCCAATTTTTCTTTCCATTTGTTAATTCGGTCAACGAAATAATCTGGTTTCAGATTAAGTTTTTTAATTAAAGTTTTTAACTCAGGAACCGAAAGCGGATTTGTAATTACGTCAACGAGTTGGAATTTGATATTGTGCTCATCTAGGTATTCTAAAATTGCACGCGATTTCGCACAATGGCTATTGTATATTACCTTTATCATGGCGAAGGTTTTTTTGGATTTGATTTTTTTTAAAAAGCAGTCAATCTTAATTTTTGGCAGTTAGCCATATCCTTCCATGAGCCGATATTTCCTCTAGAACAAACCGTTCAGTTCGCCATCTATTCTTTCCAGAATATAACCAAAATCCTCAGGTTTTTCTACGAAATCAAGTTTGTCAACTTCGATAACGAGGAGTTTTCCTTCTTTGTAATTAGAAATCCAACTGTCGTATTTTTGATTAAGTTTTGATAAGTAATCGATACTAATACTCGTTTCGTATTCGCGACCTCTTTTTGCAATTTGGCGCACGAGCGTAGGAATCTCGGCTTTGAGATAAATTAGCAAATCTGGTGCCGAAACAAAATCTTTCATCAAATTAAAAACCGAAAGATAATTGTTGTGATCGCGCTCCGAAAGGAGATTCATTTCTGCTAAATTTTCCGCAAAAATGTGGGCATCTTCATAGATCGTTCGGTCTTGGATAACACTTTTTCCGCTATCACGAATTTCTTTTACTTGACGGAATCTGCTTCCTAAAAAATAGATTTGCAACGCAAAAGACCATTTTGACATATCACCGTAAAAGTCGTCCAGATAGGGATTGTGATCGACATCTTCGAATTGTGCTTCCCACTCATAATGTTTAGAAAGCATTCTTGTTAAAGTTGTTTTTCCGGCACCAATATTTCCAGTTACAGCAATATGCATGATTTTATTTTGTTCTAAATTGTTGATTGTTAGGGGTGAGCGTTTTTTGACTCAGGTTGGTAAAGATATAGCTTGTTTTGACTGCGAACCAAAAATCCAGACTGATTTTTATCCACAATTTGTGAGTCGCCGCCGAAGTTAAATTTTTTAAGGTTTTGCTTATTGGAAAATTCCAACATTTCAGTTTTGGAAAATATTAGAATTCTGTCGTTTTCCCGTTTAAGAAATCTTGGATTATGGAGGTTGGTTTTAAATAAAATGTCACCGCGAAAGTTGAGGACTTCAAAATTATTTTTTTTAAGAAGATAAACTTTGTTTTCGTAAACCAAAAAGTCGATAATGTCTTCCATGTTGATGTGATATGGGAAGCTGTTGATGGTTTTGCCTGTTCTATAGTTGTACTGGATTAGTTTTTTTGTGCTGTCGTCCAAGAGCCAAAGCGTCTGCAAATCTTCAACAAAAGCACTTTTTATAAATCCAAAATTCTGTGGTAGATTAATATTTTGGATGTCGTTAAGATTGGCGTCGCTAAGTTTTATTTCTTGGGTATTTCCGGAGAAAAAAACAATATTCAGCGGATTGTTAATCGCTTGCATTCGGAAAGGTCTTGGCAACATCTGCTGCGCGATTTGCTTGCCAGACGAATTGTATTTTGTAAGGCTTAGATTGTCTTGTTGATAAAGATAGATATTGTCATAATCATCAAAATAAATAGTGATGCTAGATTTGATTTTGGTGCTGTCGAGTTTAATTTCCTTTTGACCAAAGCACCAAATATTTAATGCGCAAAAAAAGAAAATAAGAAATTTCATTCCGATGATTTAATTTTTCAAAAATAAATAAAAAAGTCCAAGCAATTGCTCAGACTTTATAGTGTTATGGAAGATGAAGTTTATTTAATTTTAACTTCATAGATTTTTGACCAATTTTTTCCTGTCACGAGCATGTTATCTCCTTTGAAAGCGATGCCATTAAGAACGTCGTCTGTACCAGTCGTGTTTTCTTTAGCAATATTTGTAAAATCAAACTTGCCAACAACTTCTCCGTTTTTTGGATTTATTTTTAAAATAATAGGACGCATCCAAACATTGGCGTAGATGTAGCCATTGTGGTATTCTAGTTCATTAAGTTTATCGAAAGTTTCGGTGCTTCCAGCAACCGCAATTTCTCGAACGATTTTGGAAGTGTCTTTAGGGTTTATGAAATAGATGCTTTTCGTCCCGTCTGATAATATTAAATCTTGTCCGTCATAAGTTAATCCCCATCCTTCTCCGATTTCGTTGGGATATGGAAATTCTGAAATTAGTTTTAAGCTTGCTTTGTCATAAATAAAACCTTTTTTGTTTTTCCATGACAACTGATAGATTTTGTCTCCAATAATGGTGCTTCCTTCAGAAAAAACATCGGCAGGTTGCGGTGTTGCAGCGATAGGTGTTGTAGTGCCAAGATTGTATTTGAGTATTTGAGAAGATCCATGTTGACCATCGCTTTCATAGATGGTATTGCCTTCTAGTTGAAAACCTTGTACGAAGTTTTTAGGATCGTGTGGATATTCTGCAACGATGTCGTAGGCAATATTGGTTTCGGGATTTTTGGCGTATACGTTAATGGTTGCGTCTTGTGTTAGAATATCGCCACTTTTCTTTTTTATAGTAAAAGTTACAGCGTTATCACCAAGTGTGAAATACTTCGGGTCAATATTTAGACTATTTGTTTCTTTGTCGCCAAAATTGATAGAAATGCTTTCTGCATTGTCAAGAACTTCTTGAGGGATGTTTAGTTTGTCACCAAAATGATAGCCTTTGCTCTCCATAGAAATATTGTAATCATTAAGGCTATTTAGGATTTCCTTGTCCTTGTTACATGATACCAACGTCATTAAAGCTACTGCGGACAAGATAATGTATTTTTTCATATTCAATAGAATGTTTTAAAAACCAAAATTACAAAAATTATAAAACTAACTTGGATAAATTTTTTTTAATACTATATATGATGTAATTTTGTCAAATAAGCAATTTTTCAGCATGATAAGTATTGTTGTGGCTATGGGGAAGAATAATGCCATAGGAAAAGAGAATCAGTTGTTGTGGCATCTTCCAGAAGATCTTAAACATTTTAAAAATTTGACATCAGGACATCCAATTATTATGGGAAGAAAAACCTATGAAAGTATTGGTCGGGCATTGCCGAACCGTACAAATATTGTGGTGAGTCGCAAGGATAATTGGTTTGAAGAGGGTATATTAATTGTACCTTCGCTGAAAGAAGCTATTAAACATTCCAAAAAAATTAGTGATCAGGTTTTTATAATCGGAGGAGGAACTATCTACGAGCAAACAATAGATTTGGTGGATAAATTAGAAGTGACAATTGTCGATGGCGAGATGGGTGCTGATACTTTTTTTCCTAAAATAAATCCGAAAGTTTGGATTGAAGTTAATAGAGAATGTCATCACAAAGATGAGAAAAATGCTTACGATTATTGTTTTGTAACCTACGAAAGAAAAGAAAACATAGCCAAGTAAATGGATTACCCGAGTAAGGTTTTGGCAAAAGCTGTTGATGAAATTTCTGGACTTCCTGGTATTGGGAAAAAGTCTGCATTGCGCCTAGCTTTACATCTTTTGAAACAGCCAAGTTCTCAAGCAATTGCTTTGGGAGCTGCAATTCAGAATTTGGTAACAGAAATCAAATATTGTAAACAATGTCATAATTTTTCTGATCGGGATATTTGCGAAATTTGTGCAGATTCTAGGAGGAATACCGAAGTGCTTTGCGTGGTGGAAGATGTTCGCGATGTCATGGCGATTGAAAATACTTCTAAATTTAATGGAAAATACCTTGTGCTCGGAGGAAAGATTTCGCCGATGGAAGGTGTTGGTCCAGCACAATTGCATATCGATAGCATTCAGAAAAAGTTGGAAGCTGGCGAGGTTAAAGAATTGATTTTTGCTCTCAGTGCAACCATGGAAGGCGACACCACGGCTTATTACATTTATAAAAAATTCAAATCCTTTAATGTTGAGTTTTCGAGCATTGCACGCGGTATTTCGGTAGGCGATGAGTTGGAATATGCGGACGAAATCTCCTTAGGAAGATCAATTATTAATCGATTACCATACAACGAAAAGCTTTAAAAATGACCAAGATAAGTGTTGTAATTGTTCATTATAATGTAGCGGATTTACTGCGTAATTGCATTTTGTCAATCAATCAGTTTTTTAAAGACGTTGATTACGAAATTCTTGTGGTTGATAATTGGTCCCCAAATGACGATTGGAAAAAGCTTATCGAAGAATTTACTCAAGTTAAGTTTATCGCTTCAGAAAAAAATCATGGCTTTTCTATCGCCAATAATATAGGTGTGGAAAAGGCTAAAGGCGAATATGTTTTAATTCTAAATCCAGATACGGAGATTGAAGGTTTTTATATCAAAGAGCTTTTGGATTTTGCTGATTCTGAGCCGAAATTTGGATGTCTTGGCGTTCGCATGCATGATAAAAATGGAGAATTTTTGCCAGAGAGTAAACGTTCGGTTCCTGATATGTGGAACTCTTTCGAAAAACTATTTACGCCATTTTCAAAAAAATCTAAAGCCAAAACTTATTACCGTAACGATATCGGCGAGTGTGATATTGCAAAATGTGATGTTTTTACAGGCGCATTTTTGTTAGTGAAAAAAAAAGTTTATCAAGAAGTTGGCGGTTTTGATGAAGCTTATTTCATGTACGGCGAAGACATCGATTTGTGTTACACAATTGCGCAGCATGGTTATCAAAACTATTATTACGGGAAATGTTCAATCCTACATTACAAGGGCGAAAGTACGATGAAGGACGAAGTTTATCTTCAGCGTTTTTATGGTGCAATGCAGATTTTTGTTGAGAAATATTATAAGAAGCAAAAACCCTTGCAATATTTTGTTCTTAATTTAGGTTTAAAATTAAGACATTTTTATGCCAAATCTAAACTTCCGAATTAGATTGAAATTCATACGGAAAAGTCGATTCTTCCGCGAATTTTCTTAATTTTCCCATTTCCTCTTTGGAAAGTCTTTGCCCGATTTGCCCGCTAAGATAGGTTCCTAGTAATAAGGTTAAGCATATAAAAGATGCCGCTAGAGCTAACGGGAAATCGTTGGATTTAATTTGTTTTTCGACATAAAATATGGTGAAAAATGTCATCCATAAAATCGAAAATATAAAATACAAAAACATGAAAAATGTCCATACTGCGGAGCTGGGGCCAAAAATTCCGCGGATAACTGTTTCGCCATTTTCAATTTCTGTTCTTAGCGCCAAGTTGGGTTTCCAGTAATTTCGGTTGCTGTTGTTTACCATGATAATCGATACTTCGCGATTGATGCTTCCAATGAAATCTTCGCTATTTTCGAGTAAGTATTTTTTTAAGTTTTGCGCATATTCTTCTGGCGTTAAGCTTGTTTTTAGCTTAAAGCGGGGACGCGTTCTTATGCTGGTTAATGTGTCTTCCATTTGTTATTGTTCTTCGTAAGGGATTGGGTCTTTTAAAATTAAATTATAAATAAGTGATATGCCGTTGCGTTCGATATGTATTTGTAAAGTTTTTCCTTCTTGAGATTTTAAAATCTGATTAATTTTTGATAAAGTCATATCGGAGGTTTTTCGATTATTAATTTTTATCAGGACGTCTCCTTTTTTTAAGCCAATCTTTTGTGCTTCAGAATCTTTTCTAGTTCCCGCTACGATAAATTTTGGTTTTAAAGAAAATTTATACTGAAAATCCGTGGTGTTGTAAATGATATTTTGTGATTCTTGAGTTTCTAAGTCTTTTGCTTTTGTTTCTACTTTTACAAGATCTTTTTCCCAGCTAAGACCATCTTGCTTAACCTCGAGGCCGCTCATGTCAAATATGAAAGGCTCGTTGTAGTATTTATTCTTTTTAAAATAAATTTTTTTATTAGGATAATCAAATAACATATTGAAGCGTCGGAAAATTTCTGCTCCGATAGAGCCTTTTCGATTCGGGACCAACTGCAAATGGCTTATGGATGCAGCATCGGGCATGGCAACCAATGGTGTTATGAATTGGAATTTCCCAAAATATAAACCGTGTATGCGGCTGCGCTTTCCATAAATATCACCGTTGAAACCTGCACCAAGATAATCATCTATATTGGGGCGATTGTAGTTGAATCCCAGAATTAAACTCGGGAAAAGCCAAATAGAATCCGAATTTCCAGAATCTAAAAGCATTTTTGAAGTTTTTTTTTCGTTCGTCATCTCGATATCAGCCTGCATATAAGGTTTGTTTTGTTCGATGCTTACATCAAAAGCTTGGTGCTTGCGTGTTCTTCTGCTGGCTTTCTGTTGGCTTTGATAAATAATGATTCTCTCACGAACATAATCGATTTCGATAGGATGGTTTTTGAAAAAATGATAGCCAATAATTCCATTAATAGGAACGCCTAAAGATGTTGAGATGTTGAAAGATTCATCTAAAATAATGTACAAATTATGTGTTTTGTCAATCATTTTATTGTCAATTGAAAACGTGTTATTAATGGACTTTAGAGCTTCAATATCAATATTATCGCCAAGTCCAGAGAATTTTAATTTCTCAACATGATTAAAATTAACTTCTTTGTCGGCTAGGCTGAAAAGAATGGTTTCCGAAACGCCAGTGTCTAGTAAAAAATCAAGACTTACATTGTTAACGATAATGGGAATCACAACTAAATTATTGACGCTCTTGAACTTTAATTCAACTTTATCGGCTTTTGGGTTTACAAATTGAAATCCTTCTTGTGGATAAACAAAAATGGATAAGCCAATTAATATGAAGGTTAGGAAAAGTTTCATAGATTGAAATTAATAATTAATTATGAGAAAATTTATATTTAATTTAATAATATTCGTTTTTGATTTAAAAATGATTAATTGGATTTGTTTTGGGTAAATTATGAACTGAATTGTTAAATTTTAAATTTTATGTTAATTGTGTTGATAAATGGTATTCATTTTGTTAAAGTCGTAAATGATAATAGATATTATTGAAGAGTAGGTTTATTTTTGATGAATACTAACTATTAATTTTTATGAAATGGAAAATTTATTAAAGGAACTTCGAAAAAGAAGTTTAGGATTAGACGAAGTGGTTTTCGAACACCGCAACAAAGCTTATGGCGCTTACCAATTGAGGCATGACTATGGAAGCAATCTTTCTAAAGCGATGTTTGTTGGGATTGGTTTGTTTGTAAGTGTTGCTGCTCTTCCTTTTATTATCAATGCTTTTAAGGCTGATCAGGTTGTTGTAGATGTGTTTCCTACAACTGGATCTTTTATTTTAGATGATGTTGAAACACCAGATGTGCCAATGCCACCACCAGCTTCCGTCCCTCAGCAACAACAAGTGAAAACTGTGGAATTTGTAATGCCAACACCGACAAGAGCGCCCAAGATTCAGAAAACTGTACCAACAGCAACTGAAATCGAAACAACCACAATCGGTACTACAACTACCGACGGGCCTGTTTCTCCTAATGTGTATATTCCGATAGCGCCACCAAATATTGGTACGGGAGATGTTCCTGCGCCACCAATTGTCCAGCCTGCAATTCCTGTGAAAAATCCAGATGCGATTCTGGACAAAGTAGATGTTGAAGCTAGTTTTAAAGGAGGTGTCGAAGCTTTTAGAAGAATTGTTGGCGAACGATTTGATACTTCTGTTCTGGACCAAAGTGGGACAATCTCAGCCATTGTGACTTTTGTTGTTGAAAAAGATGGTCGTATTTCTAATGTAAAAGCAAAAGGTAAGGATGCTGATTTTAATAGAGAAGCTGAAAGAACCATAAAAGATATAAAAACCAAATGGACGCCGGCTAAGCTAGAAGGTCAGGTTGTAAGATCTTATTTTAGAATTCCAATATCTATGAGAGTAGAATAAAAGTCTCTTTTTTAATTATTTAAATATTTATCCACATTGATTTCAAAATGTGGATAATTTTTTTCATATCTATGTTGTTGAAATTTAGTTGATTAGGCTTTACGCAAACATCCCTGTGGAAATGACATTTTAAAAAATTGTATTTTTGAGAACTAATTGAATTTTATGGCAAAGATAATAGGTGTAGCAAATCAGAAAGGTGGTGTTGGTAAAACAACGACCGCTGTTAACTTGGCATCGGCATTGGGCGTTTTAGAAAAGAGAATTCTTTTGATAGATGCTGATCCACAGGCTAATGCAACTTCCGGATTAGGAATAGAAGAGGTTAACGCATCGACCTATAATTTGCTAGAACATAGCGCTGAAGCTAGCAAATGTATACTTCCGACAAGTTCTCCTAATGTGGATATTATTCCGTCGCATATCGATTTGGTTGCTGCAGAGATTGAGCTCGTAGATCGTGAAAACCGCGAATATATGATGCGCAAAGCTTTGGAGTCTGTGAAGAAAGATTACGACTATATTATTATTGATTGTGCGCCGAGTTTAGGTTTAATAACAATTAATGCGCTAACGGCTTCAGACTCTGTGATTATTCCGATTCAATGTGAGTATTTTGCTCTGGAAGGATTGGGCAAATTATTGAATACGATTAAAAATGTTCAAAAAATTCATAATCCAAATTTGGATATAGAAGGTCTTCTTTTAACAATGTACGATAGTCGTCTAAGATTGTCAAACCAAGTTGTAGAGGAAGTTAACACGCATTTTCCAGAAATGGTTTTTGAAACCATCATCAGTCGAAATGTGAGATTGAGCGAAGCACCAAGTTTTGGAGAAAGCATTTTGAAATACGATGCAGAAAGCAAAGGTGCTATCCAATATATCCAACTTGCGGAAGAAGTTTTATTAAAAAATGAAAAATTAGTAAAATCATAATATTATTGGATTTTTACTAAATCTTAAATTAAATATGAAAGATAAAAAAAGAGCAATGGGTAGAGGTTTGGGAGCAATCCTAAACGCTGAAAGCAAAAGCCTCATCAATACAGCGCAAGATGCAGGCGCAGAAGATTTGGTGGGAAGCATTGTTGAGGTTGCTATCGAAGATATTTATCCTAATGCCAACCAGCCAAGAACTTATTTTGATGAAAAAGCATTGAATGAGTTAGCGCAATCCATAAAAAATCTCGGTGTTATTCAGCCGATTACGCTTCGTAAAGACGGTGGAAAATTTGAGATTATATCGGGTGAGCGTCGCTACCGTGCATCAAAATTGGCAGGATTGACAAGCATACCAGCTTATATCCGTTTGGTCAACGATCAGGAATTGCTAGAGATGGCACTTGTAGAAAATATCCAAAGAGAAAATCTTGATGCGATAGAAGTGGCTTTAACGTACCAAAGATTATTAGAAGAGATTGGATTGACGCAGGAAAAACTAAGCCAACGTGTTGGTAAAGAGCGAAGTACAATTACCAATGCTATTAGATTGCTAAATTTGGATCCAGATATTCAAAATGCGATACGAAGTGGGCAAATATCTGCAGGACATGGTCGCGCGATTATAAGTATTGATGAAGAAGCGGATCGTAAAAAGTTGTTTGACAAAATTTTGGCAGAACATCTTAATGTTCGACAAGCTGAAAAATTAGCGGCACTTCTGAAAAACGCTGATAAAAAAGAAAAAGTAGAGAAGCTTATTAATCTTCCTAATCATATCAAAAAAGCACAGAAAACTTTGTCGGATATTTTTGAAACCGAAGTGGAAATCAAATCTTCCGCCAATGGGAAAAAAGGAAAAATCGTCTTAGATTTTAAAAATGAAAACGAATTAGAATTCATACTTTCCAGATTAAAAGTAGATGAAGTATAAAATTTGTATGCTTTTGATGCTTGGGATTTCGAGCCTTGGATTTTCCCAAAGCATTCCAGATAGCATCAAAACAGATACGATAAAAGTTAATCCAGTTATCACAAATTCTGAAAAAACAGATGTGAAAGTTCTGGAAGAAATCGAGAAAAAAAATGCGTCACAAAGCGTTACCAAATACAGTCCTATGAAAGCAGGACTGTATTCTGCTGTTTTGCCAGGACTGGGACAATACTACAATAAAAAATATTGGAAAATACCAATTGTTTGGGGAGCTGTTGGGACGGGTATCGGTATCGCTATTTGGAATCAAAAACAATACAATCGTTACAGAAATGCTTTTGTAGCTGAGCTTAATGGACAACCACATGAGTTTTCTGGAATTCCAGGAATAGATAAAACGGTTTTGGGAAATGCCCAAGATCGATCAAAAAGACAACGCGATTACGCCATAGGTGTCACGGGACTTATTTATGTTCTTAATATTGTTGATGCCATTGTTGATGCGCATTTGTACGAAGGTCGAAAAGATCCAGATTTGGCAATCACGCCCGTTGTGATTCCCGATCAATACAGTGTTCAGCCAACCAAAGCTGGACTTAGTTTTAATTATAGTTTTTAAAGAAACAAACATGAAGATTGCATTAGTAGGATACGGAAAAATGGGGCAAATTATTGATGAAATTGCTCAGCAAAGAGGACACGACGTTGTGGCGCGCCTTAAAGAAACGCCAACTGTTGAAAGTCTCAACAATGCCGATGTTGTTATTGAATTTTCTAATCCTGAAGCAGCATTTGAAAATATTAAATTCTGTCTTGAACAAAAAATCCCTGTCATTTGTGGTACAACAGGATGGCTTGATAAAAAACCAGAAATAGAACAAATCGCTATTGATAACGGAACAGCATTTATATATGGATCCAATTTTAGTTTAGGTGTTAATCTGTTTTTTGCTATTAATGAAAAGCTTGCTGAAATGATGAAGCCTTTCTGTGCCGAATACAATGTGCAATTGGAAGAAATTCATCACATTCATAAAAAAGATGCACCGAGTGGAACAGCGATTTCTATTGCGGAAGGTATTATCAAACATTCCGATTTTACAAGCTGGAAATTGGAAGAAACTAAAGGTCAAGAATTGGGCATTTTTGCTATTCGTGAAGATGAGGTTCCTGGGACGCACAGTGTTTATTACCGTTCCAATGTCGATGAAATTGAATTAAAACATACCGCTTTTAACAGAAAAGGATTTGCGCTGGGAGCTGTTATCGCGTCAGAATGGATTATTGGAAAAGTTGGCGTTTTTGGAATGAAAGATGTTCTGGGATTGTCATAGCTTGTAACATTTTTAAATTATCAAGACTAATTATTAAAATCAAATTATAAAATAAATATCCAACTATGGAATATATTGTACAATATAGCATTTACGTCATCATTGTTAGTGTATTGATGGGACTTTCAACTTGGAAGCTTTTCAAAAAAATGGGCTACAATCCTTTTTTTGCATTCGTTCCGTTTTACAATTATTTGATTGTTCAAAAAGAAACAAAACATCCAAAATGGTGGGTTGTTTTTGCATATTTTCCAATTGTTGGACCAATTATGATGTCTGTTTTTCATGTTTTTTTAATGAAGAAATTCGGAAAGTCAGGATTTGTAAATGCGCTATTAACAGTTATTCTGCCATTTATTTTTATGGCAACAGTCAATTATTCTAAAGATCCACAAATCGAAGAAGAAGATATTGAAGAAGAAGCTAAGAAGAAAGAAACCTTCATTGGTTCTGTTACTTTTGCTGTGGTTTTTGCCACCATTATTCATGTATTTATAACACAACCATTTGGGATTCCCACCGGCTCTATGGAGCGAACTTTATTGGTAGGCGATTTCTTATTCGTGAATAAACTTAATTACGGTTACAGAATGCCGATGCGCCCCGTGGCTCTTCCGTTCTTGCAAGGGACTATTTTTGACACTGGCGAACCAGGAAATCCAAAAGATGATCCCAAATCCTATGTTGATGCTATTAAACTTCCGTATTTAAGATTGCCAGGTTGGGAGAAACCAGAGAAAAATGATATTGTCGTTTTCAATTATCCAGACGACTCGGTGCATGTTGCAATCGATCGAAAAGATCCTTATGTAAAACGTTGTGTGGCTGTTGGTGGCGATGTTGTAGAATTCCGTGCAGGACGTTTGTTTATTAATGGAAAACCAGAACAGGTTTTGGGTGATCAAGAGATTCAACACAAATATATTGTAAGAAGTTCTTCGCAACTGGATATTCCTGGGCTTTACAAAATTTATGGTTTTTTACCAGTTATGGAAGGTCAGGATGATCAAGGTTTTGTTTATCATTTCCAAGGTTTAACAGACAAAATTAAAAACGATCTCAAGCAAATCCCCGGTGTAGAAAGTGTTGAAGAAGATGTTATGAA
This sequence comes from Soonwooa purpurea, assembly GCF_053891095.1. Lineage (NCBI taxonomy): Bacteria > Pseudomonadati > Bacteroidota > Flavobacteriia > Flavobacteriales > Weeksellaceae > Soonwooa > Soonwooa purpurea. The sequence continues at coordinate 99,755 of NZ_JBSSMA010000010.1, forward strand.
GCAAGGCGAAGCTTCGGTAGCCCATTTCTACAGAATGGAGCATGGCGACTATGTTCGTGATGATAGAGGATATCCAATTCAGACCGCTAAAGTGGATTCTACCAACAGTATTTTCCCAATCAACAAAACTTGGAACCAAGATTGGTACGGGCCATTGACAATTCCTAAAAAAGGAGATGTTATTACATTGACGCAAGAAAACTATATAGAATACCAGCGTCTTATCGGTATTTACGAACGCAATAAATTTGAAAATAAAAACGGAAAATTCTTTATCAATGGTAAAGAAACCAACCAATATACAGTGCAACAAGATTATTATTTCATGATTGGTGACAACCGTGATGCGTCTTTGGATGCGCGTTTCTTTGGTTTTGTTCCAGAAGAAAATATTGTTGGAAAACCTATGTTCACTTGGATGAGCGTGCAAGGGCTTTTTCCAGATAAGAGCTCTAGCTACCAAGCGGATAAAAAAATACGTTGGGATAGAATGTTTAAAGCAACCAATACCGGCGAAGCTAACAAAACCTCGTATTGGTGGATTGCCGCAGCTATTTTGTTGGTTTTCTTTGGGTGGGACTATATCGTAAAACTATTCAAGAAAAAAGAATCTGAAGATTAATTCTTATAGATTTCAAATATGGAAATTTTATTACCGATATTTTATTTTCCTCCCATTTCTTGGTTCGCCGAATTTTTAAAATCTGACATCGAAGTAACTTTGGAACAGTTCGAGCATTTTCCGAAGCAAACCTATCGTAACAGAACTAATATTTATGCAGCGAATGGAAAGTTGTCTTTGATAATTCCGGTGCGCCATTTTGGAAAAACCGCGATGAAGGATATGGAAATTTCTTATGCTGAAGATTGGCAAAAACAACATTGGCGTTCGATAAAATCAGCTTATCAAGCTTCTCCGTATTTTGAATATTATGAATTTAAACTTCAGAAACTTTACGAAGAAAAGACAACATCTTTGGTGGAATTTAATTTAAAATGTTTAAAAACAATTTTAGATATTTTAAAACTTGACCAAGATTTTAAACTTTCCGAAGAATATGTTGTGGAGTCAGAAATTGATTTCAGAAAACATTTTTCTGCAAAAAAAGTGGCAGATAAAATTTTTCCAGACTATTATCAAAGCTTTTCTGATAAAGGCGGCTTCATCCAAGATCTTTCGGTCTTAGATTTGATATGTAATCTCGGACCAGAAAGCCGCGCTTACATTTATAATTTATAAATCTTATTTAATATGAAAAAAATTGCGATTGCTATTTGTTATCTAGTTGGATTTGGTTGGGCAACTGCTCAGTCAACGTCATTATCAGACAAAGACAAAGATCTTATGACATGGTATCATAAGGATTTTGCAACGACTAAAGTATATGGTGTTAATACGCAAAATGCATACAAATATTTAGAATCTAAAGGTTTAAAACCAAAAACTGTTGTAGTGGGTGTTTTGGACAGTGGCGTACAAGTTGACCATCCAGGATTGGCTGCTAATATGTGGAAAAATCCAAACGAAATTCCTAATAATGGAATTGATGATGATAAAAATGGTTATGTAGATGATATCTATGGTTGGAATTTTTTAGGAAACAAAACCAAAGATGTTAATGTTGATAACCTAGAAGTAACACGCGTTGTTAAAAAATATAAACCTATTTTTGAAGGAAGCGATTCTGTACAGAACAAAGCGAATCAAGCGAAAATGTCTGAGGAATTTGCAATGTATATGAAATCGAAAAAAATATTCAGTGAGAAAAGTATAGAAGCGCAACAAGGTTTCCAAACATATTCGATGATTAATCAAATCATCCCAAATGCTGAACAGCTTTTGGAAGGGAAAACTTTGACAGCGGCTAATTTGGCTACGCTGAAACCATCTTCTCAACAAGATGCCATTGCTATGCAAGTTTTGTCTCAGCTATTGAGTAACAAAGATATGGAAGGCAAATCTTCCAAAGAAGTTGGCGATTTTTTAAGAAAAGATATCAAAGAAGCTTTGGATTATTTCCAGAACCAAGCCGAGAAACAATACAATCTTGATTTTGATCCTCGCGCTGAAATGGTTGGCGATAATTATGATGACTATTCAGAAAAATATTACGGAAACAACCATTATCAAGGTCCAGACGCTTCACATGGAACTCATGTTGCTGGTATTATTGCAGGACTTCCACAAGCTGGCGAAATCCAATATGGTGTTGCAAGCAAAGTGGCAAAAATTATGACCGTGCGTACAGTGCCAGATGGTGACGAGCGTGATAAAGATGTTGCAAATGCCATTCGATATGCCGTTGATAATGGTGCGAAAATTTTAAACATGAGTTTTGGAAAACCTGTTTCTCCTGGGAAAACACATGTTTGGGATGCCATGAAATATGCGGAAAGCAAAGGTGTATTATTGGTTAAAGCTGCTGGTAACGATAACGAGAATCTAGCCGAACATTCTTATTTTCCATCCAATTTCGCCACACAAACAGATCAAAAAGCTTTTGTGAACAACATGATTGTAGTCGGCGCAAATACAAATGATAGCGCAGCTTTGCGTTCGGATTTTTCTAATTATAATGACAGAATGGTTGATGTTTTTGCGCCGGGATCGGAAATTTATTCAACAGTTCCGACCTCGACTTACAAATATGAACAAGGCACATCTATGGCATCACCAGTTGTTGCAGGTGCAGCGGCAGTATTACTAGCTTATATGCCTAGTTTGACCCCAGCTCAAATAATTGAAGCTTTGACAAAAACTGTTAACAAGAGTGCAGCTAATAATTTTGGAAAACAATCTGTTGCTGGCGGTGTCATCGATTTAAAAAAAGCTGCGGAGTATGCTTATAATAATTTCTATAATGTAAAAAACAGCAAAACTCCAGCAAAACTTAATAAAAAAATAATAAAGAAAACAACTGAAAAATAAGTTTTTCTAAATTAAAAACTTTGTATTAAGAAAAATGTCAAAATTATTTTGACATTTTTTTTATAATTTAGCTTTGGCATGATTTTTAATATTCTTAATGCATCTAATTGTTTTGACTATGAAAAATATACTTTTATTAGGAGTTGTAGGAGCAGGGTTGTTCCTAACTTCATGTAAGACCGCTAACACAGAAAATTCTAATACTGTTACAGCAAAAGAAGCACAAACTAGAAGAGCAGAAGCTTTGAAAATGAAAGGCACTTGGCAAGTTACAAGTGTTGATTATGATAAGTCTTTTAAAATAAAACCTTTCGATGAAGGAGCAGACGCGCAATGTTTTGTAGGAAGCCAATGGAAATTAATCCCAAACAACTATACAGGTACTTACACGATGAATGGTGGTGGCGATTGTCCTACTGTAACGCAGCCGATATCTTTTGAAGTAACAAAATTCAACGAGTTTAAATTCAAAAAAGTTATGGAAGGTGAAAAAGCAAAACAAGTAGCTGCTGGTTATGTTTTAGAACTTCAAAATCTTTCTCAGGATAATTTTACTTTAGTTCAGAATGTTAATTTCGAAGGTAATCCGATTAAAGTATATTATAATTTTCAAAGAGTAAACTAAAATTTTAAAAAAATAAACTATTATGCGATTTATTAATAAAACAAATATTGCAGCTTTATTCATCAGCTCTACTTTGATGCTTACAAGTTGCGAAAGCATCCAGAATGCTAACAATACCCAAAAAGGTGCTGCAATAGGAACTGCGGCAGGTGCTATCTTGGGAGGTGTTTTGGGGAATAATATTGGTAAAGGAGGTAATGCCCCTCTAGGAGCTGTGTTAGGCGGTGTGGTAGGTGGTGGTGTTGGTGGTGTTATTGGTAACAAAATGGATAAACAAGCCAAAGAAATTAAAGAAGTTCTTCCTGGCGCTGAGGTAGAAAGAGTAGGTGAGGGGATTAAAGTGACACTTCACGAAAATACAGTGAACTTCGATTTTAATTCATCTAATTTGACAACATTAGCAAAGTCTAATCTGGATAAATTAGTAGTAGTGCTAAAAAATAATCCAGATACCAATATTAACATCTACGGCCATACAGATAGCGTTGGTACAGATGCTGTTAATATGAAAATATCTAACCAAAGAGCTTCTGCTGTGAAAAATTATTTCGTAACAAACGGTATTGCCTCTTCAAGAATGTTTACAGAAGGTTTAGGAAAAACAAGTCCTATTGCTTCTAACGATACCGATGCTGGTAGAGCGCAAAACAGAAGAGTTGAGTTTGCAATTACAGCCAACGAAAAAATGATTCAAGATGCCCAACAAGGTAAGTAAGAATTAAAATCTTTCAAAATAGAAAACCGCAATTTGCGGTTTTTTTTATTATCAGATAATTCTTAATTTTGGGATCTAATAATACAAATGAGAAAATATCTAAAACTTATTCGGGTAGAACAATGGGTGAAAAACCTTTTCGTGTTCTTACCTCTTTTTTTCTCTGGAAATATTACTAATGTTGATTTGTTTCTCAAAAGTATATTTGCCTTCTTCGTTTTTTCATTCACAGCGAGTTCCATCTACATCATTAACGATTATATGGATATTGAGTCGGATAAAAAACATCCAGAGAAAAAGAAACGTCCATTGGCAAGTGGCGTTATTTCTAAGCCCACAGCTATCATCATGTTTTTTGCACTTTTGATAACTACGATTTTATTAGTCGTTTTTGCGGCGTTTTATTTTAACCAAAACTATACAAAGTTCGGAATTATCATTGGTGGTTATTTTGTGATGAACTTGCTTTATACTTTTAAGTTAAAGCATGTAGCTATTATAGATGTAACAATTATTGCAACAGGCTTTGTGCTTCGTGTTTTGGCTGGTGGCTACGCAACGGGACTTCCTATTTCGCAATGGGCAATCTTGTTGACTTTTGTACTCGCTATGGTTTTGGCCGTTGGGAAAAGACGTGGAGAGCTTATCAATGCTCAGATTTCGGGACGTACAAGAAAAGCTTTAGATGGTTATAATGTGCAGTTTGCAGATATTGCGCTTTGTATTTGTGTTACATTAGCTATTATCTGTTATTTAATGTTTACATTATCACCAGAAGTTCAGAAAAAGTTTCATCCAAGAGTATTTTATACGGTGTTTTTTGTGTTTTTTGCATTTTTAAGGTATTTGCAGCAAACTTTAGTTTATAATAAAACCGAATCCCCTACCAAAATTATTTACAAAGATCGCTACATCCAGGTAACCTTGTTGATGTGGCTCTTAACATTTTTATTACAGATATACTACAAATAGATGAAACCGAATTTTATTCAAAAAGTTTCTAATTGGGGAAACTTTCCAATTGTGGAAGTCGAAATGAAATCGGAAGATTCACTTTCACATATCAAAGAATTTGTTGCCGACCGTAACGAAGTTATTGCTCGTGGCAATGGCAGATGCTACGGCGATGCCTCGCTGGGACAACACGTTTTTTCAACAAAAAGATTAAATAAATTTTTATCCTTTGACCGTCTTAATGGCGTTATAGAATGTGAGTCAGGCGTGCTGCTTTCCGATATTTTGGAAGTCGTTGTGCCGCAAGGTTATTTTTTGTATGTGACACCGGGAACCAAATTTGTAAGTGTGGGGGGCGCTATAGCCTCCGACGTGCATGGGAAAAACCACCATGCCGAAGGTTGTTTTTCAGAATATGTGATTGCGTTTAAAATTTTAAATGAAAACTCAGAAGTTTTAACGTGTTCGAGAGAGCAAAATTCTGATTTATTCTGGGCTACAATTGGCGGAATGGGACTTACAGGCATTATTCTTTCCACGAGTATAAAACTTAAGAATATAGAAACAGCCTACATTCGTCAAGAAAGTATTAAAGCCAATAATCTTGATGAGATTTTTCAATTATTTGACGACAGCGAAGATTGGACATACAATGTCGCATGGATTGACTGTTTGCAAAAAGGAAAAAGTATTGGGAAGTCTATCCTTATGCGTGGCGAACATGCTTTGAAAGGCGAGATTCCTAAAAATAAAGGTCAAAATCCTTTACGATTAAAACCTAAGTTTAGTCCCAATGTTCCATTTTATTTTCCGAGTTTTGTTTTAAATAGTTTGTCAATTAGAATATTTAATTGGTTGTATTTTAATAAACAACGTGCCAAACAAGTTAATAGTTTTATAGATTATGAAACTTTCTTTTACCCACTAGATGCTGTCAAAAATTGGAACCGAATCTATGGTAAAAAAGGATTTATCCAATACCAAATGGTGATTCCTAAAGACAAAGGAAAAGAAGGTATGAAGAAGATTTTGGAATGTATCGCCAAAAGTGGTAATGGCTCTTTTCTGGCTGTACTAAAGCTTTTTGGTAAAGATAATCCGCAAGCTTACAACTCATTTCCGCAGGAAGGTTATACATTGGCTTTAGATTTTAAAGTGAATTCGAAACTTAAAAAATTGATTGCACAGTTGGACGAAATTGTTGAAGAATTTGGTGGCCGAATTTACCTTACAAAAGATAGCATGAGCAAAAGCACTTTAACGGATTATCTCAAAAATGTTGAGAATCCCAAGTTTGTTTCACTTCAACATCAACGCATTCATAATCCATCTTAATTCCACAAAATATGATAATAATTGGTGCAAACTCTGAAGTAGCACAAGCCTTTGTAGAATGCTGTTTGAAGAAAGGCGAAAAGTTCAAAACTTTATATTTATTAAGTTCTAATCCGGCAACATCTGAAAAATTTGCAAACCATATCCATGTGAAATATTTGCAACATACAGAAGTTTTGACTTTGGACGTTCTTAAAGAAATCGATTATAAAAATTTCGAGCATATCGAGTCAGATTTATTATTTTGCGCAAGTGGCTATTTGGGTCAAGGTACTGATGAAGCTTTGTATGATGATAAAAATACAGCACGAATTTTAAATATTAATTTTTCCAAATTGGTTCCTGTTCTTAATCACTTTGCCAAAAAAATGGAGTCCAAAAGACAAGGTAATATAATTGTATTATCCTCTGTTGCGGGGGATCGCGGACGACAAAGCAATTTTATATATGGCAGTGCCAAAGCGGGACTTACGGCTTATCTCAGTGGTCTTAGAAACTATTTGTTTGACAAAAAAGTTCATGTAATGACTGTGAAACCCGGTTTTATGGCGACAAAGATGACAGAAGGTTTACCGCTAAATCCTGCTTTGACAGCGACGCCAGAACAAGCTGCGACGACGATTTTTAAAGCTTATAAAAATAAAAAAAATACGGCTTACGTTTTGCCAATTTGGGGACTTATCATGATGGTAATCCGTAATATTCCTGAGTTTATCTTCAAGAAGATGAAACTTTAAATAGATTTAAAAATGAAAAAATTGTATGTATTTGATTTTGATGGGACTTTGACTTATAAAGACACCATGTTTTTGTATCTCAAATATTTTAATCCTTCGAAATATAGAGTTCAATTTTTAAAACATATTCCACTTTTTGTTTTGGTTAAACTGAAACTGGCTGATGCCGAATCGGTGAAAAAAAGTTTTATAGCATCCATGCTTAAAGGACAAACAGAAGCCAAACTTCATCAGGTTTCGGATAATTTTTTCAATAATTATTATCCGAAATTGATTCGTGAAAATGCATTAGAATTTATCAACCAAATCAAAAAAGAGCAAACAGATTCTTACATTGTTACGGCTTCTTTGGATATTTGGGTACGCCCTTTTGCAGAGAAATTTGGAATGCAAATGCTAGCGACAAAAGCGGACTATCAGAATGGTGTTTTTACAGGGAAATTTGCTTCCAAAAATTGCAATGGCGAAGAAAAAGTTCATCGAATAAAAGAAGCCATAGAAAATAAAAAATTTGATAAAACCATTGCCTTTGGTGATACTTCTGGAGATCGTCCAATGTTAAAGTGGGCGAATGAAAGCTTTTATCAATTTTTTCACTAATTTCGTATCAATTTAGATGAGGCATTTGCTTCATTTATTTTTTTAATAAAATTCTCTAATAGAAAATGGAAAAGGTATATTTAGACAACGCAGCAACAACGCCGCTCAATGAAGAAGTTATCGACGCTATGGTTGGTGTACTTCGCAACAATTATGGTAATCCTTCATCAACCCACAGTTTGGGACAAGAAGCAAAAACACTATTAGAAGAGGTTAGGCGTAAGATTGCAGATGCTTTGCGTGTTACACCTGGCGAAATTGTTTTTACCTCGTGCGGTACCGAATCCAACAACATGATTATTAAATCTTGTGTGAACTATCTTGGCGTTCAACGTATTATTACCTCGCCATTAGAACACAAATGTGTTGCGGAAACTTGTCTAGAAATGAAACGCCTTCATGGTGTAGAACTTGTTTATCTTCGCCCTGATAACAAGGCGAATCTTAGTTTAGAAAAATTAGAAGAACTATTAAAATCTTCTGATAAAAAAACTTTGGTGACATTGATGCATGCTAATAATGAAGTTGGAAATCTTTTGGATATTGAGAAAGTTGCAAAACTTTGTAAAAAGTATGATGCCTTATTCCATTCAGATACAGTACAAACGATGGCGCATTTGGATTTAGATTTTTCTAAAATTCCATTGGATTTTGCTTCTTGTAGTGCACACAAATTTCATGGACCAAAAGGGACAGGATTTGCGTTTGTAAGAAAAGCTTCTGGACTAAAGGGGATAATCACAGGAGGACCACAAGAAAGAAGCCTAAGAGCCGGCACAGAGAATGTTTGCGGTATTGTTGGGCTTGGTAAGGCTTGGGAGTTGTCGATTGATAATATGGAAGAATATAGCTCGCATATTAAGAATATTAAAAACTATTGTAAAGAACAAATTAAAGCTAACTTTCCTAATGCTACATTTAATGGAGAATCTGGTAGCGATAACAGCTTATATACCGTTCTTAATATTTTATTAGCATTTAAAAACCCATTGATTGGTTTACAACTAGATATGCAAGGCGTTGCAATTTCGCAAGGAAGCGCATGTAGCTCTGGCGCTTCAAAACCTTCCATGGTATTAATGTCTATTTTGGACGAAGAAGAATTAGAACATTGTACGCCACTGCGAGTTTCATTTAGTCATTATACGACCAAAGAAGATATTGATAAATTCATAACAGCATTAAAAGAAGTTTCCAAAGATTTTATCATAGAAAAACAAAATACCGCGCATAGATAAATATTTATTGCAATAGGTATATTTTTTGTAATTTTGTAAAGTATTTTAAATAAAAATAAAAATTATGGCAGTAGAGATTACAGACCAGTCTTTCCAAGAAGTAGTATTAGCTTCTGACAAGCCTGTATTAGTAGATTTTTGGGCAGCATGGTGTGGACCATGTAGAATGCTAGGTCCAATTGTGGAAGAGCTAGCAAATGATTTTGATGGAAAAGCTGTGGTTGGAAAAGTGGATGTTGATAATAATCAAAATATATCAATGGAGTATGGTATCAGAAATATTCCGACATTATTGATTTTCAAGAATGGCGAAGTTGTTGATAAGCTAGTTGGTGTTAGTCCAAAAGAACTTATTGCTGAAAAACTTTCAGCACATATGTAAAAAAACAATCCTGAAAATGAGCGCTTTCCTAATAGGAGAGCGTTTTTTTTACAAAAAATTTGGAGAATGAAAATATTGTTGTATTTTTGCAACCACAATAATCAAGGCATCTAGCTGCGGTTATAGGCAAGATCCGGTAGTTCAGCTGGTTAGAATGCCGCCCTGTCACGGCGGAGGTCGCGGGTTCGAGTCCCGTCCGGATCGCAATTACAAATACAAAGTAATACAATATGCTGTAAAATAGATGTTTTACAGCATTTTTTGTTTTGTGGGTTATCCAAAGAATGTCATAATATCGCAAGATGTTAGTGACCTATTCAGTGACCTAAATTATATTGACAAAAAGGTCACTGAAAACTTAGGAGAAAGCCTGTTCAAAGGCGTTTCCAAAATTTGAACATCTTGTGGTAAGATCGAAATAGTAATAGTTTCAATTCTTAAAGACACCACGACATGAACAAGACATTTAATCTTCTCTTCTATGTGAAGAAAGCCAAAGTTAACACACTTGGTGAAGCACCTATCTATCTTCGCATGACATTGGATGGACAAATATCAGAACTCAGCACCAAACGCACTATTTTACCTCAAAAATGGAATTCTACAGCACAACGAGCATCTGGTTCATCGGAGGAAATTAAAGCCCTTAATTTCTACCTTAAATCGTTTGAACAAAAGATTTACGATGTGTATCATTGTTTATTGCGAGAGAAAGACCTCATCACATCACAAGATTTGAAGAACCATTTGCTTGGTGTCAAGGAACGAAGCAGAATGTTGGTGTCAATCTTCGAAGATCACAACAATCGAATGGCGCAGCTTCTCGGCAAAGAATTCTCAAAAGGAACCCTTCAACGCTACAAAACCTGTTTGTTGCACCTTAAAGATTTCCTTAGTCTAAAACTTCATGTTAATGATATCGCAATTACGAAGATTGATTTGGCTTTTATTAATGATTTCGAATTCTATCTAAGAACAAAACCAATTAAGCCTTGCGCTAATAATTCAGCAGTAAAGTACATCAAGAACTTTGGAAAGATTATTCGGATATGCTTGGTTAATAGATGGCTAAGTTTTGACCCTTTTATGGGTTATAATTCTAAATTCTCCGAAGTTAATCGTGGTTTTTTAGATGAAGCAGAATTACTATGTTTGGAAAATAAAGAATTCGCAATTGAACGCATTGAACAAGTGCGAGATATTTTTGTTTTTAGTTGTTACACTGGTCTTGCATTTATAGATGCATGGAATTTAACTCCCGATAATATTGGGATAGGTCTGGATGCTAATAAATGGATTTTTACTTCACGTCAAAAAACAAAAATCGCTTCTCATATTCCTCTATTACCTCAGGCAGAAGCTATTGTCCAGAAGTATCAGAACCACCCTATTTGTGTTTCAAAAGGAAAGTTGCTGCCATTGTTAAGTAATCAAAAAATGAACGCCTATCTCAAGGAAATTGCAGATCTATGTGGGATTTCTAAAGAGTTGACGTTTCATATTGCTCGCCACACGTTTGCCACAACTGTTACTTTAGCAAACGGAGTTTCTATCGAAAGTGTTAGCAAAATGCTGGGACACAAAAACATAAAAACCACTCAACATTACGCCAAGATTCTGGATAAAAAAGTAGGTGAAGATATGTTGGCGCTTCAAGCTTTGCTTCAAAAGAAAGAAAATCTTAAAAAGCAAGCCTAACTAAGACAAGCTTTTTCTGTTGTCATAGCAATATTGTTTGAAAAACAAAAGCTGTAATACAAAATTTACAGCGCAATCAATTACCTCAACTTTTTCATTAACCATGAGATTATCAAAATGACTAGTTGACAGTTTTTTCTTCATATTGGCAATAATAGAACTTTGTGCTAATTCAAATGTAGTAGTATATTGAAATGCTTTGATTTCAGCTAAAAAACGATTAAAATTATTGTGCTCTAATCCAGAAATAATACCGTAGATATAGAACGTATTTTTTACTTTATCAATATTGAAAAAGAATTGATTACCCGCATTTAAGGCAAAAGAACTGCCATCCCATCGGCAAGTTACATTTTGTTGTAACTCTTGTTGCAGTATGTTGATAAGTATGCTGGTAAATTTCTCCTTAGACAAGTACAACTCATCATCTGTTGGTAATTGCTTTTCAACATTTGGAGTAAGGTAAGATTTTACGAAAGATTTTAGCTCGTTTAACTCGTCCATACTATCATATATAGCCCCAAACTCAATACCACTCAGGTTAGAACTCAGTAATAGATTCATGGATGTTACCAAACCTCTGTTTTCATTGAAGTAAACCTTCGCATGTAGATTTTTGACCAAAAGAGGCTTTATACCAAGCGCTTCTAATTGCTCCCAACTTTTAAAGTTATCACTTTCCATGCGAGCATAAGCCTTTATTTTCACACCTCTATTTTTGGCTTTCACAAGCTCAGATTTTAGAACTTCCCATTTACCAATCTCCCAGTAAGGACTTACTAAAATTAAATACTCTCTTGATTGATGAATAATCTGTATGATTTCGCTGCTAATTTGGTAAGGTGGTATAATTTTCATGGTGGATAGTAGTTGTATGTCGTTTTTCTTACAAAGCTTGGTGTAGATTTTTAGCTTACTTGAACAAATGATAATTTTTTTAGATTAATAAAAAAGTTAAAATAGGCTCAAATGTAAACATCCAAGTCATATTTTTCTAATTCCAACGTAATTGCAGTTTTACTTTAATCAATTATAAATAATGTTTACATTCTTTTACTAAAGTAAATTTATTACCTTATCAGACCCTAGATTTATTAAATTGTAAGAATCTTCAACTAAATCTTTAACCAATTCCATCAAATCAAATTTTTCTTTTTCACCTAACTCTTTTTCAGTAGATGAAAATATTATGGTTTGTTTGTCAGTTACTTCCGAACATTTTTGGAATAGCGCCTTCAAACTGGTTTGCTTTGCTTTATGTTGACCAGGTTCGTCAAATACAATTAATCCTGGATGATTACTTCCATTGTCTCTTAAGGCTAATGTATATGCCCAAATATTCCTAACAAAATCAGATGCAGAAGAGTTAATTCTTATTGATTGAGGATTTGTATCATCTTTCCATCTTTTATAAACAGGGAAATATTTAAAGGGTTCTTTTCTATTAATTGAAATTTGATAATTTTCGTTACTATCATATTCAAACTTGTACAATAAGTTTTTATAATTCTTTTCAAACGATTCTAAAATATCTTCATCATCAGATTGTGTTAGTCCCTCTATTGCTTTTGTAACGTTATGGTATTTATTTGCTAATTCAAAGAGGGTGCCTTTCAATTCATCTATTTGATTTTTAAACTGTTCCAGATTTTTTATTTCTTGTTGCAACTGTAGTTTTTTTACAACTTCAGATTCTGATAAAGCTCTGTCGTCAGCAATTAAATCTCTAGATAGAGATTTAATAATAGTTTCTTGATTTCTTAGAGTATTTTTAAAATATTGTAATAATGTATTTTTCTCTTCAATAGATTCATTTATACTTTTAAGAGTTGTTTGAATAATCTTTTTCTGACTTACTAGAAAACCTTTATTTTCTTCAAGAGATAATTGGGGAATCTTAAAATCTGGATGAGATAATATATCTTGAGTTACAGATTGTGTACAAGTAGGACATTTTGCATCATCATTTTTTTTAAATAAGTTATTGTTAAATACTTTAATTAAACTGTTGTGCTGCTGTATTTCCTTTTCAATTACAATTAATTGGTTATTAATGCTTTGTTGTTGCAGCTTCTCAATATTCAACTTATTTTCAAAGCTATTTATATAATTTTTTAATTCATTATATTTAGCTTTGTTCTCTTCGTACTGAAAAAGTATTTCATCCTTATTGCTTTCAATAATAGCAAACGGTTTATTTTCTAGTTCAGAAACTTTTTCTGACTTTGCATTTAAGTATTCAGCATAAGTAAGTATTTCTTCTTCCGAAACTTGAAAAGAAGAAGATATTTTTTCAATCTCCTTTTCATCTGTAGTTATGTCTTCTGGAATAGAAGTAATGGTTGCATTATTTTGTTTTTCCAAAAAGGAAAATGCTTTTATTGATTTGTTCCAATTATCTATGATTTCAGTTTTACTTTTATTGTACACATCTCTTTTTGTGGAATTTGAAATTTCATCCAATTTTAGAAGAAATTCAATTACTTTTTCTTTAGGTTTTGTAACTCCAAAGTAGGGCATTGTTGCAAAAAAATCCGACCAACCTTTAGTTTGCTCAATAAGCATCGATGAAAAAACTAATTGAAGATATAAAGGACTATAATTTGATTTATTAGAGCTGTTGCTTACATCAGGTAATTTAATCCCTATAAAATCTGTAAACCATTGATAAAATCCATTTGGATTATCATTGTTTCCTTGACCATTTACAAAAAACACCCCTGTGTCTTCGTCTTTAGTTTCACTGATTTCCTCCAATCTAGATTTATATATTTTGATATTAGATTCTTTCTCATCACCTTTAGAACCTTTAATTACACGCTCTAAACTGAAATAATCACCATCAATATTTTCTATTTCTAAGTACACTTTAGACCGAATAATTTGATTTGTTATATCATTTTCTTCTTCTGAATTTTCTGTTTTGATAATAAAGCTGTCTTTTAAAGCTTTATCTAAAGCCTTGTTATTATGACCACCTAACAGCTCCTCCATTCCTAACGCATAAAAAATACAAGAATTAATAGTGGTTTTACCTCTTGAATTTTCTCCTGCTATAATGTTAAGTCCTTGATTAAATGTTAAGTCAAAACCATATAAATCACCTATAGTTTCACTTTTATTTGTTAAGATTTCTGTTCTTAATCTATTAATTTTAAACATATTAAATTTATAGTAGTTTCCAGTTATTATTTGCTTTTTCCAGTTTTGTTTTAGGGAGCCAACCTATTGATTTTATTTTTTCTATTTCATCTTGAAACAATTCATCTTTTTTTATTGAATTCAATGTCCCTAAACCTTTTTCAGTTAAGATAATTTCTAGTTGATCGCTCACAATTTTTTTATCTAAATATTGCTCTATATAACCAATTGCTAATACTTTTTCAAGACCAAATTCAAAAGACCAAGGGGTTAACGAATTTCTTAAATTCTTTTTTAAATCATAAAGTACTTGGTAATGTTTATTGTCTCTCAAAGCCCAAAACATTAAATGAATTAATTGTAAACTAGCTTTATTTCCACTTCCACAATGATTAATAATAGCAAGTAAAATTACTAGCTTATAATACGCATTGTACCGTATAGATACAGACGTTTTTTTTTCGTCTAATATTATATTAATCATTTTTTGTAAAATTTAGGGTGCATACACCTAACCACTCAATTATTTGAAAATCTGAAAAGTCTAAATCCATATTAGTAGGAAGGAATTCTAAATCATCTTTTAACCTTTGTTGTAATTCACTTTTTTTATCAATTGCTTCGTTGTTATTGATCACTGTCCTTGTGTAATCATCTTCAACTTGATCAACGTACCTCTTTACTATTTCTTTAAACTTTATATATAACATCGGTGCTTCATTATCCAATTGACGTATGTTATCCAACATCGATAAATATTTTTTTATCTGTTTTGTTGTAACTTGGTTTGCTTTACCCGTTGTTGGATACAACACTTGATTTTTACGATGTAAATTTTCAAAAAATTCACTTTGAGTTTTTTGAAAGGCTTGAATTTCGTGATCAGCATAAACTCTATCCAAATTCTCCATCCAAGTTCGCAATTCGTCTAAATCAGACAAATCAACATATTCATCAAAATATGTTTGAATGTGTGCTACGGAGCAACAATCAATATCACTATTCAATGCTTTTTCTGTTACGACAGAATTAAGAATTCCAATTAGAAACGGTGTTTTATGTCTATAAACAAAAACCCCACTACCCGAGAGCCCTCCTGCAATGATCTGTCCATCTTCTCCAGCTTGTAGAAACGTTTCACTATCCGATAATGTAATCTTGAAAGAATGGTTAGCATCACTACAAGTAATTAACCTAGACTTAAAAGGTCTATATTCATTATTGTATATTCCTTGATATCCACAAAATTCAACATCTGTATCAGGTAGAAAACTGTGAGCGATTTTATATTTATAAAGTAATTTGTCCTCATCTTGAAAGTCAATTTCTAACAATGCGAAATCCTTTTCATATTCAAATTCCAGTATAGATACAACAGTGATGTCTTTAAATTCAGATTGATAATCTGATTGTTTTTGAATTTCAATATCCTGAATATTTGGTTTAACCTTTCCTAAACAATGAGCTGCAGTGAAAACATAAAAAGTTGTTTTGCCGGCTATTAGCACTCCACTACCAGTTTCTCCATTACATTTTATTCTAACACAATATTTTTCGGCAGTATTATAAATCATTTTTTGTAAATGTATTTTTATGTATTATGTTCCAGTTACCATTTTTAAGATCATCAAACGTTATAAAATCACCGATCCTCAATCTTAAGCTTTCTAAACTATAATTTGTATAAATGTTTAAAATTTTATCATTTTGATTTGTCTTATAAACTATTCTTGCGATAGTTTCACGGGAAGGGTGTTTGTGGTTTGAAGATCCACCATTTGTTGAAATTATAAAGTTATTAGATCTAATTAAAGATAACAATTCTTGAGAAGTATTATTTAGACTACCATGGTGGGAAATTTTAACAAAATTAACTTCAAGTGGATTTGTTTCATTATAACCTAATTCTTTCAAATTGTCACTAATAACTTCTGCCCTAGAATCAGCTAAAAGCAATACACTTAAATCAGGACATTTTAATAAAAAAGAAATAGAAGATGAATTGTAGATGTCATTATTAATTGATTTTTCGGGTTTAAAATCAATTTTATTAAGTTCTTCAAGAGATTTTGAATAGCTTGGAATATTTGTAGAAATCAAAGCTTTATTATTAAGCTCTATTTTCTTAACATTATCTCTTTCTTTTAACCAAGTTTCATACAACTTATTTTTGATTTCGGTTGTGGGGGATAGTATGATAAACTCTAAACCATTAATATTTATCATTCGATTTTCTGTGGTAATTTCTTTAATTACTACACCAATTTTTTTCTCTTTTATTAAAGCTTTCCAATCTTCAGCTTGAGGTACACTGATTAAAGCTTTATCAGATTTTGGCTTATAAAACTCTACATCAGGCTGATTATACCAAATTTCGTCAATTTCTATTCTCGCTATTAAACTATTCTTAAATAAATTTATTAATCCTCCTATATGATCATTATCAATATGTGTCAATACAAGCAAATTAATTTTGGAAATCTCTTTTAGTTGTTTTTTTAAAGCATATTCAAAAGTTGATGGTGTTCCTCCGTCTACAAGAATTACATACTCCTCATTATTTTCATCATACGTTTTAATTAATATAGAATCGCCATTGTAGGCAGGTAAGATGTTTAATTCAGTTTGAGTTCTTGTCATTTGATGATGGGATTATTAGAATTATGTATAATAATAAAGCATTGCTAAATACGAGTAGGACAATTGGTTCAATTTTCAAAACTAAGCTTAACTTTATAAAGCTACCAAAATAACAAATTTAATGTATAGAAATTTACGGTTTTCCGTAAACTGAAATTTCATCTATTCATCAATCTTATACTTCTTTATATCAAAATCGAAATCAAACAATTCTTTTGGTGGAATTCCAAAAGCAGATGCCATTTTTAATATAGTTTCGATAGTTGGATTTCCTTTTCCATTTTCAAATTTAGTATAATAAACGGAATAAAGTGTTGTATTTTATGCAACTTAATCCATCGATTTAAATTTTTGTGCTTGAATTATTTCCTTATCAAAATAGTAAACTGTTCATAAAGCAAGACTCCAATGTCGTTGGACTCCAGGTTGCTGATTTTAGATTATTCCTAATTGTTGAGCTATATCTTGTTTGTACTTTTCAAAAGGTTCATTGTCTGATTCAAAACATTCTTTGCCAAAAATATCTCTTTTTACTGATTGTTCATCTCTCTTTAGTAATACGGCAATTTCTTTAATTTGCGAATCAGAATATATTTTTCTTTTATTTATCATCTCGTAGGAAATATTCTTGTGATAATTATATCTATTTTGCAATTTGAAGATTCCTATAAATTCATCCACACTTCTAGTTTTTGATAAATTTTCTAGACTAACATCAATATCTTCTATTCTCTCTGTTTTTGCATATTTATATTTTAATTTGAATTTTATCAAATCATCCAAAAGATAGTCTTTAGAACTTGGAACTATATTTTTTAAATCCTCATTTATTGTAAATTCTTTTTTGATTTTAAACTTTGAGTTACAAGAATAACAACTTAATACAAAGTTATATATTGAAATGGATAGAAAAGCATTTGAGTTCTTGGGTAAAACATGATCTAAGGTGAAATGCTCATCAGAGAACTCACCTTTATATTTGTCTTTAAGTTCACTTAATATTTCACTACCTTTTAAAGGAAATAAAGATTTTATATCTTTTCCAGATATAAAACCTGTTTTTTTTCTTTCTTTTGAAATTTTGTTTGTTGAAGATTCATTAATTATTTTATTTAATAACTTATTTGGGGCATGATTTATAAATTCCTCAACAGATGAATAATTGTCCTTAAAACTATTAACGTATTCTATATTACAATAAAAACAACTTTTAATATTTAAATTTTCTTCAATTAAAAAATCTGCAATTGTTCTTTGTAGATCTGAATATATATAGTCCTTTTCTTCAGATCCTGTTTTGAAGAATTGATTTAAATGACTTACATTGTTTTTTTTTGTAAACTCTACCAGCTCACAAAAATCTGCTGTCAAAAGTTTTCTTAAATCCCAAGCAACATCTATCTTTTTGATTTCTTTACAAACTTCACTATGATTAGATATTTTAGGTGAGATTTTATCAAAGTATTTATTTAAGAAAATTTCTTTTTCTTTGTTTGTTACATATGGATAATTAATCTTTCTCATCATTCTTCTTTTTCAATTTTTGAATTTCTTCTAAACGTTTATTAAGTCTTTCTTCTTCAATACTTAAATAAGTTTTATCACCAAAACGAACTTTTAACTCGTCTAAATGATTGTGCAAAATATTTCTAATATAATCTTCACCAATTAAACCTAAGAATTTATCATAACATTTTGTTTGAATATCAAAATCAATAGGGTTTTCAATTTCATTCCGTTTCATTGTTTTCTCATAATAATTTAAAAACTTTTGAATTTCATCTTTAACAAAAGCTCCTTTTGTGTCTGAAATAAAAAAACCGTCAGTAAGCATTTGATGAATGTTTTCTCCAAATGTATTATCACCTTTATAAGAGCTTGGTTTTGATTTTCCATTTTCATCTACCTCCAAAAACAATACATTTTGCTTTGGGATATCAGATAGTATGAATGGTGAATGTGTGATGAAGAGCAGGTTAATATTTTGCGTCAGGTTTTCAATAGAATTTAAAGCTTTAAGGAAATCATAAATAAATTTTCTTTGAAAATCTGGGTGAGCATATAATTCTATTTCATCAAAAATAATGTTCACATTATTGTAATAAATTAAATTTTTGTCATTTTTTTCTTCGTCTCTTTCGTGAATTGCTTTGACAGATTTCAAATTTCTTAAATGATAAATGACTGAATGAATACTAAATATTTTTTGCTTTTCACCAGAGCTAAAACTATTGAAATTGTTTTCTGAATATTCTTCTTCAAAAAAATAATTTACTTTGAAAATGGATGGTAGAGACTCCTTTATTGAAAATTTATGCTCAATTTTGATTGTTTTTTCTTCATCCAAAAATTTATAAGCTTCTTTTGATTTCTGAAAAGGTTGATCAATTTTTTTATAAAGATCATCAATACTTATTAATGGGACTCCTTTTTTATATAAGTTACTTTCATCTAAATACAAATACTTCAAAAAGAACAAAGCTTGTCTAAGTTTATCAGCATTATGGCTAGAGTCCTGATTAATTGCCTTAAAATAGGATTCTAAATTTTCTTTATTCTTAATTGAATATCTGCTCCTTTTTATTGGAAAATCATTATATAAAACTTCAATATTTGTACTAGCAAAACAATCATTAAATTCATTATAAACTGAATAGTGCCGCATTCTTATCAATTTAAAAATGATATAATCTCTTATATAGGGATAGAAAAAATGATCTTTATTGATTGTAATTTTTTCGTTATCATAAAATATGGAATAGATTAAATTTAAAATTTCCTGTTTATCCTTTTCTGAAATATCCAGCCATTGATTTCTATTTTCTTGTTTATCCCAATCATGCCAATCTTCAGATATTGGTTTATCAAAACCAATAAATTTTTTTTCATTTAACTCAATGCTTACATACTTTATTTCTTTTTTTTCGGAAATAGTACGTAATGAAGGCTCTTGTAGAACATTGACTAAAAATCTTGATTTTGAGAGTTCTTTTTCGGAATTAATATCAATATTTCCCTCCTCTCGCATAGGATTTATTACTATAGGTAACTGATAGCCATCATTTTTATGAAAAACACCTTTTAACCATTCTCCAGATTCTAACGTATTATATCCATAATGAGAATAATTGATAATCATGGTATAGAAAAAATCTTGAAAAAAATACCATTCTTCACGACTAATATTTAAATGTTCTATTTCTTGCCCAGATTTTAAAATTTCCTTCGAAATATCAAAATTTTCTTTTTTGAAAATATCATTATCTTTTTGAAAATCTGTTATTGAAATATCATTATCTTTTAATGTAATTTTTCTAACCTTTTCTTTAGCATGACCTCTAAAGCATTCTAGCTCTTCATTGCGAATTGTACAAGGTTCGGCTTTATGTAGAATAAATACTTCAACATTAATGTCTTTTAAATCCTGTGCCTTGCTGTTTTCAAAATTGGCAATAAATTCTTTAAGTCTATTGTCATTAGAATCAGCATATAAGTCTTCAGTATTAATAAAATCATTTTTTATTTCTAAAGACATCTTTACTACAAAAGCTACTAGTAACTCCACCAAGGCACTCTTGCCACTTCCATTTTTTCCAACAATTGCTGAAATATTAATTTTGGGTTTTAAATCACTGTCACCTTGAAAATAAAGTTCTTTAGGTACTACTTCTTCATATTGAATTGACGAGAAATTTCCAGCTTCATCTTCAATAAATTTATAATCAGTATAAAATTGATATCTCTGGTTGGGAATTAAATTCTTAAGAAATTTGGGATTACAACCTTTTAAAGGTCTAATTGCTAAAATTTTAAAGCTCATGTTTATTTATTTTAATACGATGTAGATAGAAATCAAAAATACTTACTTAAGGTAATGAAAAAACTAACTTGTATTAAATTGTTTTTATACAATCATTTTTTTTTGATGATAAAAGCTAATATTTTTACACTAACTAAACAAATTAGTAACTATGAAAACACTGAAAATTTACAACATTGTCGCTGGTATAATAATCATTGCATTATCAATTTGGATTAATGCATTGCGAAAAGAGCTAAAAGAAACTAAAGAAGTTTTAGACCAATGTTCGGACAGGTATTATCAAGAAATTCAAAAGCAATAATAATTGCACTATTTTTTTTAGGATACAATACTTTTAGAAAATGCATTTCAAGTCTGTACATTTTCTGAACAGGTATTATTAATCGAAATGATTTCGTACTTTTATGTATAATTGTATAATATCATCGGTATTTTGTTAACAAGTTGAATTTTGTTTTTAGCCAAAGTACAGAAATAAATCTAATGAAAACAAAATCCTAACTCTCGTCAGGATTTTTATATATTATTGAAAGATTACCTTAATAAAAACTTTTTTTAATGTACCATTTCTTTCAATTGAGTGTACAGTAATTTGAGGAGTGTATTTTGAGAGGTAAAAAACCCTACTATTAATTAGTTTTACATAACCAAGCTTTTGTCCATCTTTATACAATGCAACAGCATATTTATCATATTGATTTTCAGGTTCATTTATTGATTGTAGAAGATCGCCCTCTGCTATTATCTCACTGGCAATTTCAGCTTGAGATAATCCAGAAATTTCTGTAATGAATTTCAAACCTTTTACTGGATAAAAATCCGCAAGAAACTCAAAATTATCAGTAGGAACTAATCCTTGAGTCATTGCCAATAAATAAAAGGTGTCATTTCTTCTTTCAGGTTGAATCATCCAAAATTCATAAAAATATTTAGAATCGATTCTTTCATTCTTTATTAATCGATGACCAAAAATATCAAGAACATTTGAATCATAAACTTTATTAACATCAGGGAAACCTTCGAAAAGTAAAAAACCCTTCTTTTTGGCTTCCTCAACTCCTTTCTTCAAGTACGAAAAAACGACTCCTTGCGAAGAATTTTTTTTAATCCTTCCTACGGGTATTCTTCTGCCTCCACTTCCTGTTCTCCAGGTTAGGTATATATTTTTTATTGTTTTTTTCATATTAAAGACAGCAATCTGTCAATACGCGAATTTACAATTTTAATTATGATCTGTATTGTTGCATCTTCACACACGAAGATGTAAAAGTCTAAATCACATACTCAGAGTTATATTCGTCCGGAAATTCGATTTTTAAATTTCTTAAATTCATACTTGTTTTTTTAAATAAACACAATTGAATGGCAGGTTTATAATCGAGATATTGATCTTTTGACTCTTCAAATATCAGTCTATGTCTGTATTTTTTGTATTCCTCTTTATGGTCGGAAATAGATTTGATGCCATATACTCTTATCGCCTCAAAATTGAAATCGGGAATTTTGGTTCTGAGAAAATTGATAATCCGTGAAACAGTAGTCTCTTCATTAACCAGTTTTTTAGATTTTAAAAATTTAATAGTATCATCAAAAACCTGCATATGTTCGGTATCACCAACCAAATCAAAACACAAATCCGAACTAAAATCACATTCTGCCTTACATATTACATAAGAAGTACCGTGCCTCATTTTCCCCCACCAGTGTGCATTTTCTATAAAGGTATCCCAGAAATAGTACCCATCTCCAAGCCAAGCGTTGCTCCATTTGCAAAGAAATGGTGCATTATTTTCAATATAATCAGGATTGCCCTTGTCTTTGAGGGTTTGATATAGGACTTTAACTTTCACACTATCAATTTTATATCAGAACGGTATGATCTCTCAGAGGTTTTTCTAATGAAGACAGGTTCATCGTCGGCAGAACCACCGGCGGAATGTTTGCTTGTAATGTTACGGTACTGATAAATGCTCTGACATAAGGAAATATTATTGCGATTGAATTGCGATAAAAATAGGTTGGAATTTCATCAAAACCACTTACGTTCTCAAATTTAAAATTCGCAACACATTCAATCTCAACAAAAGGGGAATCATTAGTTAGCGCATTGAAAATAAATTTCAACTCATAAGAAGAAGATTCAGAGATAAATCTACCGGAAGGATTAAATGAAATCTGAATGTCATTTGAGGTTTTGTTTTCAAGGCTTATGCTAACTTTGGAAAAGTGATAGTTTTCTAGACTAAAAGCCGCTTTGTTTTCCATTTTTGAATTTTATTTAGGCTAAGATAAAAAAAAATCCGAAGCGAACTTCGGATTTTCTAATATTTCATTTTTGCAACTAAATTCCCAATAAGAATTTCGGACTTCTGTTTCATAGAACATTCTGGACTGATAAAGAAACTCATCAATCTTTGGTCCGACCGCGTCATATTCTTCAGTTTCAGCCCATTCTTTAGCAATTTGTTGTTCTGAAGTATTCTGAAAATAAAACTTTACTTTTTCTAATATTGTTTTCATAATGCTCTTGTTTATTATTAAACACATTGCTTACATCTGTAAAACGATTGTATAACAATAGTAAAACAATTATTGTGCAAATGTATATAAATATTGTTATATAACATAAATAATTTATTTAGAATAATTCGAAATTAATTATTTGTAAAATGCTTTATAGATTTTTTGTTGAAATAGAAATACAAATAAATCTCAATAAAATTGTGAACAAGGTAAGCTTCATCAGTTACAGTAAACCGCTTTAGTAATCACTAAAAAGATCTATTTTAATTAATATATATGTGTTTTATCTCTAGATGAATACAATATTATAATTATTTTAATAAGTCTAAAAATGTTATTTCCAAGGCATCACAAACTTTGAGCAGTGTGGAAAAGTGAAAATCTTCTTTCCCATTTTCCATATCGCTAATTTTAGACCTATCCATTTTTGATATTTTATTAGCCAACTGTTCTTGAGTTAATTTCAGTTCAGAACGTTTTTCTTTGATTTTTGTGCCTATATATTTATAGGTTTTTAAATGTTTACTATCTATCATGACAAAAAAAGACTGTGGTTTTATTGCCACATTAAAAAATTATTACTATATTTGCCTTAGCGATATGATAATTAAGCCAATAGGGCATTAATTGACGATGTTTTCTCGAGTCAGAACGACCAAATTTCCAATCGAGATAACCGTGATATCGCTCCATGTCTGAAAAGTTCATTACTTTTGTATTGGCATGCGAGCGGTTCTCACGTTAGCTTTAGGTTGGAGCTTGGTAAATCTTCGGATTTTAAAGTCGGGTTTGGTCGCCCTTGACCCTAAAGTGTGAGACTGCTCCTTGCTTTTTTACAAGGTACTTTCCCATATCCGAAAACATCGTTCCATAACTCCAAAACAAGATAGTATGAGAACGATTTTTTATTTTACCGTCAAAAAGCCTCCTGATAAACACGTTTAGCAGGCTGCTAGTATTAGTTTCATTAAAAGAACTCCAGCTCTATCCCCGTACTGAGCAGCACAGGTATGTTTATACATGCCGTAACCCCATATGTATAGGGACATCGCACACAATTAACTTCACACCTTAAAAGTAGTGTTTTGTTCCCTATTGACCAAATATAAATGAAGAGGAGAGGTAATCTCAGTAAACGGGTTAGAGCTGTTTACTATAAAGTAAATGCATGGTGTACATTTACTTTCACACCATTTATTGACCCTTACAGCGGTTTTTTCCGTTGTGGCGTTATTATCTCTCGACCCATGTAGCAGAATCCAGAAGAAGTCCGTTTTTAGATTTTTCGCTTAGTTTTTACTAATAATATTTCATTTTTAATTCCCAAAAAGCAATCTTCGATTAGTCGAGAAAAACTATTATCCTATCTATATTTTATGCAAAGCATAATGATGAGAAAGCAAAACCACTTGGGGATGGCGCATCTTCATATTAAATTAAACATAACACAACTCAACCAAGCTGTCTCCAATGGTTTTACGCTAATATTATTTATTAAATGATTAAAAAATTAAAAGATTAAAGTAGTTATGAGTTATGTCAAAGGTCTGATGTCAAATGTCTTACATCTAATATCTAAGTTCTAACATCTCTGATATCTAACCTCTAACTTCTAAACCAAAAAAAAGCCCTTTCCGTTAAGTTTGACGACCGTACAGGAAAGAGCCTAGTAAAATTTTAACAATTAAACCAATTTCAAAAGTATGAAAAAAAACTTTTGCAGTCGAGGACCTATTAGATTAGGTCTAGGCATTACCCTATTTTCCAGTTTGATGCTGATGGGGCAAGCCACGACAGTCACAGGGATTGTAACACAAAAAGGTATTCCCTTAAGTGGTGTTTCAGTTTCGCAAGAAGGCGCTACAGAGATAGCCTTAACAAATTCTTCAGGAAAATACCAAATACAAATAGTTGGAGAAAATCCAATACTAATATTTCGATACAATGATTATGACGAGAAACGTGTAAAAGTTGGCAGCAACCACACAATCAATATCGATTTCAAACAAAAAGTAGAAGCGCTTGAAGAAGTAGTAGTTAATGCAGGCTATTACAAAGTCAAAGAAAAGGAAAGTACGGGTAGTATCGCTCGGGTTACCGCCAAAGATATCGAGAACCAACCCGTTAACAATGTCCTCTCAGCTGTGCAAGGACGGATGGCTGGTGTAAGCATCACACAGAATAGTGGTACACCAGGTAGTGGTGTACAAATCCAGATTAGAGGTAAAAATAGCCTTCGAAGTATTGCTAATAGTGGAATAGATGGCAATCAGCCGTTATATATAATAGATGGAGCGGTATTAGGAGGAGATTTACAAGCCAAATACGCTGGGACAATACTTTCTGCAGCGGCAATTAACCCACTAAATAATATCAATTTTAATGAAATAGAAAGTATAGAAATCCTCAAAGATGCTGACGCGACAGCAATATATGGCTCTAGAGGTGCTAATGGTGTAGTACTAATTACAACCAAAAAAGCAAAATCTCGAAAACTGAATATTAATGTTAAATCTAGCTATGGACTAAGTCATATCATTAATAATTTAAAAATGATGAATACGGAACAGTATTTAGACATGCGCCAACAAGCATTTAACAATAGCAAAATAACAGTTTATCCTGTATCTGCATATGATATAAATGGTAAATGGGATAAAGATAGATCTACAGATTGGGCAAAAACACTACTTGGACATACTTCCGATTTTTCTGATAATAGTATTTCCCTACGTGGTGGTGACGAGATTACAAGTTTTAATTTGAGTTTTGGACATAATGAACAGAGTACAGCATTTGGTTCAGATTTCAAATACAAGAAAAATAATGTTACAAGTAGTCTTTCACATCGCTCTAAAGATACTAGGTTTCAACTAAGTTTATCCAATGCTTACAATGAGGAGACTAATAATCTGGTCAATAGTGACATCACTAGGCAGGGTATTATTTTAGCTCCCAATAGTCCTATGTTATATACTCCTACAGGAGAACTCAATTGGGAAAACAATACCTTTACCAATCCTATAGCGATTTACAACAGTACTTATTCTTATAAAACAAGACAGTTTTTATCAAGTTTTAATGCTCAGTACAAAACGAATGATAGGCTTTGGGTAAAACTGACAGGTGGTTTTAGTTATCTTAATTTTAATGAAACCTCACTTATACCACATACTGTTAATAATCCATCTTTCGGAATGACCTCGGCATTTTCTCAAAGCTTTAAGAATAACCAAAATCGACTATCTATCAACCTAGAACCGCAATTGAATTACAAATTCATATACAATCGACATGAGTTTGATATTTTAATAGGTGCTACCTATCAGCATGATATTTACCAGCAGGAAGGTACCAAAGGTGTTGGCTTTGATAGTAATGCTCTAATGGGGAATATTGCCGCTGCGTACACTAAAACTGTTTTTGATCAAATTTCAACACCATATAAATACGCTGCATTTTTTGGTAGATTTAATTATAAGTTGGATGCTAAATATATTATTAATCTTACTGGTAGAAGAGATGGTAGCAGTAGATTTGGACCAAATAATAAGTTTGCCAATTTTGGTGCTGTAGGATTTGCTTGGTTGTTTTCAAAAGAAAACTGGCTTAAGGAAACTAACTGGCTTTCTTTTGGAAAGCTTAGAGGAAGTTTTGGAACTTCAGGAAGCGATAATATTGGAGATTTTCAATATTTAGATACTTATATAGTGTCTTCCTTAGTTTATAATGGTATCACTGGCTTACAGCCTTCTAAGCTTTTCAATCCTAATTTCAGCTGGGAAAAAACACGAAAATTAGAGGGCGCGATAGAAGTAGGCTTTTGGGATAATAAGATTAATTTTACTAGTGCTTGGTACAGAAATATTTCATCTAATCAGCTTATTGGCTATCAACTTCCTGCAATAACAGGTTTTACATCAGTGTTAGCTAATCTTCCCGCAATGGTTGAAAACAAAGGCTGGGAATTTGAGCTCAACCTTACGCCTTTTCCAAAATCCCAAATATCATGGACTAGTCATTTTAATGTAAGTATTCCGAAGAATAAATTATTGGATTTTATTGATCTAGAAGGGTCTACCTATGCTAACCAATATGTAATTGGGCAACCTATTAGTATTGCAAAAGTATACCAACTAGAGGGGATAGATACTGCTACGGGAAAATATATTTTTAAAGACTTTAATGGTGATGGGAAGATTACAGCACCTGATGATAATAAAGTAATTGAAAATATAGGAGTTAAATATTTTGGAGGTTGGTCTAATACTTTATCGTATAAACAATGGCAACTTAGCTTTTTATTCCAATTTGTAAAACAAAAAAGTAGAAATTATAACTTTCTTATGCCTTCACCTGGTCTAATGAGCAATTTACCAGTAGATGTCATAAAGAATGTTTGGTCAGAGAGTAACCCGACAGGTCTATACATGCCATATCTAGCAACAGTTAACCCTCAACATACGTTGTTTCAGAACAGTACTGCTGCAATATCCGATGCCTCTTTTATTAGATTGAAAAGCATTGAAATAGCATTTGATATTCCTCTTAAGAACAGTTGGGTAAATACAGTTAAAATTTTTGTTCATGGTCAAAACTTACTCACTTTTACCAGATATTTCGGTATGGATCCAGAGTTCGCTCCTATGCCAGGCTTCTTGCCACCTCTCAAAACCATTTCTATAGGTACTAATATTAACTTTTAATGTCTTTTAAAATGAAAAATACTTACATTTTTATAATTGTCCTATTTGGTGTACTTAACATCGCTTCATCCTGTGAGCAGATGCTAGAAGTTGATATGCCAGAAAATCAATTATCTACCAGTGCCGTTTTTGAAAACGCACAAACTGCTGAAGCTGCATTGGCTGCTTTGTATGCAGGCTTATGGGAGAACTCACCATTAGCAGGGGATGCCTCTGGTAAATTATTGGGGGTATATACTGATGATCTCGCTTACTATTCTCAAACTTCAAATAATGGTATTATTGAGCTTTATCAACTCGCGCATTCACCAACCAATATTGCAATACAAAACTATTGGAGTGCGGCTTATCAGCAGATTTATGTAGCCAATGCTATTATCAAAGGCATAGACGAGACTAAAAATCTACCGATAACTGTTAAGAATAGAATAAAAGGTGAAGCTTTAGCAATAAGATCAATTCTTTTTTTGTACCTGCAGCAGGTCTATGGTGCTATTCCATACACGATTTCTACAGACTACATGCTGAACAAAAACTTAACAAGAACCGATGCGATAACTGTACTTAATTTATTAAAAAATGACTTGAAAGAATCCGTTAACCTACTCAATGATAATTATAGAAATGCGGAACGTATATACATCAATAAAAAAACTGCAGAACTTGCACTCGCAAAAATATTGATAATGTTATCGGAATGGCAACAAGCAGAAGTTGTACTAAAATCTATTATACAGAATCCACAATACACTTTCCAAAATGATTTAACCAAAGTGTTTACCAAGACAAGTCAACATATTATATGGCAACTAAAACCTAAAAATACGGGAGATGCTGTAAAAGAGATTTTAACCTACTACTTTACAGGAAGCGCACCCAATAATTTTGCACTATCAGATGATCTTTTAAATTCTTTTCAACCTAATGACCTTAGAAGAGACAAATGGATGGCGTCTGTAACTGTTGGCAATAACATGTGGTACAGAGCTGATAAGTATAAAAATAGAACATCTAACACAACGGAATATTCTGTCGTTTACCGTCTAGAAGAAGTTTATCTGTCTCTGGCAGAAGTGTTGGTTAAACAGAACAAGCTACAAGAAGCTCTACCTTATGTTAACGCAACAAGATTACGTGCTTCTCTCATGCCTTTATCAATTGCAATTTCTGATAATGAACTTATGGGAGAGATATTGGCAGAAAATAGAAGAGAATTTTTTACCGAAATGGGACATCGTTTTTTCGATTTAAAAAGAAATGGAAAACTTAAGGTTCTGAAAGATGTTAAACCTAATTGGAAAGACAAGGATGGTCTATGGCCAGTTCCTCAGAAGGAAATACAACTCAATAATAATCTAAATCCACAAAATAATGGATATTAAATTAGTCTATTGGTTTAGAACATTGGGCTACCTCCTCATTTTCTTATTTTCTATTAGTTTTTATTATGGTCAAGATCATAAAGACACCATAAAAACATGGGTGTCAAAGTATGCAAATTTTGCAAACTTCAAGACGTCAGAGGATGGTCAATGGCTATTAATGAGAAAGCTGGGCTATAATGATCTTGATACTGTATTTGTTTTTGGAAGTCAGTCAAGATATATGGCTCATGATACCATAACAAAGATGAATGTTACGCAAAATTTTATCGGAAATAATGCATTATTAGTTGTTGGAGATGCAGTTGCCAACTATATGGATTTGAAATCATCGAGACGTCTAGGTTTTGAAAATGTAAAGAAGACAGCACTTGATCCTGGACAAAATATTTTTTTTATTTTAGATAAAAATAATTGTTTACGCGTTTACGATAAAAGTGCATCACTACTTAGACGATATGAGGGTGTTTTACAGATATATACCCAGCCAAATAAAGAGATTATAGCATTGCAAGAAAAAGATGGTGTTAAAAGTTTTTTTAAACCACTCAAAGATGAAAATCCATTTTTTGAAACATCAGCAAATATTCAGTCATTCAAATCAATAGATCATAATCAATGGTTTTTAATAGAAAATTTAACCAATAAAGACAAAGAATTATCCTTGATAAATACCCAAAAACGGTCAAAAATAAATGTAAGCTTGGGTAATCAGCAATATGATTATATTTCGATATACTCTTTAAAGGATGAATATTTATTTCTTGTAGATTTTACACGTCAGGTAAGACCTAATAAGTCGGAAATTGTTGATGTTTGGTATACCAATGATGAGGAACTACGGTCTAAAAAATATGGAAAAACGATACATAATTATTGGATATGGGACACAATAGATAATAATTTAACACCTTGGTCAACAGATCGTCTTGTATTGATGCTTCCTCTTAAAGAGAACGCAGGGGTTTTGATGTATAATAATTTAAATAAAGGAAATTATGAGCAACATAGTCCTAATTTTGAAATCTATTTGCATAATATATTGAAAAATGAAAGTACGAAAATATTCTCTGATACCAGAGAAGTAATTAGCTCAGAAAGTACACATTATATTGTCGCCCTCAATGAGTTCTCAAAAAAGTGGTCAATATACTACACCAAAGAGCAAAAGGCGAAACAAATTGAGATTACTGGACTTAAATCTCCGGTTTTTTCAAAAGATGAGAAATTCTTATTTTTTGAGAGTAATAATGGGTTTTGGATATTCGATATCGTCAAAAAAAAACTGAGAGAAAATCCCGTGCTTAAAGGGCAAAAAATTAGAATTAAAAATGCTACACAGCTGATGCTTAGTCAATTTGAAGGGCCACAATTTATTACCAAACATGTTGATTCTAAGCAAGTCTTGCTAAAAGCGGAAGATATTAACACACTAGAACAAGCAATATTTAGCTACCAAGAAGGCGAGGTCAAAACTTTAATTTCGCCAAGACAAGATAATATAAAAGATGCGAGATTTTTTCCTAAATCCCAGCAATTACTTACATTACAAGAGTCATTTAATCGTCCACCTTCTATTTTAAGTTATGATTTGAAAAATGCGAATATCGACACTTTAGCGCATGTTCTTTATGACAGGGACGCATTAAAGTTTAAAAGAGATATCTTATCATATCAGTCAAAAAAAGGAAAAAATCTGAAATCCATTTTGTTTTATCCTAAGAATTTTAGTCCTGAAAAAAGATATCCAATGGTAGTTCATGTTTATGAAGAACAAAGTAATCTTGCTAATCAGTACCTTTTGCCACAAATAGACAATACAGGATTTAATGTGCGATTACTCCTTGAGAGGGGTTATTTCGTCTTACTACCAGATATTAAGATGGATAAAGAAGGTCAAGCAGGAGTTACCGCTTTGGACGCTATTAATGCTGCTTTGGATGAGACCCAAAAATTAAAGTTTATCAATCAAAATAAGATTGGACTTATTGGTCATTCTTTTGGAGGCTATGTGACTAATTATATAGCGACCAGATCTAATAGATTTGCCACATTTATTGTGGGGGCAGGAGCTTCTAGTATTTTTACGAAATATTACAAATTTAACGAAGATCTTCAATTGCCTGAATATGCACGAGTTGAAAATGCGCAATTTGCAATGAAAGAAGCTTTGGTAAATAATAAGAATGCTTATATGGATAATGATCCTTTAAGTTTTGTTGACAAGGTCTCTGCACCAATGCTTTTGTGGTGTGGACTGGATGATAAAAATTCGACACCTGACGAAACTATGGCAATGTACTTAGGGCTTATGAGAAATAATCTCACAGCAGTTGCTCTATTTTATCCTAATAACGGTCATGTATTAAATACTTATTCTAAGGCAAGTATAGATTTAAATTATCGTATTCTCGATTGGTGGGAATATTTTCTGAAAGATAACAAAACAATAGAATGGGTGAAAAAAATAGAAAAAAAGGATGCCAATTAAGGCATCCCTTTTTTTTAATTACTGTTTTATGGAAGTATTTCATACAGAGTCTGAACACACATTGTAGGACTTTCTGCTTTACGAAGAGGTGTTGCACCATCACCAGACCATGTGCAGATTACCCCGTTGTTAATATCTGTACAGTTCTTGTCAGGTTCACATGTAAACTCGCCATCCTGGTTTATTAAGCGATAACCAATATGCGTTGCCTTATTAGATTGGGACTGCATTGCAAATGCCGCTCCACTTCCTAGTAATAATACTAGACTTGGAATAATGAATCGTTTCATAATAAAAATATTTGATGTTTTTGTCTACTCTTTTTCAGGTTTTCGACTTTCCCTGCTTCGCGAAGTTTCTTTTGAGTTTAGAACTAAGTGTATATCTTGTTAATACCCTATTGTATAAGACAAACAAATAATCATCTGTTACAACAAAATCTGAAATTTTTTCTTGATTATTTTTTTCAATTTTAATGCTACCAAGATAGTCTCCTGTAATAGTGTTATAGAGGTCAATAGTATTATATTTTTTCCATTGACTTGATTTTTCATAACGTCCCTTAACGTAAGAAGTATTAAACAAAATATCTTTGTAAACATAGGATTTGCCGTTAACTCTTAAAGATGGAACAGATAATTTATTAGAACCATTTTTTAGAGAAATACTTTTGACTTGGGCATGAGCAGTAGTGTCTATAGTTTGATGCCTGTTTAGTAAGTTTAGATTGTTATCCATACTTATAAACTGATTGCGATAAGCATAAACGTAAATAAATCCGTTACTTTCATTGTTTGCTAACAAAGACCCATCATTATCAAAAACACCATCGTGTTGTTTTTCCAATACATCGTATTGGATTTTTAATTGTGGATTTTCATTAAGCTCTAAAATAGCGATTTCTAGTTCTTTATTGTTGGTAAATACCTTCACTGCAAAGGCACAAGGATTAATAGGGCGGAGTTCAGTAAAGAAGACATCATTTTTACTAATGCTTCGTAGGCTGTCAATATGAGATTTTCCAATTTGGATAGTAGGAACAGTACCGTCATAAAGATAATTATACCCAGATTTATAAACTAGCTTAATATTTTTAAAATTGTCATTTGAGCTTTGGAGAATTAGCTTTTTAGTACTGATTTTTGTTAAGTCAAATGTAACAGTAGTTATTCTCAATGGATATTGGAGATCTCCAATGTAAATTTTGTTTTTCGACTGTCCAATAAAATAATTAAACTTTGAATCGAAAAATATGCTACTCGGACTAACTATTGGATACTTTAAATAGACACGTACAAAATTATTCTCTTTCTTAATTATGTAATCCGACGAAAGAAATAATGTGATGACAACTGCTGTTGATAGTAATGTTACCACGCAAATTTTTACGATGAGCGAGATATTGTTTTTTTTAATATATAGACAGTTCTGATTCGCTTTGCCTTGATTTATCCTCCTACTATATTTATCAGGGTAGCTTCTATAGTTAATAACAATAGCACAGATTGCTAGTATGACACATGCCGTATTGAAGAGAAGGTGCTCCGTCCAACCCATTTTTTCAAGTATACCACCACAAGAACATGGGACAAAATCACTATAGTTGAGAATAAGGTAAATGTAAATGCTAAAAGCAGACATGATGCCTAAAGAAGCATAAAGACCTATCAGCCGTGTTTTTGGAATTATTAAAAGAGCAACAATCATCATTTCTGAAATAATTGTGGCATATGAAATAAAACCAGCATATGCACTCAGCAAGGGTGATTGTGCAATCTGTACTTGAAAATTCTCAAAATCTAGTATTTTGCTGATGCCCGCATAACAAAATAACAATACAAAAAAGTAGCTTATCGCAACTGGTAATATGGAAGATATTTTTTTCATGATTTCTATACATTAGCAACGGTATATTAATTTCCAGTATATTATTGTACCACAGTAATCTGGCATTTTTACACCTTTTGTTATAACACAACTCGTTTTGAAATTTCCCAAACTCTCCCAAAGCCCACTTATAGGACATGCTTCGTCGGTGGTACATAATATAGGAGAGTGGGAAACCATAATCTTACTTTTTTGTTTTTTGAATAACCTTCTTAGTTTGCTTTGGTAGGAGCTGTATTACTCCTCCAATCTTGTCCATCTTTTACTGGCGGATCAGGATCATTCTCTTTAGAGTTTTTGTCAATGTCCAAACTATCACGTTTCATGTAGTTGGTGTTTTTTTCTTGGGACTTAGTTTCTGTCGGTGCAAGAATATCATTTTGATCTCTGCAACTTTTTAAGCCAATAATGCTTATCGTAAAAACGAATAATGGGATGTACTTTTTCATACTTTTTTTAATTTTTTAAAAGTTCTCCCCAGCTGGGTTCTAGTAGAATTCTAATCCCAAATTTATAAGACAGTGGATATTCAAAAAAGTGAATTCTGTCCCATTTCGTAAATGATGACGTCATAATTTATAAATTTTGACGCTTGTTTTATGAAGTTTGTATGTTTTTGATACCTATTGTGAATACTTATTCTTAATTTTTTTAAATTGTTAATGAAAATGAGTAGATATATACTTATTTGAATTAATTTGATAAGTTCTTGATTGTTATGATTTAGGCTATGCAGCAATCAAAATTTTTAATATTATTATTTAGTGTTCTTGCACCTATTTTATGGGCGCAAACAAACAATTCTGCACAATACCAATCAATTCGATCTAAGTATGAAAACCTCAAAAAAAATGATACTGCCGCGCTTGTTTTTGTAAAACAATACATCAAACTTGCTAAGGCTAAAAATGACTATCCTAGACTGGTGCAAGCTTATAAGGATGCAGTTTTATATACAGACGATTCATATGAGAAGCTTAAATATGCTGATAGTACAATTGCAGTAGCACATTTGTCGAATGATTCGGATTTAATTTCATCAGCCTATTTGGGAAAAGGAATTGTGTATTACTTCAACTATAGAAAATACAAACTAGCCCTAGACGAATACCTTAAGGCTTATCAATATACTAAATCAACCAAAGATTTATACCTTCATTACAAATTAATATACCATATGGGAGTTGTAAAAAGTTTTTTAGGCTACAATGATGAAGCATTACAACACTTCCAACAAACAATTTCTTATTTTGAAAACGAACTTAAAAAAACTAAACACCCGAATTTAATTTATAATGACAAAAGAGCTTACTATAACTGCCTTCATCAGTTAGCGGTTATATATTCCAATCAAACTAAGATACCAGAACGGGACAGCATTTTAAAAGTCGTTAATACGCTTCATGTAAGTGCGAAAGAGTTTCCACTTGAAAATGCTTATTTCATTAAAACCAAGGCTATAGCTGAATATAATGCCAAGTACTATAATAACAGTATAAAGCACTTACAGGAAGCGCTACCAGCTTTACAGGATGCTAAAGATTATGCATGGATTAGCTTATGTTATTTTTATCTGGGCAAAAACTATTTAGCTATTAATGATAGGGAGCAGGCTATGGACTATTTTGCTAAGGTTGATCAAATTTTTGAAGAGCATCAATTTTTATTACCAGAGGCGAAAGCTGTTTATGTATATTTAATTGCTGACGCAAATGTTCAAAAAGATACATCTGCAGAGCTTTATTATACGAAGCAACTTTTAAAAGCAGATTCTATTCTTTCACAAGATTACAATGTCATTTCTCAAAAAATGCACAAAGGTTTTGATAGCCAAGAATTACAAGAAAAGCTAAGCTTCTTAGAAAAAATCAATAACCGTCGCACTATTGTGGCTCTAATACTAGCAACTTTGTCCATTATTACTTTGGTAGTATTGATATTACGGATTAAGAAAGAAACTAACATTAATAAAAAATATAAAGCGCTAAAGCTCAAATTAGAAGAATCTTCACAATTAATAACTGAAGAAACCAAGACCATGGCTATCCAAGCATCCAAAAAGAATCATATTAGTAATGCGAAGTATGAAGAGCTAGAGAATGCCCTGCAAGCTTTTGAAAAAAAGCTAGGTTTTCGGAAGAAATCTCTAACGCAATCCAAATTGGCGGAAATGTTAAATACCAATACGTCCTATCTTTCTAACTTCATAAATGACACAAAAGGAGTCAATTATACAACATATATTAAAAGATTGCGTATTAACTATATTACGACTTTGCTAAACACTAATCCGCAATTTCTAAAATACACTGTAGAAACATTAGCAGAGGAATGTGGGATGTCTTCACGACAAAATTTTTCAGACGCATTTATCGAAATCAATGGTATTCGTCCAATTGATTTTATTCGCAAAAGAAAATCAGAAATCGAAAGTCAAAAGCTATCGGAAGGCTGATTGCCTTTCTATCTAATGTTACTACTCAATAGGCTAACATTATCGAATCTTCATTCTTTTTGGTTGTTAAAATTTTCATGTAACAAGCATCTTTCCGTATTTTTCTATAAAAATAGGACATGCACAACACTACATTTTTCAAAAACATTGAGTTAAACTACCAAAAGCTTGAACAAGATTTACTTGCTATTCATGAGGAACACGGTACCGGAATCATGGCAATAGAAAATTGCTTGATAATACTAGATGGTCACATAAGGCAGTTGCGATCTATGTTGCTAAAGCATCATTTTGAGGCAATGGGAGATGAGATTTACTTTTTTAAAGAGGTAAAACCAAAATTTATTGCAAAGTATATCTATTACAATAAAGCATTACAAATTGAAGTGTTGAAGCCGCTTTCCGATATAAGAAATCAGCGAAAATTTTACCAGGCAGAAATTAAAAAAATAAAACTGCATCAAGACTCCCAATCAGAATTTTATCATTATTACAAGCGTAACGCAACTTTCCTAGATCAAAAATATTTTGTGCGCTATAGTTATGATCTAAAAATGGCGGTGCCAAATCAACTGTATGATTTTGACGAAAATTTTACAACTTCTCATGATTATAGTGTTGCAAGCATTTTAGCGGATACAATGCTACTTCAGTATATTTCAGATAGGTTGTTGGACTTGGATCTACCTGAAGAGTTTAATATGAAAGCTAAAACAAAGATAAGCTGGACCTTATCTAAAGTCGCTATAATAGAATTGTTTTACGCCTTACACCAACAAAAAGCATTTAATAATGGCAATTCAGACTTATCTGAATTGATGAGGTATGTGGAGAATGTTTTTGATATCAAGCTTGGTAATTTCCATAAAGTCATTCAAGAAATTAAGTACCGTAAAACCAACCGAACGAAATTTCTTAATCTCCTAACAGAAAACCTTAATCGACATTTCTTAGACAACGACGAATGAATTTGTATTTTATTTCTTGGTTCTCGATTCTTGGCTCTTGGCTCTTTGTTATAGTTTAAATTTTCAGTTATCCACAACACACTAACCAAGCCTGTGTTCATCGGCGTTTTAAAAATACTTTTCGGTAGTACGAAAAACTACCGAAAAGTATTCGATTGGATTTCTAAACTTTGAAAACACAAAATAACCACAAAATCCAACAATATGAATACCTCTTAATTACTTACTACCAACAACCAACCCCATTTCTCGAATCTCGAATCTCGAATTTCAAATCTCAAATTTCAAATCATAACTCTATCACCCATGTCTGTATCAATCATCACAAAAGAAGACCTTCAAGAATTCAAAACTGAATTATTAGAAGACATCAGAAACCTATTTCAGTTCCGCAGCACCGAGCAGAAGCTTTGGCTAAAATCTTCGGAAGTCAAAGAATTGCTAAACATTTCAGCAGGGACATTACAAACCTTGCGTATCAACGGTACGCTGACCTACTCAAAAGTAGGCGGAACCCTCTACTACAACTACAAAGACATCGAAAAACTTTTAAACAATACCTAAAACCAACCTGAAAAAATGACAAAACATAGAAGGCTATACTACAATGAAAAAAGGGCATCTATATTTTAAACCTTAAGAAAAAACTCATACGTCATCATTCATAACTCCTCACTCATAACTCCTCACTCATAACTATTAACATGAACTACATCAGCCATCTCACCGCCTTTTTTGAGCGAGCATCAATGGATACTAGGCTCAATACCACGCATATCAGCATGTATATGTCTTTATTTCAATTCTGGAATTTCAACCGATTCAAAAATCCAATTAGCATTTCTCGAAGCGAAATCATGAAAATCAGCAAAATCAGCGCAATTGCAACCTACCATAAATGCATTAAAGAACTAAATGCTTTTGGTTATATCATTTATGAACCAAGCTATAACCCTTTTAAAGGAAGTTTGGTCAAAATGTTAGATTTTGAAAATGGCAAAGTCCCGCAATCTCCAAAGCAGGCTAATCAGCAGACAAGTTCTGAACAAGCATTGAATCAAGCCTCACCAAAAAATAAACAAGTTGAAGATAGCTTGCAGTCAGGTACTGAACAAGCATTAGTACCTTATATAAACAATAATAAACATATTAAACCAAATAAAACATTGTTTGTAAACACCCAAACATTTTTTTTAAATATTGAAAAAATAAAAGAATTAAATTCTCAAAAAAGAAAAGTTGCGCCAAAAGAAAAAAACAGAGGTTCAGAATCAAGTACAACTGTTATTCCGAGCCTCCTTGTCATTCCAAGCGCACCTGTCATTCCGAGCGCAATTGTCATTCCGAGCGAAGCGAGGAATCTCCAGACCCCTCAATTCAAAATCCCACACATCTCGGAAGTTAAATTATACTTCGAAGAAAAAGACGCACCAATCGAAGAAGCTGAAAAATTTTACAACCACTATGAAAGCAACGGCTGGCTAGTAGGAGGGAAGTCTAAAATGAAAAACTGGCAAGCAGCCGCTCGCAATTGGCTTTTAAACGCCAAAAAATTCAATAATAGCCAAAATTTACCATCAACTAATAACCATCAATCGGCAACTAAAAACAACCACCTCAGCGCCTCCATCAACAAATCTTATCAAGACCCTTTATAAAAAGCTTATCGACCAATCGTAAATCCAAGATCGTAAATCCTACAACCGTCATTTCGAGTAGGCATTGCCGTATCGAGAAATCATAAATCGACAATCGTATATCGTACATCATTCAATTCCTAACTCATCATTCTCTAATCATGAATCTCCCCACAAAAGAAATCCAAATGCGCTACGACTACGGCAAAATAGTCCCATGGTTTTTAAAGAAAGCAAGTCTATTTCTTGGAAAAGAATATGTAGTTAGTGATGCGGAACGACCGATTATATTCGCGATGATTGCCTATATGCTAAATGATGATTTAGTCGCTAAAGAAATGAATTTTGATCTCAATAAAGGAATTTTACTGTCTGGACCCATAGGCTGTGGAAAAACAAGTCTATTTAAAATTCTTAGACATTGCAAATTTCCAAAAGCAAAATATAATATGCCATCAACAAGAACCATTGTGTCAGAATTTATGCGCGAAGGATATCCTATTTTGGAAAAATACACCAATGGAATATCAATAGGAGATTCGATAAAGCCAAAAGTGTACTGCTTTGATGATTTGGGCATAGAAACCTCCTCAAAATTCTATGGCAATGATTGTAATGTTATGGCAGAAATACTATTATCGCGCTATGATCTATTTGTTGAAAAAAAAATATTAACCCATCTCACCACAAATTTAACAGCTTCTGAGATTGAACACCAATACGGCAACCGTTTACGCTCCCGCATGCGCGAAATGTTTAATTTGTTTGGGTATGAGGAGTGTATAGAAGATAAAAGAAGATAGATTTCATGCAGTTTCATGGGATTATTCTAAAAAACCGAGGTAAAAGCGGGAAAGTTTGAA
The DNA here is from genome assembly GCF_053891095.1 of Soonwooa purpurea. NCBI lineage: Bacteria > Pseudomonadati > Bacteroidota > Flavobacteriia > Flavobacteriales > Weeksellaceae > Soonwooa > Soonwooa purpurea. The sequence continues at coordinate 139,484 of NZ_JBSSMA010000010.1, forward strand.
AAACGAAGGGTTTTTCATGAAACAAAAAAAGTTAAGTTACAATACATTAATACCTCATAGATGTTTACAATTTAATAGAAAAAATGTTAAATATTTATAAAGTTTGTTAAAATTTACCGTATTTTGCCATATCTAAAATAATTTATGAAAAAAATTTATTGTTGTCTTGGTTTAATAATATTAAATCAAGTTTATGGTCAAAAAATCGCCTGGCAACGGGATGTCAAATCTTCCACTCAAGATATTCTTTCGCATGTTGTAACCACTATAGATGGTCAAATTTTAGTTGGAGGGAGTTCCATACAAACAGCAGATGTTCAATCATTAGGAACGAATCAAAATAATGGCTACGATTACCATATCGTAAAAATAGATCAGCAAGGCAGTAAGCTTTGGGAAAAGTATTATTCTGGTAATCAACATGATTACTTAGATTCTTCAATTGCTTGCTATGATGGTAGTTTTTTACTCTCAGGGACTTCTTATTCTACATTAGGTGAAGATAAGCGAGAAAAATCTATCGGAGGATCTGACATATGGATCATAAAACTTGACGAAAATGGAGAAGAGCAATGGCAAAGAACAATAGGAACCCGACAAAATGAAGAAGCGAGAACTGCTGTACAGACAATTGATGGTAATTTCGTAATCCTTGGAAGTACAAATAATACAAAGTTGAGCTTTGGGCAAAAAGATGTTTTGGTTGCTAAACTTGATAAAAACGGAAAAATATTAAGTCAACTCATCTTAGGAGGAAGTGCTTTGGATGAAGTTGAACATAGTATCGCCACTAGAGATGGAGGAATATTATTGGGTATTTATTCCAGAAGTCCAAGAAACGAAACATCACCTAAGTCAAGCATTTCGTATAAAAATTTCCTGAAAGAATCTAGTTTTAATCCTATAAATATAGATAAGGCCAACCCGCAAGACGATAAGACTAAAACTAATAAAGAAGATGCAACATCAGAAAATTTTGATATTTCATTTTATGCAAAGCAGTCCGAACATTTTGAAGGAGGCGATTATTGGTTAGTGAAATTGGATAAAGACGGAAAAGTAGAATGGGAAAAGACATTTGGCGGTAAGGATGATGATCATATTAAAGCATTATCATTAATTGATTCTGGTTATATTATTGCTGGAGAAAGTAGCTCTTCTACATCTGGTAATAAAAGAGCAAGTTTAAAAGAAGGAACAGATCTTTGGATGGTGGCTTTAGACGCGCAGGGTAATGAAGAATGGCAGAAATCTTACAGTTTTGGTAATCGAGATATTCTAATGTCTGCAAATAGTATAAAAAATAAAGAATCAAAAACCAAAGGCTTTTTAGTTGGTGGCTATACACAAGCTGAAGGGAAAAAGAAAAGGGATGACGAAACTTTTTGGATGTTATATATTGATAGTAAAGGCGAAGAAGTATGGCGCAAACATATTGAAGGCGAATCTAAAAAGAATCAGGAACGTTTGACTAGTGCAATACTGACACAGGAAGGTTCTTACATATTGGCAGGGACCAGTGCAAATCAATTA
>NZ_JBSSMA010000011.1:0-114447 GCF_053891095.1 Soonwooa purpurea
AAAAACATAAAAATTTGATTAAAGATTATCAATACAAAAAGCCTAATAATGTTTGGGTATCAGACATAACTTACTTGGGAAACAGAGAAAACCCAGCCTATTTAAGCCTGATAACCGATGCTTATTCTAAGAAAATCGTAGGCTTTGATGTGTCGGATTCTTTGGCTACAGCATCTTGTTTAAATGCTCTAAAAATGGCATTGAAAAAAGAAAACCCGAAGAGTCTTATTCATCACTCAGACAGAGGTTTACAATATTGTTCCGATGATTATCAAAAGCTATTGAAAAAGCATAAAATCCGTTGTAGTATGACACAAGAATCAGATCCTTATGAGAATGCCATAGCCGAAAGAATCAATGGAATTTTAAAACAAGAGTATGATATTGATAAATCTAATGTAGATTTGAATACAAGAAAGATTTTGGTCAAACAAACCGTAGAGATTTATAATGAGTTCAGACCGCATTTGTCAAACTATTATTTAACACCGATGCAAATGCACCAACAACAAGATTTAATACCAAAATCGTACAAAAAGAAAAACAGTACAAATACGAATATATGTACTGTTTAAAATAAAATTTTATTGGTCTAATCCTGTATCATTTTTTCAGGACGTTACAAAATTTGAAAATAAAATTTAACGTCCTTTAAAATCTTTCATCGTGTCATAAATCCCGAAAATATTTCTCATCACCCAATCAAAAACTGTTAAAGGCAAAACCCCTTGACTCAATCGTATAAACCAATACGGAAGCGGCATTGCAAGCATTTTTGTATTCTTTTCTATCGCTTTAATAATTCTTTCTGAAGTAGGCTCGGGTTCCAAAATTGGCAAAAGTTTCGACTTTACACCATCGAACATTCCTGTATCAATAAAAAAAGGCATAATCGTGGTAACCGAAATATTTTTCTGGAGCTGCTCCATTTCTAGGCGAAGACTATCGCTCCAGCCCACCGCCGCCCATTTGGACGCAGCATATACCGACATTTTCGGATTAGAAATCAATCCTGCGGACGAACATATATTACAAATTGCACCAGAATTACTTTGCATCATTTCTGGCAAAAACTCCAGCGTAATATGCATAATGGCATCTGTATTGATCGCCATAGTGCGAGAAATATCCGTATGAGAATGTTCATGAAAATATTTCCCAACAACAATCCCTGCATTATTAATTAACACATCGACGTCGCCAATTTCGGATTTTACTTTTTGGGCGTTTTCCTGAATGTCTCCGAGTTTTGAAATGTCAACTTTGTAACCGGAAACATTAGTTTTAAAATTTGAAAATTCAGCTTTAACATCGTTCATTTCAGCTTCATTAATATCCCAAATGATAAGATGACGAGCGCCTCTTTCAAGAACTTTTCGTCCCATTATTTTTCCAATTCCCGATGCGCCGCCAGTTATCAAAACCGTCTTTCCTTTAAAATCCATAAACCAATAAATCTTTATTTAATAAATATAATTAAAACTAATAAGAAAGAATTCATAATTGATTATTTTTATATTCGTTAAATATAATTTTGTGAACATGTCCATTCAACAAATTTTAGAATCTCAACGCCAGTTTTTTAATCATCAGAAAACAAAGTCTTTGGATTTCAGGCTTTCTCAATTACGAAAATTAAAACAAGTCATTTCTAATAATGAAAATTTGTTCTACGAAGCTATTGCAAAAGATTTCGGAAAATCAAAATTTGACACCTACACAACTGAACTGGCAATTATTTACAACGAAATTGACTTTTATCTTAGAAATTTAAAAAAGTTGATGAAGCCAAAATCGGTGCGTACCAATTTGGCCAATCTTCCGGGAAGCTCCAAAATCTATCAAGAAGCTTTGGGTTGCAGTTTGGTAATTGGCGCTTGGAACTATCCTTTTCAACTGTCGATTTGCCCAATGATTTCCGCAATTGCTGCTGGAAACACTTGCATTTTGAAACCAAGCGAAGTGGCAGAACATTCCATGAACATCATGGCAGAATTGTTTAATAAGAACTTTGACTCTTCATTTTTACATATCGAAACAGGCGGTATCGAGGAAACAACAGAACTTCTAAAACTGAGATTTGATAAGATATTTTTTACAGGAAGTCCCCGTGTTGGAAAAATTGTGTACGAAGCTGCTGCAAAACATTTAACGCCTGTAACCTTGGAATTGGGTGGAAAAAGCCCTGCGATTGTAACAGAGCATGCCAATCTAAAAATCGCTGCCAAACGCGTCACATGGGGAAAATTTTTAAACGGTGGACAGACTTGTGTGGCTCCAGATTATGTTTTGGTGGATAAAAAGGTAGCTGCTGACTTTGTAGAGCTTTTGAAAAATCAAATTAAATTTAACAATTACCAAGCTGAAAGTCTTCATTATACAAAGATTATCAACAAGAAAAATTTTAACCGTTTAACAGAATTAATTGATGAAACAAAAACTATTCTGGGAGGAAAATACGATGAAGAAAAACTTTTTATAGCGCCTACCCTACTTTTCCCTGTCAATTGGAATGACAAGATAATGGAAGATGAGATTTTCGGTCCTATTCTTCCGATTTTGGTATATGAGAATTTTGATGAAGCTTTACATCAAATTCAAAATCACGAAAAGCCGTTGTCAGCCTATCTTTTCACAAACAAAGACTCAGAAATTAAAAAATTTATTAATCAAATTTCATTTGGAGGCGGTTGTATCAACGATGTTGTTATGCATTTAGCTAATGATAATTTGGCTTTTGGAGGCGTTGGTAACTCTGGTATCGGAAATTATCATGGTAAGTTCGGTTTTGAAGCATTTACTCATCAAAAATCGATTTTGAAACGCGCAACTTGGGGCGAAGCCAACATCAAATATCCGCCTTATTCTGATGAAAAATTGAATTGGATTAAGAAATTAATCTAAGTTTTTGAAAATAAAAAGTCAAGAAAAAATCTTGACTTTTTATTTAAGCTTTTGGTTTCCATTGGTTAAAAAATTCTTTAACTTTTTCTACACCATAGCCTTTGTCTTGTTCCAGCACGGCGCTATCTTGCACATGAATCATCTTTCCTGTTTGATCCAAAACTATGAAAACCGGATAACCAAATTTGTCGCCTGGATTTCCGTATTTTGAAAATACTTTTTCGTTTTTGTTATCGGGAGAATAATTGAGATGGTAATACAAATAATTCTCATCTACAATAGATTGCAATTCTGGTGTTTTCTCCACAAAATCGTTAAAACGTAAACACCAAATACACCAATTGCCTCCTGCTTGTAAAATGATATTTTTGTTTTCTTTTTTCGCTTGTGCAACCAAAGCTTCAATATCTTTCTCTGCATCCGCTTTGGCATCATAAGGCTTTTTTAATTTTGCTTTTTCCTCATCTACAATTTTCTTTTTTGCAATTGCCTCCAACTGCGCCTGTGTTTGGACTGTTTTTTCAGCAGATTGTGCTTTGAGAACCGTATTTCCTAACACCAACACACCAAGCCCTAAGATTAAGCTTTTTACTTTTCGCATAATTATAATATTTAAATAACTTTACCACTACAAAACTAAAGAATATATTAGTAGCTTTTCCTTAACTTTGCAGATAATCTTTTTACAAATTTTGAACCAAATATTATTTAGTCTCTTATTACTACTTTCTCACCTTCCACTTAAGGTATTGTATATCTTTTCGGACATCATGTCTTTTCTTAACTATTATGTTGTAGGTTATAGAAAACAAGTTGTGTACGACAATCTTAAAAATTCTTTTCCAGATAAGTCACATGAAGAATTGGTAGAAATTCAAAAGCAATTCTTCATCAATTTTTGTGATTATATTGTTGAAATGCTAAAGGCATTTACAATTTCCGAAACCGAGCTTAAAGTTCGTGTACAACATCTTAACCGCGATCTTTTTCACGAAATAAAAGAAGAAGGAAAAAATATTATTTTGCTTTCTGGCCATGTGTTTAACTGGGAATGGTTCAACGCATTGGCAACTTTGGTGGAACAAGAAAACTGTCATCCCGTTTATCGAAAAATGAACAGCAAGTTCTGGGAAGAAAAAATTAAATTTGTTAGAAACCGTTTTAATAACAAATCGCTTGAAGCTAACGAAGTTATCAAACAAATCTTGCGAGCTCCTAATGACGGAAATTCTATATATATGTTTGTGGCCGACCAGACGCCACATTTTTCACATATTACCTATGGCCTTAAATTTTTAAACCAAGCAACACCCGCTTTTATTGGTTACGACAGACTTTCACAAAAATTAGATTTAGCCTTTATCTATTGTGATATGAAAAAGGTAAAACGTGGATTTTATCAAGTTAATTATTACAGAATATGTCCTGAAGCTGAAAAATTTGAACAATATGAAGTGGTTCGAAAATTTCATAAACTTCTAGAAAATACTATTGAAAAACGCCCGTCCAATTGGCTTTGGTCACACAGACGTTGGAAATATCAAGGCTCTATCAAACAATACGAAGCAACACCATGAGATTAGCAATTGTCATCCTTAACTGGAACGGAAAATCTTGGCTAGAAAAATTCCTACCAAATATCATTCAATATTCTGGTAATGCCGAAGTATATGTTATTGATAACGCATCGAGCGATGATTCTGTAATTTGGTTAAACAAAAATTACCCACAAATAAAACAAGTTTTTAATAAAACCAATCTCGGCTTTGCACAAGGCTATAACGAAGGTTTAAAAGAAATTTGTGCGGACATCTACTGCCTTTTAAACTCGGATGTTGAAGTGACACCAAATTGGACAAAGCCCATCATGACTTTGTTTTCAGAAAATAGTGAAATAGCAGCCATCCAACCAAAAATTTTAGATTTTAATAATAAAAAAAAATTTGAATTTGCTGGTGCCGGCGGTGGTTTAATCGACAATCTTGGCTATCCGTATTGTCGTGGTCGCGAATTTGAAACTATTGAGGAAGACAAAGGACAATACAATGATATTACGGAAATATTTTGGGCTTCGGGTTGTGCTTTATTTATCCGAGCTAAAGATTTCTGGAATGAGAAAGGATTTGATGAACGTTTCTTCGCCCATCAAGAAGAAATTGATCTTTGCTGGCGTTTAAAAAATAATAATCGTAAGATATATTATTGCGGACAATCCACAGTTTATCATGTTGGAGGTGGAACTTTGAACAAGCAAAATCCACAAAAAACTTACCTCAACTTTCGAAATAACCTCAGCATGATGCTAAAAAATTTACCTTCTAATAAGCTTTATCTCATATTTTTCAGACTTAGCTTAGATGGTATTGCGGGAATCTACATGATGTTCAAAGATGGATTTTCTCACACTTGGGCCATTGTACGATCACATGTTGGATTTTATGCAGAATTTGTAGGAACACTAAAACGTCGTCAAAAGCATCAAATAAAAGACTATTATCAAACGAAATGGCTTATTTTTAAACATTTCTTAAAATAAATTTTTGTTTATAAAAAATGATATCTCAAGAAAATGGATTTTGTCGCAATAGATTTTGAAACTGCTACTCACGAGCGAAACTCAGCTTGTGAAATGGGCATTTGCATCGTTGAAAACGGAGAAATTGTGACTACCAAAACTTGGCTGATAAAACCGCCTAGTTTCCCTTATTTCCATCCGAGAAATATCGAAGTACATGGCATATCGCCAGAAGATGTTGCTGATGCCCCTAGTTTTGAAGACATTTGGCATGAAGCTGAGGAATTAATGTATGGTAATCTTATGATCGCGCACAATGCGTCTTTTGATGCAGGAGTCCTTCGCAGTTGTTTGGATTATTATGGATTTTTCAAACCGAAAATCAATTATTTGTGTAGTATTTCTTTGGCTAAAAAATCTTGGAAAAACCTTAAAACTTATGGTTTGAGGAATTTGGCCGATCAACATCAGATTAGTTTCAAGCATCACAGAGCAGGAGACGATGCCGAAGTTTGTGCTAAAATTTCATTATTGGGATTTGAACGTTTGATGCTCACACGAAATGACGAGATCAATGATTATTTCAATAAAAACATTAAGCAACTTTAGTTATTTAAAATTTCAGAAAACAAACTAAATTTCGGAATTTCAACCTCAAAAGTTTCGTTGCTATTAATATTTACAAAAAGATACTGACCTGTCATATTTCCTATTCCGGATTGCAGAACAACATTCGAAAAATACTTGAAAACTTGTCCAGGTTCTATGATTGGTTGTAGTCCTATAACTCCTTCTCCTTCGACAAATGACTGTCCAAAACCGACATCAAAAATTTGCCATCTGCGACGGAGCAACTGCACCTTTTCTTGACCTTTATTTTCGATGATAATGTAATAACGAAAGGTATGACGAAAATCGAGTGGAAAACTGTTTTTTGCGTCATATTCTGTATGAACTGTTACCTGTATCTGAGAAGTAGTTTTAGAGACCATGGCTAAAGTTTATATTTTAGCTAATACAAAAATCCCGCCGAAATTAGCGGGATTTTATAATATATCGAGAATTTTAATCTTAAAGTTCTAGGGCTTTTCTTTCGTCGCCACCCATCAAGAATTCTACTGGATTATCGATTGCTTCTTTAACAGCTACCAAGAAACCTACAGATTCTTTACCATCGATAATACGGTGGTCATAAGACATCGCAACATACATCATTGGGCGAATCACCACTTGCCCATCCACTGCAACTGGTCTCTGGATAATGTTGTGCATACCCAAAATTGCAGATTGTGGTGGATTGATAATTGGTGTAGACATCATAGAACCAAAAGTACCACCATTGGTAATTGTAAATGTACCACCCGTCATTTCGTCAACTGTAATTTTACCATCTCTTACTTTAGTTGCAAGATCTTTGATGTTAGCTTCAACATTACGTAACGTCATATTTTCCGCATTTCTAAGAACGGGTACCATAAGACCTTTTGGTCCTGAAACCGCGATAGAAATATCACAGAAATCATAGTTAATTTTAAAATCACCGTCGATAGATGCATTAACATCTGGATATAATTCTAAAGCTCTTGTAACCGCTTTGGTAAAGAACGACATAAAGCCTAGTCCTACACCATGTTTAGCTGCGAATTCTTCTTTATATTGTTTTCTGATTCTGAAAATTTCTGACATATCCACTTCGTTGAAAGTTGTCAACATTGCGGTTTCGTTTTTAACTGAAACCAATCTTGCTGCAATTTTTCTTCTAAGTACAGAAAGTTTTGTTGTAGATTGTGCGCGACTTCCAGAACCTGATGGTGTAGCACCCATTGCTGGAACAGCTTTTACAGCGTCATCTTTTGTGATTCTTCCGTCACGACCAGTTCCTTGTACTTGCGCTGGCTCCATTCCCTTTTCGTCAAGAATTTTTTTAGCTGCAGGAGAAGGTGTATTGCTTGCATAAGTTGCAGCCGCTGGTGCTTCTTTTTTCGTTTCAACTTTTGGAGCTTCAACTTTTGGAGCTTCAACTGGTGCCGCTGCACCTTCGGGTTTTGCCCCACTCATGTCGATAAGACAAACCACTTGTCCTACTTGTACCACATCACCTTCTTCAGCTTTTAGAGTAATTATTCCGCTTTCTTCTGCAGGAAGCTCAAGTGTTGCTTTGTCCGAATCTACTTCTGCGATAGGTTGATCTTTTTCAACATAATCGCCATCTTTAACTAACCAAGTTGCAATTTCAACTTCTGTGATAGATTCTCCCGGTGAAGGGACTTTCATTTCTAATATTGACATAGGAGTAATTTTTTTGTTTTAAACAGAGTTTGTAAACTCTAATATAATATCGTTAGTTTTTAATTAAGCTGTAACTGGTCTATTGGTTGGCGCATCATCACAATTAAAAATTCTATTGATGATGGCTGTTTGATTTCTTTCAAACATTTTGTGGCTACCTGGCGCTGGTGTACCTGAAGCTACTGGAGAAATTACTTGGATACCTGTATCTCTAAAGTTTCTTAGAATATAGCTCCATGCTCCCATATTTTCTGGTTCTTCTTGTGCCCAAACAAGATCAGTTCTTTTGTTATATTTTTCGAATATTGCATTGATTTTATCCATATTAAGTGGATACAATTGTTCTAATCTCACCAAAGCAACTTTCTCGTCACCACTTTCCTCTTTTTTAGCTAATAAATCGAAATACAACTTACCAGTACAAAGAACAAGACGTTCTACTTTGTTAGGATCAGCTGTTGGATCATCCAATATTGGTTGGAATTCTCCTTGTGCCATATCTTCTAAGCTTGATACCACTTTTGGATGTCTTAATAAAGATTTTGGTGTGAAAACAACCAAAGGCTTTCTGAATCCAAATTTCATTTGTCTTCTCAATAAGTGGAAATAGTTGGCTGGCGAAGTAATATCCGCAACGATAATATTATCATTTGCACAAAGCGTCAAGAATCTCTCCATTCTTGCTGAGGAGTGCTCGGCACCTTGCCCTTCTGATCCGTGAGGCAATAACATCACAAGACCGTCCTGGATTTTCCATTTTTCTTCAGCTGCTACAAGATATTGATCGATGATGATTTGTGCACCATTCATGAAATCTCCGAACTGTGCTTCCCAGATCGTCAACGTTTTTGGCGATGCCATTGCATAACCATAATCAAATCCTAAAACGGCATATTCTGACAAGTGTGAATTATAAATATCAAACTGAGAATCAGAAACATGTTTTAATGGAACATATTCTTCTTCTGTATCTTCCGTTTTAATAACCGCATGACGGTGAGAGAAAGTCCCTCTCTCAACATCTTCCCCAGAAATTCTAATACCGAATTGCTCTGTCAACAATGTTGCGTATGCTAATAATTCTCCCATTGACCAATCCAAAGAATTGTTTTCAACCATTTTGATACGGTTTTCGAACAATCTTGTGATTTTGTTCAGGAATTTTTTATCCCCAGGCAAAGTAGAGATTTTAATGGCTAATTCTTTAAGTTTAGCTAGGTCATAAGTCGTATCTACAGACTTAAGAATTGAACCTTTCGGCGCCATTGGAAAATCTCCCCAATCATTTTCCATAAAAGGTGTCATGGTATTACGCTCGATACCTTTGGAAGCATCAAAGTTTTCATCCAATAACTTTTTAAAATCTTGCTCCATGCTTTTCAAAACCTCATCAGAAACAATACCTTCCTGAATTAATTTTGCTTTATAAATTTCGCGTGGATTTTGATGTTTAGAAATGGTTTTATAAAGATTAGGTTGTGTAAATCTTGGTTCGTCACCTTCGTTGTGTCCATATTTTCTATAGCCTAAAAGATCGATATAAACATCTTTCCCAAATCTAGCTCTGAAATCTGCAGCAAATCTAATGGCATGTACAACTGCTTCAACATCATCAGCATTAACATGCATCACTGGAGATTGTGTTACTTTTGCAATATCTGTAGAATAGATAGATGATCTTGCATCTAAATAGTTGGTTGTAAACGACACTTGGTTGTTAACGACAATATGTACTGTTCCGCCAGTTTTGTAACCGTCCAAGGTCATCATCTGTGCAATTTCGTACACGATACCTTGGCCAGCAATTGCACCGTCCCCATGGATAACAATTGGTAAAACTTTTTTGTAATCTTTATACTTGTGGTCAACTTTTGCACGACAAATACCTTCAACCAAAGCAGCAACAGTTTCTAAGTGAGATGGGTTTGGTGTCAAATTGATAACGACCTCTTCTCCATTAGCTGTTGTAATCGTTTTAGAAGAACCTAAATGGTATTTAACATCTCCCGAAAATACATCTTCTTCAAACTCTTTACCTTCAAATTCTGAGAAAATCTGTTTGTATGATTTTTGGAAAATATTCGTTAAGACGTTAAGACGTCCACGGTGAGCCATCCCAAGAACGACCTCATCAACACCCAATTGTGATGACTTGGTGATCAATTGGTCAAGCGCAGGAATCAAAGATTCTCCACCTTCTAGTGAGAAACGTTTTTGTCCAACGAATTTTGTATGCAAATAATTTTCAAATGCTACCGCTTGGTTAAGTTTGAAAAGAATTTCTGTTTTTTCATCCGCAGACAATTTTGGATGATTTTCGTTAACACTAACCCATTCTCTTATGAATTGCTTCTCCTCGATATTGTTAATGTGCATATATTCAACTCCAATAGAGTCGCAATAGATCTCATCAAGATGTTTAATAATATCTGCTAGAGTCGCTGGTCCAGGCATTCCTGTTGTTGTGGCAGAGTTGAATTTTTTATTAAGATCTGCTACTGTCAAATCAAAATTTTCAATCGCTAAAGTCGGCGCAAAATGTCTTCTTTCTCTTACAGGATTGGTTTTTGTAAAAAGGTGTCCACGCGTTCTGTAAGCTTCAATCAAATTAAGAACTTTGAATTCTTTGCTAATATCTTCAGAAGCTTGGCCATTGTTAACACTTTGTTGTGCATATTGTACAACTGGTGACATGTCATTGCTGTCATCATCACCATAATATTCTCTCGCAAAGTCAAAACCTTGGAAAAAAGCTTTCCATGAAGGTTCTAAAGAATCTGGGTATTTCAGGTACTGCTCGTACATGTCATCAATCAACTGAGCATGTGCGGCATTTAGAAACGAAAATTTATCCATTATTACAGATTATCTGTTTATAAAAATTATCAAATATTGCCAACAAATTTACTAAATTTTTATCTATAATCGGGCAAACGAATATGCATTTTAACAATATGTTAAATATCATTTTTTCGAAGTCCGACTTATCGATAGACAGGAAGTTGCAGTTTTAATTTGACATCAGAAGTAGCGTCTGGCTCTTCCAAAAATTGTTCTTGCAAATCTCCATGTCGCAGGGTATCTTTTTTGACTTTTTGTATTAATTGTTGTATACTTTTTATACGACCTGCATAACTACCTTTGTAATACATAAAGTAAGTTTGGCCGCCGTTGAGCGTTCGGAAAGTATAATTGTTATCCGAAGTGCTTATTCTCTTGGGAAGTGCCACACCATAAAAATAGGACACTTCTTTATCTTTAAAATTATTAGGATTGGTAATTAAAATTGGGCTTCCAAATTCATCATCTTTTTTACCCAAATCTTGTTTTACATAATTTACAACTTTATTATGATTAATAACAATATTCTTTAATAAGGCATCTTTTTTATTCGATGTGCTCACGTTAACGCCCAACAGCAAAGCGCTTTCTTGATTTTCCACCATTATACTATCGTATTTAATAGAAGCAATCAAATTTTCTTTATCTACTTTGTTACCTAAAATTGCTGTCAAATTCTTAATACTTTTCTCAATATTTTCAACAAATAAGGTTTCGGAAAGCAAATTAAGCGAACGTCTAAGCAATGGCTGTTTCGGTGTTTGTATTTTCCAATTAATCTCGGTAGATTCTCCTTTTCCAATAAATTTTACATCTATCAAATACGGGTAAGATTCATCTTCCAAAAACAATTGATAACGAAGGCTCTTCATAGGATTTTCATAGCGAATAAACATCTCCCCAAATTGATCTTGATGCTTTTTATTATAAAATTTCATCGAAGAATCTTTGCCTGAATAAGGTGTGAAAAAGCTAAATCCCAGATTTTTATCTTGGGTGAAAAAATCATTCCAATGCGAAAAATTTTGTAGATTATTAAATTGTGGGAAAACTTTATCTATCGGATAAGTAATGTTAGAATGAATGCTGTACTCTTTTCTTTCATCAACAAAAGTCATAGAAACGGCATAAATCCCAAAAAGAATTATTAAAATTAAAACACCAAATTTTATCCCACGCATAGTTTAGAGTGATTGCAAATGCAAATATAGGAATTGTAGACGGCCTACAATTCCTATATTTATTAGTTTCTTCTATTAAGACAATTTATTTAAAATACGCCACACCATTTTTGAAAATGTTGTGATAATTCGCAGATGGAATATTTTTCATCAAACCTTCAGCAAAACGCTCTGGATGTCCCATTCTACCAAAAATTTTACCATCTAAACTCGTCACACCCTCAATTCCAAATAATGAGTTATTAGGATTAAACGGCATTCCGTGCGCGATATTTCCGTCGAAATCTACATATTGAGTTGCGATTTGTCCGTTTTTATAAAGTTCTGTCAACACCTCTTCCGAAGCCATAAAACGACCTTCACCATGCGAAATTGGAATTGTATAGGTCAAATCTTTCATTCCTTTTAACCAAGGCGAATTTTCATTCGTTACTCTCACATTCACCATTTGCGAAATATGTCTTCCGATAGCGTTGTGCGCTAATGTTGGAGAGTTAGCATCCAAATCACGGATTTCACCATAAGGCAATAATCCAGATTTTACCAAAGCTTGGAAACCGTTGCAGATCCCTAAAATCATTCCGTCACGTTGCAACAACGCATGAACAGCGTCTTTCATTTTTTCGTTTTTAAGAACGTTGACGATGAATTTTGCGGAACCATCCGGCTCGTCACCTGCTGAGAAGCCTCCTGAGAAAACTAAAATTTGAGATTGCTCAATTTCTTTCACCCAAGCATCGATACTTTCATTCAATTTATTGAAATCAAGATTGATTAATGGCAAACTTGAAACTTCTGCACCTTCTTTTCTGAAAGCATTTTGCGTTTCGTATTCGCAGTTCGTTCCTGGAAAAACGGGAGCAAAAACTTTCGGTTTTGCAATGCCATGTTTTTTGATGATGATATTTCTTGGATGTATTGAATTCAAGTTTTCATCAATATTCACTACAATTTTTTCCTTTTCTGAAGTTGGAAAAAGTCCTTCAAAAGTTCCGGTAAATACAGATTCGAGATTCGAGATTCGAGATTCGAGATTGTTGATGGTTAAATTTCCGTTATCAGTTACATTTCCGATTTTTGTAAGTGATGGATGAGATAATTCGTTAACCGATTCAATGATTAATCCTCCGATATTTTTCTCTAAAATTTGAATTTCGTCAAGATTTACATTCGCACCAAGACCGTTTCCAAAAGACATTTTTACTAAAGCAACCGCTACTCCACCTTCTTTGATGGTTTTTGCAGAAATGATGTTTCCTTTTACAATTCCATCATGAATAAATTCGTAAACGTCTTTCAATACATCATAATTCGGAAGTCCATCTTCGTTAGCTTGATTGTAGAAATGATACAAATGATTTCCCGAAAGTTTGAATTCTGGAGAAATAATGTGACGTTTCACCCCATTTGCACAAGCAAAAGAAATTAAGGTTGGAGGGACATTAATATTTTGGAAAGTCCCACTCATAGAGTCTTTTCCACCAATTGCTGCCAAACCAAGATTCATTTGAGCATTATAAGCTCCTAACAACGAAGCCATTGGTTTACCCCATTTTTCAGGCTGATTTCCCAGTTTTTCGAAATATTCTTGGAAGCTCAAACGGATTTTCTTGTAATCTCCACCCATCGCCACAATTTTGGAAACACTTTCCACCACGGCATTTGCAGCGCCAATCATGGAATTTTGAGAAGATATATCCGCATCGAATCCCCAACTCGCCAAAGAAACCGTTTCGATATTTTCGGCGTGAAGAATTGGAAGCGTTTGTACACTTCCTTCCATTTCTGTCAATTGATATTTCCCGCCAAGAGGCATTGCAACGGTTGTTCCACCCACTGAAGCATCGAACATTTCCAGCAAACCTTTTTGGGAAGCGTTATTTTTATCTTTTAAGATTTTTACAAAATTTTCTTCTGTAAAATCTATTTTTTCATTTCTAACTTCTTCTAAATGAGAAATTTCTACCGTTTGGGTTTTCGCACAACCATTGGTGTCCAAGAAATCACGGCTTAAATCCACAATTTTGTCACCTTTCCAGAACATTTGCATTCTTCCAGAATCAGTCACTTTTGCAACCACAACGGCTTTGATGTTTTCTTTCTCGCAGAACTCAATGAATTTCGCTTCATCTTTAGCTTCAATAACCACTGCCATTCTTTCCTGAGATTCAGAAATAGCAAGTTCAGTTCCGTTCAAACCTTCATATTTCAAAGGCAAAACATCGAGATTTATTTCCAAAGAATCGGCAATTTCACCAATTGCTACAGAAACGCCACCCGCACCAAAATCGTTGGATTTTTTAATTAAAGTTGTTACTTCAGGATTTCTGAACAAACGTTGAATTTTTCTTTCTTCAACCGCATTTCCTTTCTGAACTTCCGTAGAAAGTGTATGAATAGAGGTTTCGTCTTGCTCTTTCGAACTTCCCGTTGCCCCACCAACACCATCACGACCCGTTGCTCCACCTAAAAGCACCACGATGTCTCCATTTTCAGGTTTTTCACGTCTAACCCAAGTTTTTGGAACAGCACCCACCACAAAACCAACTTCCATGCGTTTTGCTTTGTAGCCTTCATGGTAAATTTCGTTCACCAAAGTGGTTGCCAAACCGATTTGATTTCCGTAAGAAGAATAACCGTTGGCTGCTTGTTTAGTAATCGTTCTTTGAGGAAGTTTCCCAGAAATGGTATCAGAAATAGGTTCTAAAACATTTCCCGCTCCCGTTAAACGCATCGCTTGATATACAAACGCTCTTCCCGACAAAGGATCACGAATAGCACCACCAAGACAGGTTGAAGCTCCACCAAAAGGCTCAATTTCTGTTGGGTGATTGTGAGTTTCATTCTTGAAAAGCAAATACCAAGGTTCTTTTTTACCATCGTATTCCGCTTCAATTTCTATGGTACAAGCGTTGATTTCATCAGAAACTACAAGGTTTTCTAGGTTTCCTGTTTTTCTGAAATATTTAGCCGCAATCGTTCCCAAATCCATCATGGAAATAGGCTTCGCTTCACGACCTAAAAATTTTCTTTTTTCTAAATAATCATTGAAAATGGTTTCCAAAGTTTGTTTAAACTGACCTTTGAATTCAATTTCCGTCAATTCTGTTTCGAAAGTGGTGTGACGGCAATGGTCGCTCCAATACGTATCTAAAACTTTCAGTTCCGTTTCGGTTGGATTTCTGTTTTCAGATTTAAAATGCGATTGAATAAACTCCAAATCGTCTAAACCAAAGGCAAAACCATGATTTTCGTAGAAAGCTTTCAGTTCATCTTTTGAAAAATCTTTAAAACCTTCGTAAACTACGACTGGTTGAGGATTATTCTCGATAGGAATTTCTAATTTTGATAAATCTTTTTCCTTAGATTCTACTTTATTAATCAGTAAATCCTTGATTTTCACCAAATCAGCATCTGAAATACCTTTAATTTCAATGAGTTTTCCACTTCTAACCGTTGCGTTTCCGTTTTGCGTTAAAAGTGCGATACATTGTTCCGCAGAATCTGCTCTTTGGTCGTACTGACCAGGAAGAAATTCAGTGGCAAAAAAAGTATCTTTCGCGGGATTTTCCTCATGCAAAATATCGGTTACTGGATCCACAAAAGTAGAATTGGCCACCTTTTGAAAATCGGCATCTTCCAATCCGAAGATATCGTAAATATTATACACTTTTACTTCTTCAACTTGGGAAGTTACATTCAGGATTTCCGAAAAAATCTTGGGACTTTCCACATCAAACAAGCCTTTCTTTTCTACAAAAATTCTTTTATTCATTATAAAGATTTGAGATTTGAGATTTGAGATTTGAGATTTCAAAAATGTGAAAAATCAATTTCAAATTTCAAATAATAAAATTTCAAATTAAAACAAAAATGCAGCCGACAAGACTGCATCACATTTATACTTTTAAATCTGCTTCTAGTCCAATTAGCTGCGAATACTTATCGGTAATCGGTTTCGCTTCGCTTTGGATAAACTCTTCCGTTTGTATCGGTGCAAATCCAATGAAGTTTTTGGGATCCATAACTTCAGCAATCTTGGATTTGTCCATTTTCAGGGAAGTGTCGTTCATTAATCTTTCGATTAAATCATTTTCTTTACCTTCCATTTTCACTTTTTTGGAAGCTTCCATAGAGTGAACGCGGATAATTTCGTGAATTTCCTGACGGTCGCCTCCTGCTTTTACTTCTTCCATGATAATATATTCTGTCGCCATGAAAGGAAGTTCCTCCATAATATGCTTGTGGATGCGGTTTTCGTACACCACTAAACCATCCATAATGTTATTCCAAATCAATAAAATAGCGTCAATCGCCAAGAAAGATTGTGGAATTGTTAAACGCTTGTTCGCAGAATCGTCCAAAGTTCTTTCAAACCATTGCGTAGAAGCCACCATTGCGGAACTTGAAGACAAAGACATTACATATTTCGCTAAAGCTCCGATTCTTTCGGAACGCATTGGGTTACGCTTGTACGCCATTGCTGATGAACCGATTTGGTTTTTCTCGAATGGTTCTTCAATTTCTTTTAAGTTTTGAAGCAAACGCAAATCATTGGTGAATTTATGTGCTGACTGAGCAATATTCGACAATAAAGCTGTTACTTTTGCATCAATTTTTCTATCGTAAGTTTGTCCAGAAACCCCGAAAACTTTTTCGAAACCAAATCTTCTCGACAATTCTTTATCTAAATGTTTTACTTTGGAATAATCGCCATTGAAAAGCTCCAAGAAACTTGCTGCAGTTCCTGTAGTTCCTTTCACACCACGGAATCTCAAGGTTTCTAAGAAAAATTCTAATTCTTCAAAATCTAAAATTAAAGATTGTAACCAAAGTGTCGCTCTTTTACCAACTGTTGTTAACTGAGCTGGCTGAAAATGCGTAAAACCAAGTGTTGGCATATCTTTGTATTTGATGGCAAAATCAGATAATTTTTTGATGACATTCACCAATTGTTTTCTGATAATCAACAAACCATCACGAATCTGAATAAGATCTGTATTATCGCCCACAAAAGCAGAGGTTGCTCCTAAATGGATAATTCCTTTTGCAAGAGGAGCCACATCACCGTAAGTATGAACGTGGGCCATCACATCATGACGGAATTTTTTCTCGTAAGCTGCAGCCACATCAAAATCGATGTTTTCTGCGTGCTCTTTTAGTTGGTTGATTTGCTCATCGGTAATTTCAAGACCTAAATCTTTTTCAATCTCCGCAAGAGCAATCCAAAGCTGTCTCCACGTTCTGAATTTATTATTAGGAGAGAAATTATAGAGCATTTCTTCACTTGAATAGCGTTCTTCAAGAGGATTTTTGTAGGAATTCATTCTTTCTTTTTACTTTTTTTTAGATGTACAAAAATAAACAAAAAAAACCTGAATTTAAAAAAATTCAGGTCTTCAAATCTATATGATTATTAAATAATTAACTTTTTCTTACATTTCCTAAAATATCAGGAAAATAAGTATCTGCTAAATGTTCAAACTCGTCACCTCGCATAAACATTGATGCGTCAACCTGCTCATAAGAGCTTCTACCTGCCGCCGCAATTAATTCATTACAAGTATGTAAGGTGTTTTTATGGAAATGATAAACACGTTCCGCTTTATCTGTAACATCCAATCCTTTGATTAGCATTTTATTTTGTGTCGCAACCCCAGTTGGACATGTGTTAGAATTACATTGCAATGCTTGGATACATCCTAATGCAAACATAAATCCTCTGGCATTATTACACACATCCGCTCCCATAGCAACAGCTCTTAGAATATCCAGTGCTGTTAAGACTTTTCCTGAAGCAATAATTTTTACTTTGTCACGAACATTAAAATTTTTAAGTGTTGAATTAATAAAGATCAACGCAGGTTCTAAAGGCATACCTACACCGTCCGAAAATTCTGGCGGTGCTGCACCTGTTCCCCCCTCTGCTCCATCAACTGTGATAAAATCTGGATAAATTTTCAAAACATTCATCTGTGCACAGATTTCTTCAAATTCTTTAGTATCCCCTACACAAAGTTTGAAACCAACTGGCTTTCCTCCAGATAAATCTCTAAGCTGTTTTACAAACTGTAACAGACCTGCTGCAGTAGAGAAAGAACTATGCCCTGGAGGCGACAATACTGTAATCCCTGGCTTTACATGACGAATTGCTGCAATTTCAGGTGTATTCTTAACACCTGGAAGTACGCCACCATGTCCTGGTTTTGCCCCTTGAGATAATTTAATCTCAATCATCTTCACATTTGGTAGTGTCGCATATTTTTTAAACAATTCTGGATTAAAATTGCCTTCATCATCACGGCATCCAAAATAACCTGTACCAATTTGCCAACATAGATCCCCACCTTCCATATGATAAGGAGAAATACCACCTTCACCCGTATTGTGATAAAATTGACCTTTCTTAGCTCCTCTGTTTAATGAGATATGTGCTCTATCTGACAATGCTCCAAAAGACATGGCGGAAATATTAAATAAAGATGAGCTGTAAGGTTGTAAACAATCTGGACCTCCAATTGTAGTTCTGGGTAATTCATGCGAAGGTGTTTTAGCATATATTGAATGCTTGATTCCTTCGTATTTTCTATTATTAATTTCTAACTGAGTTCCGAAGGCCACAGTATCGCTAATGTTTTTTGCACGACGATACGCAGCCGAACGTTGATGTCTTGGAAAAGGCTTACCATCCGTCTCTCTCTCAATAAAGTATTGCTGAATTTCGGGAGATATACTTTCCAATAAATAACGAAAACCTCCTAATACAGGAAAATTTCTTAAAATAGCATGTTTGGTTTGCATTACATTATGTATTCCTATTGCATACAAAACTGCTAAGGTTATTGGAATCCAATAATGGGCTTTAATAAGCACAGCGACAACAGTCGTGAAAAGGACTAAAACAAGTCCCCAGGTAAGGAATTTATCTCTCATTACTAAAAGGAAATTAAATTCTAGCAAATATAATATTTATATTTAAAAAACAATAAAAATTTCGTAGTACGACTATGAAATTAGAATTTATGAATTTATCTTAAATTCATAAATAAAATTAAGAATATATGATATATGTAAAACTTTATATTCTTCTTGAAAAAATCCTAAAAAAACATGACATTTGTTATAAAAAAAAGATTTAGAAAATTTCTAAATCTTTTTTTATTATACTTTTAAAATCTCTGCTTCTTTTATTTTAAGAGCATCATCCGCCTTCTTAACATACTGATCCGTAAGATCTTGAATATCTTTTTCCACAGCTTTCACAAGGTCTTCTGACACGCCATCCAATTTTTTAAGTTCTTTCATGCCTTCTTGACGGGCGTTTCTAACAACCACTTTACTTTGTTCTGTTTCTCCCTTTGCTTGTTTAGCCAATTCCTTACGGCGTTCTTCTGTTAATGGTGGAACATTAAGAATGATAACATCCCCATTATTAGATGGTGCAAAGCCTAAATTAGAATTGATAATTGCCTTTTCGATAGCGTTGATTGCTGATCTATCCCAAGGTTGAATAGAAATAGTCATGGCATCTGGAACTGAAACATTAGCAACCTGATTGATAGGCGTCATAGAGCCATAATACTCTACCATAACGTCTTGCACCATAGATGTTGAAGCTCTACCTGCTCTAATTTTCTGAAAAGCATGATCCAAATGCTTGATTGCAGCATCCATCTCTTGCTTTACCGATGCTACGATGAGTTCTAATTCTTCCATTGTATATTTAAAATTTGATAATTAACACATTTTTAATAATTGATACAGATAACAGATGATGTTTGCCAATCCGTTATCATTAAGAAATTACACATTCACCAACGTTCCGATAGATTCTCCGTCGATAAGGCGTTCTAGATTACCTTCTTTATTCATATCAAAAACGATAATCGGCAATTTGTTTTCGTGGCTCAACGTGAAAGCTGTCATATCCATTACTTTTAAGTTTTTCTCAAAAACATCTTCAAATGACAAGCTATTAAATTTAACAGCATCTACATTTTTCTCTGGGTCGCTGTCATAGATACCATCAACGCGAGTTCCTTTAAGAATAACATCGGCATCAATTTCGATAGCGCGAAGTGTGGCTGCAGTATCTGTTGTGAAATACGGATTACCTGTGCCTGCGCCAAAAATAACTACTCTTCCTTTTTCCAAATGGCGAACTGCTCTTCTTTTGATAAATGGTTCTGCTACTTTGTCCATCTCAATTGCAGATTGTAATCTTGTCATAACCCCAACATCTTCCAAAGCGCCTTGCAATGCCATCCCGTTGATCACCGTTGCTAACATTCCCATATAATCACCTTGTACGCGATCCATACCTTTTGCAGCACCTGCTAAACCTCTAAAGATATTTCCTCCTCCAATAACGATGGCAACTTCACAACCTTTATCAACAACTTTTTTAATTTCGTGTGCATATTCCTTCAATCTATCATTATCGATTCCGTATTGTAGATTTCCCATTAAAGCTTCACCGCTTAATTTCAAGAGGATTCTCTTATATTTCATTTTAGTAAAAAATTTAGCTGCTGCAAATATAAGGAAAGCAGAAGAATTACGTTATGAAGAAATAAGTTTAACACCGAAATATTTTGTTAAATTTTAAAAACGTCTATTTTTGCAAATAAGAGAAGTGACTTTGAAGAAAATTTCTATTTTATTTTTCGCGGTTTGTAGCGCTTTGGTTTTTTCACAAGACGGGACCAATGTTTATCCTTTCCTTAACATTCCGACTTCTGCGCGGCAATCTGCTTTGGGTGGCGATGCGATTTCTATAAGAGATTACGATGTTTCCATGTCAGCCATTAATCCATCACTCATGAATTTGGAAATGGACAATATGCTTTCTGTCAACTATGCATCTTACCTTGCGGATTCCAAGATTGGAACAATTAATTATGTCAAAGATTTGGAATTTGGACATTTAATTTCCATTAATGCACGATATATGGATTATGGAAAAATGCCTCGTACTGACGAAAGTGCCAATATTCTTGGAGAATTTTCTGCCATGGATGCGTCTATCGGAGCAGGTTATGCTTATCAGTTCGAAGAAGATTGGACAATAGGTGCCAATGTTAATTTTGTAACTTCCAAAATTGACACTTATTCTTCCAGCGCAATTTCTGCAAATATCGGTGTGACTTACCATAACGAAAGAACAAACGAAACTTTATCATTAGTCGCTCGTAATTTTGGTTATCAGTTCAAACCTTTCAATGGTGTTCGCGAAAATCTACCCTTCCGAATTGACTTGGGCTACACCAAAATTTTGGAACAATTTCCAGCAGCCATTACCTTAACGTTACACGATTTACAAAAATTCAATATTTCTCAAGACACGAATATCAATGGTCAACCTATTAACTTTGGAAGAAAAGTTTTGGACCACGTATCATTTGGTGTCGAGCTATTTCCGCAACAAGCCTTCAATCTTAGATTTGGTTACAATGTAAAACGCGGCAACGAAATGGCTATTCTTGACCAGCGTAACTTTTCGGGGATTTCTGCAGGATTTGGGATAAAGATTTCTTATTTCAAATTCGATTATTCTCATGCACGCTATCATAACGCTTCCAATGTCAACATGTTCGGACTAAGCCTCGACCTTATTGAGATGAGTGGCAACCGTCGTTAAAAAAGATTATTTAAAAATTCTTTATTCCGCAATAGTAGTTTCGGTTTTTAAATTTTTAAATTTGTCATCAGAATTTCTGAGATGACAAAAAATTGGGTAATTGCCATAGATGGCTATTCTTCGACGGGAAAAAGTTCTATTTCTAAAGTCATTGCCAAACGACTTAGCCTTATCCACATGGATACAGGCGCACTTTATCGTGGAATTACATATTATGGATTGATGCATTGTTTGGACAACAATGACAATTTGGATCTACAACAGCTTATCCTTAGCCTTCCAAGAATAAATTTGGTTTTTGAAAAAAAAGACGATGAGCTTCAATTAATTTTGAACGGCAATAATATTGATAAAGAAATCCGTCAACCTATTGTTTCGGAAAATGTCAGTCAAGTGGCAAAACTTCCAGAAGTACGCGCTTTTTTGTTGGACACCCAACGCAATATCGCAAAAACAGGTGGGGTTATTATGGATGGTCGAGATATCGGAACTATTGTCCTACCCAACGCCGATTACAAATTCTTTTTGACAGCTTCGCCAGATGAACGTGCCAAAAGGAGACACCTGGAATTATTAGGCTTTGGAGAAAATATCTCTATAGAAGAAGTCAAAAAAAATCTCATCGATCGTGATAAAATTGATTCCGAAAGAGATGTAGCTCCTTTGAAACCAGCGGAAGATGCTATTCTTATAGACAATTCTGACTTAACAAAAGAACAAACCATCGAATTAATTATTTCCTATATTAAATAAACCTAATTTAACAAAGTTTATAAATTCTTAAATTTCTTTGGTACATTTGTTGCAAATATCAAAACCATAATAAATCAAGTTAAACATTAATCAAAAATCACACATTATGTCTAAAAAAAATAATTCAGCAGGAATTTTAGCAGGCTTATTAGCCGGTGCAGCAGTTGGCGTAGTTTTAGGATTGCTATATGCTCCTGAAGAAGGAAAAGAAACCAGAAAAAAAATTAAGAAAAAAGCTGGAGATATTAAAGATCAAGCTAACGAACAATATCACAAAACATCAGAAAAAGTTAAAGAACAATATCACCAAGTTTCTGATCAAGTGAAGGATAAATACAACACCATATCCTCTCAAGTGAAAGACACTGCTAACAATGTAGCTACTTCTGTTAAAGAAGGTTATGATAAATATAAGGACCAAATGGTTTCTAAAGCTACAGATGTTGTTAAAGACGTAGAAACAGAACTAGACGGATTGAAATAATCCCAACCTAGACTGAATTACCAAGGAACTTAGTCCACTAAGTTCCTTTTTTTGTAATTTTTTGTAACTTTACTAAAATATCAGCTATGATAGACCTTTTAAAAGAATACATCAACAAAAGAATCGACCTCGCTCGTTTAGAATTAATAGAAAAATCGTCTTTATCTTCGGGGATTATTGCTTTTATCGCAGCTATGGTTATTGTCTTTGCATTTTTCATCATCTTATTTAATTTTGGAATTGCATTTTTAATAGGTCAAGCACTAGATAATTACTCTTATGGTTTTTTACTGGTTGCAGGATTTTATCTATTGATTATGATTATCGTAATAAGTATGCGAAAAAAAATTATAAAATCTGTAGCTAACAATGTTCTTAACTTTTTAAATCGTTAATTATGTCACATCAATACAATAATCTGGATGAATTAAGAAGAAAAAAACAACTTCTAAGAGATGATATTCAAAACATGGAAAATCTACTCACTTTTAAAAACAAAAAAGAAAGTTTGAGTGTATTAACCAACGGCATAACAGACAAATATCTTAAAGAAACCCAAGACGAAGAAGGACATCAAACATTAAGCCTTAACACCAAAAATATTATGCGCGAAGTGTCGCAAGGTATTCGCGAGACAACCTCTCCAAAAAATCTTGTGGGACTTGCCAACAACACTGTAGATTCTGGACTTCTAGAAACTGCCGTTCGTCTGGGCGCAGTAACTTTGATTGGTAACTACGCCCGAAAAAATCTTAATAATTCTAATTGGAACAAAAAAATAATTGGTCTTGCATTGGTCTATGTCGCACCAATTGCTTTAAAATTTGTCCGAGAAAAACTAGAAGATTACCAACGTAGCAAAACTGCTTCGAGTTTGGAAAAACTAATTTAATTTAAAATTTGAATCAACAATTAAGAACGATTCGAAAATATTTCGCCTAAAATAATTCCCGTCGCCATCGATACATTGAGGCTTTCCGTCGACTGTTGCTTTCCGAATCTCGGGATGCTCACAATATCGGTTAAAAGTCTTTCAACCTTCGGGCGCATACCGTTTCCTTCGTTACCCATTACCAGACTAAACTTCGAAGGAAAGTCTTTTTTATAAATATTTTCGCCGTCCATATCTGTCCCAATAATTGGATAATTATAGGTTTTAAGATAACTTTCCAAATCGGTGTAACAAACATTAACCCTAACAAAAGAACCCATTGTTGACATCAACACTTTCGGATTAAAAAAGTCCACTGTATCTTGACTACAAACAATTTGCTCGATACCAAACCAATCTGCTAACCGAATAATAGTTCCCAAATTTCCTGGATCCTGAATACCATCTAATACAATCTGGATGCTTTTAGAATCATCAATTTGGCAGGGTTCTAACTGACAAAGCGCCACCGAATCTTTTGGATTTTGAAGAAAACTAATCTTCCGAAGTTCATTTTCATTAATTTCAAAAATACTTAGATTTTCAAAAACATTTTTCAGTTCTTCAGGATTTGTAGAATAAATTTCTAAAACTTTAACACGAGAATTCGCAAGTTCTTTAATAATCTTGTTACTCTCAACCAAAAACAAATTGTATTTTTGTCTAAATTTCTTTTTGTCAAGAGATTGTATTATTTTTATTTTATGAGAGGTAAGCATTTTCGAAAATATTCCCAAAAGTATTATATATTTTATTTATCAGCAAGTCTAATGTTGTTATTACTGTATGCATGTAGTACAACAAAGAAAGTTCCGGATGGCGAATATCTTTTGACAAAGAACGAGTTCAGTTATCTAGATGGTAAAATCCTGAGTGATAAAATCCCAAGTTACGCTGCACAGAAACCGAATAAAAAAACATTCTTCTTACTACCATTTGGACTTCTCGCATACAATAATGCAAACCCAAAATACGATAGTATCTTAACAGAATACATGACCTACCCTAACGAAATGAGAAACCAAAACCTTCGTGATTCTCTTTTTGTTAAATATGGGCATCCAGAATACAAAGGACGCAATCTCTTTTGGAATCGTTTTTGGCACACCGTGGGAGAAAAGCCTGTTATCTACAGCGATGCGAAAACCAAAACCAGCATAGAAAAAATTAATAATTTCTTAGTCTATAAAGGTTATTGGGATTCCGAAGTAACCTATGAAGCCAAAAGAGACTCTGCAGCTAAAAAAGCACAAGTCAAATACAACATCCTTCATCGTGACCCCACTTTTATCAAAGATTATTATTACAGTATTTCTGATGCTGGCGTAAGACAAATCTATGAGCGCGACATCAAAAAAAGTTTAATAAAAAAAGACAATATCCTTGACCAAACTGTTCTGGAAGACGAAGTAAGACGTATTACACAATTGATGCGTGACAATGGTTATTACAAATTCAATGGATCTGGTGAACAAATATACTTTACCGCCGACACCCTAGACAGTCGCAAACAAGTTCCTGTAACCATGGATATTCATCGAGATTCTTTGGACGGTCCTTTTATTAAACCAAAAATCGGAAATATTGACATTGCCGTTGTAGATAATATTAAAGAATACGAAGAAAAAACTATAAAAAAAGACAGTCTCAGAGGCATTCATATTTACAGAAAAGACACTGCGCAATACAAATTACAATCGCTCTGGCTGCCTATAATCTACAAACCTGGTGACGCTTACGAACAGCGCAACTTTGATGTTACAAAACGTAACCTTATGGCTATGAACAACTTCACAGTTTTGCAAGCTGTAGATCAACTTCGTAATGAAGGTCAAGCTAATGAAGTTGATAGTCTTATCGATGTTAAATATATTCTGAAACCACTGCCTAAATACGACTTCAAAGTTGGGATGGACTTACATTATTCAGAGATTCTAAATTTTGGATTTTCACCATCGTTGGAACTCACTTCCCGAAACATTTTTAAAGGTGCAGAAAACCTAAACCTTAGTTTTTCGGGAATTGTAGGAACAACAAAAGACCCCGAAAAGGAAAATGCATTTTTTAACGCTTACGAATTGTCAGCGCAAGCCGCTTTACAAATTCCAAGACTTTGGGTTCCTTTCAAACGTTATTGGAAGGTCATTCCAAAACGTTATTCTCCAACGTCAAGTTTATTTTTAGGTGCAGCCGTGCAAAACAATATTGGTTTGGGACGTATTAGTTTCAACACCGGCCTTAGTTATTTGGCCAATGTCAATGATATTGTGTCGCACAAGTTGACATTGTTTAATACACAATTCAGTTTTACACAGAATAAAGACAATTATTATCAATTATTCTTGGCTGATGACGAGATTCGTAAACAAATATTTGATTTGTATTTTTTACAACATCCCGAAGTGCAAGCACAGTTCAGCAATGGGCAGCTTACAATGGACAATGTTTCTCGAATTATTGTACGCGATAACGCTTTCCAAGCTGGATTGGATCAACAACAGACAGGCACGTTCAACTCTTTTAGACAATCCTTAACCAACAAAGACCGCCAGACGCAGGACGTTATTATTTCGTCTTTGATTTATAATTTTACGTATAACGAAATCGGGCAAAAAGAATATAAAAACCCTTTCTATTTCAGTGGCAAATTTGAGATTGCTGGGAATTTCTTAGGATTGGTTTCTAAAAACTCAAAAGAAGACGGCATTATCCAAGACAATACAAAAACGATTTTCAAAATTCCTTATTCTCAATTTGTGAAGTTTGATTTTGATTTTAGAAAATATTTTACATTTTTCCAAGAAAAAGCTCGACCACATACTTTGGCTATTCGTCAATTCGTTGGAATTGGAATTCCTTATGGCAACTCCAACAACATGCCTTTTATCCGCTCGTATTTTAATGGAGGATCGAACGATATTCGCGCTTGGGTAGCATTTGGAGGATTGGGTCCTGCCGATTCTCAGCTTGATGAGCGTGTTAGATCTTACGCGATGGACAATGTAAAATTAACGACGAGTATCGAATACCGACTTCCTATTGATAATATGTTTGAAGCTGCTATTTTTACCGATGCAGGTAACATTTGGGGACTAAAAGACAATGGTTACGGCGATCAATTCAAGTTCAGTAAATTTATTAAACAAATGGGTGTTGGTAGCGGATTTGGTCTTAGATTAAATGTGGCATATATCAAATTCCGTTTGGATTTGGCTTACAAAGTTTATGATCCTAACCAGCCAGAAGGCGATCGTTGGGTAATCCATAAAAACAAGCTTTTGCGACCAACGCTTAACTTTGCTTTTGGATATCCATTTTAATACAAAACTTCCGTCAATTGACGGAAGTTGTTATTTTACACCCCTAATTCAAATCCTAAACAATTCGTTTACAACTATTTGAACGACTTTATTTAAAACATTAAATAAATACTAAAATTCTTTCTTTTTATTAAGCTTTTTTTATATTTTTGTAATAGTTAGAATTTATCAAACTCGATGCTATCAGAATTAGAAAATAATTTCGTGCAATTAGAAAAAAAGATTCTTAAATTGCACAAGACCCATATAAGTCTTATGGACAAATATGCAGAGCTTTCTAAAGATTATGAGCACTTGCAGAATGAATTTGATGAAGAGAAGAAAAAAAATCGAGTTTTAGCAGAACAACAAAAAGATTTAAAACTTTATTCAGCCATAAGCGGCAATGCAGAACATAACAAATTGATGAAAACCCACCTCAACAAATTGATAAAAGAGGTCGATTTCTGTATCGCCGAATTAAGAAATAGCGGATTATAAGCATGGATATCAGAAGAATTACGATAAATATTGCTGGAAGAGTGTACCCTCTTAATGTACCCGCTGCCGAAGAAGAAACCCTACGTAAGGTTGGGAAACAAATTGAAACGATGATTAAGGAATTCGAGGCTAACTTCGACATACGCGACAAGCAAGACGCCCTTGCAATGTGTGCGCTAAAGTTGGGGACAAATGCCGAAGTTCACTTAACCAATAATGAAAAGAATTTAACAAATACTAATGACCGATTAACAAAAATTAATAAGTTATTAGAAGAATTGGAAGACTAGAAAAACTTCCAAATATACAAGCTGCCTACAATAATTCTAACACAGCAGGTAAACTCAACGCTAAACAATTGCCGAACGAAAGTTCATTAGATGGCGCGCTGCCTCGTCGCAGATTACAGACAATGAAAAACAGTTCAAATCGTGTTGATTAGGAGTTTACTCTTAATACTTGGATTGTTGTAGGTTTTTTTGTTTTAAAATTTTTAAATAAACTCTATATATATTATGACCGCAATCACGCTTATTATCGGTATAGTTGCTTTGGTGATCGGTGCTGTTATTGGAATTATGTATTCTAAAAGCTCACTAAATTCTAAAGGAAAATTCATCCTTGAAGACGCCAAAAAAAGTGCCGAAACTATCATAGAAAAGGCTACCACACAAGCTGAAACTATTAAAAAAGAAAAACAACTTCAAGCCAAAGAAAAGTTCTTGGAACTAAAAGCTGAACACGACTCTAACATTCAATCTCGTGAGAAAAAAATGCAAGAGACCGAGAAAAGAACCAAGGATAAAGAGCACAAACTAAACGAAGAACTTAGCAAAGTGGCACGCCAAGAGAAAGACTTGGAAAAGCAACTTAACGACTACGCAAAAAAACAAGAATTAGTTGACAGAAAACAACAAGAACTAGATGCTGCCACTGCTCAAAAAGTAGAAATGTTAGAAAAAATATCTAACTATTCCGCAGAAGAAGCAAAAGAAGAGTTGGTAGAATCTATGCGCGCTGAGGCAAAAACAAGAGCACAAGCCTACGTCCAAAACATTATGGAAGAAGCACAGCTTAATGCCAAAACAGAAGCCAAAAAAATTGTCATCCAAACCATTCAAAGAATCGGGACAGAGCAAGCCATTGAAAATTCAGTGTCTGTATTTAATATTGAATCGGATGAGATAAAAGGTAGAATCATCGGTCGCGAAGGTCGTAACATCCGCGCTTTAGAAGCCGCTACAGGTGTAGAGATTATTGTAGACGACACTCCAGAAGCCATTCTATTATCTTGCTTCGACCCAGTAAGGAGAGAAGTTGCAAGATTATCACTACACAGATTGGTTACCGATGGTAGAATCCATCCTGCCCGTATCGAAGAAGTGGTACAAAAAACGCAAAAACAAATCGAAGAAGAAATTATCGAAGTTGGTAAAAGAACCATCATCGATCTAGGTATCCACGGTCTTCACCCAGAATTGGTAAAAATCGTTGGACGTATGAAGTTCCGTTCTTCTTATGGACAAAACTTGTTACAACACTCTCGTGAGGTCGCCAACATCGCAGCAACTATGGCGGCAGAGCTTGGTCTTAATGTTAAACTTGCGAAAAGAGCTGGTCTATTGCACGATATCGGAAAAGTGCCAGAGCAAGAGTCAGAACTTCCACATGCACTTTTAGGTATGCAATGGGCGGAGAAGTATGGCGAGAATGCAGAAGTTATCAACGCTATCGGGGCACACCACGATGAGATTGAAATGACCTCGCTATTATCACCAATTATCCAAGTTGCCGATGCTATTTCTGGAGCGCGTCCAGGGGCTAGACGTCAAGTGTTGGAATCATACATCCAAAGATTGAAAGATCTAGAAGCAGCAGCTTTAAGTTTTGATGGTGTATCTAGTGCGTATGCTATCCAAGCTGGTAGAGAACTACGTGTTATGGTAGAAAGTGCAAAAGTGAATGACGAAGTTGCACACCAATTGTCTTACGATATCTCAGAAAAAATCCAAAATGAACTGACGTATCCAGGACAAGTAAGAGTAACTGTTATCAGAGAAACCAGAGCAGTTAATATCGCCAGATAATTATAACTTGAACATAAAATAAGAAGGTTTAGTCATTTGGCTAAACCTTTTTTTTGTTCTTAAATCAAAACATATTCTCGTTTAAAATACTTTTCTAAACTAAGGATTTGCTAAATAAAACGAAAGTCTGATGCTGCTAAAATTAAACATGTAAAAGCTTGCATTAAATGAATTCTATCATCTACTTTATCCAAAGGCAAACTTGCTCATTCGTAGACTTTATAAAATAGCAAGCTTGCTATTGGTCAACAACAAGCTTGTAATTGATCGATAGCAAGCTTGCTTTTAGTCAAAACTAAGCTTGGTATTTTTTTGAGGTATAAAATTGTTGACTGGTTTTCTAAGTGCATAGCTGGCGCGCCCCGGATGGAACGGCCTGTTGGAGCTCGCGCCGCAGGCGCAGGCAATAGCCTGGGCGCGGCGCAGCGACTAGTGACAGCCGGAAATGGCGCCCAAATAAAAAAGCTGCCTCCGAGGAAACAGCTTTAATTATATTTCAGAATCGATTAGGCATCGACGGCTTTCGATTTTTTGTTTTTGTAATACCACGCTAACGACAACAAACTGAGGATAGCAAATACGCCAACACTGGCGTAAGAATACATTTTGCCCGTCTCGATAACTTCGGGCTCGAACTTCATACTGATGTTGTGTTTCCCGGCTGGTACATGCACCGCGCGCAAAAGATAGTTGGCTTTGATGTAAGGCACTTCTGTACCGTCGATAGACACTTTCCAACCGTGCGGATAATAGATTTCTGAAAAGACTGCCAACTGTGGTGTTTGGGTTTCGGCTTCAAATTCTATAGCATTGGCTTGGTAACTTTTCAACTGAATAAAAGCTGTAGAATCCGCTTGCAATGTTTTTCCATTAAGATAATCTTGATCTTCTTTGCCTACAATTGCAATCTTTTTGGTATCCAATTCGCCAATAGATTTTAGTTCTTCGTTAGGCGAGTTAGCAACTTTCACCTGAGATACAAACCATGCGTTGCCGTTGGCCTCTGGATTTGGATAGCTAATGGGTTGCTGCATATCCCCGCCGACAAAGTATTTTGCATTCAGCATATTGAGAATACGAGGCGTTCTGATGCTATCTGTTTGGTAAAAATAAGCATTAATTAAGTCATCATAGCGTCTTAGTTTCACCGCATGATAACCACCTACAGAAGATTTGAAATAAGATGTATTGGTTTCGCTAAATGTTCCTAAAGTAGAATTGAAAATTCGGTAATGCGATTGGTCTTTCTCAGCAATGGTTTCCAAAACTTTGTTCACTTTATCTTGTTGCAAAAGGCCTTGGATGTATTGGTTATCGCCTGCTTTATCCATTAGGTATTCCGAATTTTCGGTTTGATAAGGATTTTGAGCAAATGTTTTATCTACAAAGTTATCATCATTAAGGTAACGTTTGTTAACCGTCCAAAGGTCGAAGAAGCTAACCAAACCAATAATTACTAACGCAATATTTACTGATAATTTTTTCTTGAAACTTAAAAACATTGCTCCTGCCGTTATCAATACAAAAATAATGGCTTTGAAGGCATCCGTCTGGAACATTTTGAAACGTTCATCGACTAGATAGTTTAACAAATCTGGTTGCAAATAGATCTTTTCGTTATCGGTATGGAAGCCTAAAATAGCTTTCCCTACGAACATCAGCAGTAATGTAATCCCAACAACACTCCCCGTGGTATATAATAAGACTTTTTGTTTGTAATCGTTCTCCAGTTTTTCGTCTGTGAAAAAACGATACAATCCAATAATGGCAATGAAAGGGAATAATAATTCTACAACCACCAAAATAGAAGATGGCGCACGGAACTTATTATACATTGGTACAAAATCAATAAACAAATCCGTTAAGAATGCAAAATTGCTTCCCCACGCCAAAAGAATCGTTAAGATGGTGGCTCCCAAAATCCAATAGCGATATTTCTTCCAAGCGAAAAAGAATCCTAACAAAGCTAAAAAGCACACTACGGCGCCTTGGTAAGCTGGGCCCGATGTTCCTGGCTGTTCTCCCCAATAAGATGGACTTACAAAACCTTTCATAAACTGGTCATACTGCGTCTGGCTAGTAATGTTGGACTGTGCCCATTCTTGGATGTACGCCATCATCTTGTCTGAGCCTGGCTCCTGACTAGCACCGCCCATTAATCTTGGGATGAAGAGGTTGAACGTTTCTAATTTTCCGTAACTCCACGCCGTGATACTCGCACGATCCATCCCAGATTTGCCAGAAGTATGTCTATCCGAATCGAGGATTTGCTTTCCTCTTACCGTTTCTTTCACATATTCGGCATTTGCCATAATACGTTGTGCATTCATCCCAACTCCTAGCGCAAAAGCTAAAGCCAAAATACCCGATGAGATCCCGAAATGCTTCCAAGTGATTTTCTTTTTGTAAGCACGAATCAATTCTGACAAGAATAAAAATCCTAAAGCTAAAAACAGATAATAAGTCATCTGTGGATGGTTTGAACTAACCTGCAACGCCATAAAAATGGTTGTTACTATAAAGCCAAGAATGTATTTTTTTCTGACATAGACTAATAAAATCCCTGCCAACAATGGTGCAAAATAAGCTATCGTATGGACTTTACCATTGTGCCCAGCTGCTATGATAATATAAAAATAAGTAGATAGTCCGAAGAAAGTTGCGCCGAGTAAAGCATATTTCCAATTGCGTGTTGCTACAATTCCTAGAAAGAAAAATCCTGCAAACAATAAGAAAATATAATTGGCAGGCTTGGGCAAAAACATGAAAACATCATCCAGTTTTTTGATGATATCGCCTCGAAACTGCACACCAGTTTGGTATGTTGGCATGCCGCCAAACATCGCATCGCTCCAATAGGTTTCTTTGCCATGCTCGGCTCTGTAGTCCAAAAGTTCTTTAGCACCACCTTTATAATGCACAATATCAGGCTGAATCATTTCTTTGCCTGATATTATAGGGTTGGCGTACAAGACAGCAATTAGCACAAATATAACGAGACTAATTGCCGCAAAAATCAAATTCTTATTCTTCATATATTAATTTGAGATTGGTCGTTTTTTATTTCTTTTCTTCTTTTATTTCTTCGAAATCAACGGTTTCTGCATCCCACTTGACTTTTTCTTTAAGCTTTTTATCACTTTTTGCAGATTGCTGCTCTTGTTGCTTTTGATAATTGCGAGGATTGAGTTGTGGAAAATTTTTATAAAACGAATTAAAAAATAAACGTTTCAAAATATTCCAAACGAAGAAAATGATAATGGTACCCAGAACCAATTCTATAACAAACTTCATAATTTAAAAAAATAATTACACTTTACTAAAAAAAGACCAAGCACAAGCCTGGCCAAAAACTTATTTGTAAGAAGGATTCATAATAATCGACGATGTAGAATTCTGTGTCATACTCTGACTTTTTGTTCCATCGGATATTGTTTCCTTTTGGTTGGTTTTAATGCTAATATTTTCATGCAAGATCCAACCAGTATTGCTGTCCAAAATGATTTTCCCATTTTGCGAACCGCCTAATGACATGCTATGGGTGATACCATCTTTCGACTGCTTATCAGACTTTGTTGGGATACTACCATTAACACTAATCTCTGCTTTACCGTTTTCAACTTTTGTTAAAACATAATTCGAAGTTAGCTTAAGATCAGCACCTGGGATAACATCTTCTGTCACGGTCCATTTCTCACCTATTTTCACACCTTTTGCTGGAAAAATTTTAAGGTTTTTCTCAAACTGTTCTTTGATTGTTGCTTCATTAAAACCTCTTTTAAAATTAGAAACAATCTCACCACGTTGTTTAGCATCCTTTACCAAAGTTCCCAAAGCTGAACCGATTTTAGTATAGATTGGATCAAAACCTGTTACGGACAATATCTTTCCATCAACATTCATTTTCATCGTCAGTTTGTTACCTGTAATGGCTTTATTGATGGTGTACATACCTTTCAGTTGCTCTTCTTTTGGGGCAGCTGCTTTTGTGTCAGATACTACCGTTTTGCCATTGGCACTTGTACTGTTCCGTTTTGCAATCAAATTAACTGATAAGTCATAAACGTTATCTTTAAAATCGTTAACCGTTACGGACATTTCGTCTGTTGATTCAGAAGTTCCAGAAACAGATTTACCGTCAGGTGTTGACACATTCTGAATATCTCTTTGGTAAGCTATCAATGGATAAGTTACGCCTTTTTCTAAATAAAATTTCTGTTTAAAAATCCCTGCGCTATCTACAATTGCAGCTTTTATTTTCTCTTCTTCTGGCACTTCCACAGTTAAGGTTTCGGTCTTTCCTGTTTCTGGATTAACTTTGGTAACTGTTTTTGTATTTTCTTTTTTACAAGCTACTAAAGCAACTGCAAATAAAGCTATACCTATGATTTTTTTCATCAATAATAATTTTTGAGTTAAGCTCTAACTCATGTTAAATGTTTTTTGTTATTTTTTGTCTCATTGCTTCATAGAGCACTGCACCGCAAGCTACAGAAACATTGAGAGATTGTGTTTTTCCTTCGATAGGAAGTTTTATTTTTTCATCGCTATGATGTAAAACTTCTTTGGAAATTCCTGTTTCTTCGTTCCCCATAACAATCGCACAAGGCTCTGTAAAGTCAACCTCGTATATCAATTTCTGCGCCTTTTCTGTTGAAGCAAATACCGATACGCCACTTTGTTGCAGATAATCAACAGTATGCGCTAAGTTTTTTTCTTTACAAATTTTAATATTGTAAATGGCACCAGCTGATGTTTTTATCGCATCCGAATTAATTGGTGCAGCTCCTTTTTCTGGAATAACGACAGCGTCTACGCCAACACATTCCGCTGTGCGGCATATCGCTCCGAAGTTTCTGACATCTGTTAAACGGTCCAAAATAAGAATGAACGGCACACGACCTTCTTCAAAAATCTGAGGTAAAACGTCTTCAATACTGTGAAATGGCACATCCGAAATGAAAGCCACCACACCTTGGTGATTTTTTCTTGTGAAGCGATTTAGTTTTTCAACAGGAACATAGTTAGGACGAATTTTATGCTTTGACAAAAGCGCTTTCAATTCTGCATAAATAGGACCTTGCAAGGCATTTTGTACAAATACTTTATCTATTGTTTTGCCTGCCTCAATGGCTTCTATTACTGGCCTCAGCCCAAATATAAAATCGTCTTTCATTTAGTAAAATATAATATTAATCAATGACAAAAACTTTGTAATCGTCATTTTCTAGTTTAAAACCGAGCTCTTTCATTCGGCGTAATTCTTCAAAATCTTTGGTCGGAAAGTTATCATCAAATTGTTTTGTAACGAAAAATTTCCCTTTTAATTTAACAGGGATTTTCTTAATAAATTGATCTCGCATTTTATCAGAAAACTCTGGTCCTTGTTCTTTCTTAGAATCGATATAGAAGCAATACTCAATCAACTCGTTGGTAGAAGCATATTTTTTATAATCGTTAAGCTTTACAAAATTGGGTAAGTTTTTATCAGGCCATGTTAGGTAGATAACTTCCAAACTTTCATTTTTTTTGCTTAAAGCTTGATAATACTTAAAACGTTCTGGATCTTTCTTTACCTGCATCGATCTTGTCCCAGACTGACTTGCAATCCATAAAAATCCAATAACGATGACATAAAGGAAGTTTTTCATAACTCTAGCTTAGCCTTTCTCCAAGTATGGCTCTTTTTTGTGCCAAAATATATCCGTAATGCAAGGTTTCGTGCATATTGTTAAAAATAATGGCGTCTTGAATATTTTTAAGATCAATACCAAAACTGGTAGAATAAGGCGTATAGTCGGTGAAGAATTCGTTGTCATAATCTTTCATCAAAACTTTTGATGTTTCAATTAAAAGAAAAGACAAATCTTCCATTTCGGTATTATCAACATCCATTTTAGCAAAAGTGCCTTTTTTATATTGTTCTACCCAATATTTATCGATACGGAAAGCATTGCCACTCAAGTAATAATGTAAGAGTTGTTGGGTCGCTACACAATGCGCAATATTCCAATATATATTGTTATTAAAACCATCTGGAATCAACAAAAGATCTTCCTTTGGCGTGTTTTGCAAAATCTGTAACAAGTTTTTTCGAACTTGTCGATGTGCCGAAAAATGATAATTCATTTTAAGTCAATTTTTTAAAATCCAAAATTACTCCAATTATACGAATATGACAAATAGGAATCTCCTAAACCTAAAGCTTTTAAACAAGGACTTTAACATTTAGCATCAACAGATTACAATATTCTTTTATAACATAAAACTTTACACGTTTTTTTCAGTTTGAGTTTATTCTTATTTTTAACAAATATTTAACTCATAATTGGCATTTCTTATGTTGACTAATGCACGGATTTGTGTGACCTTTACCGAATAATTTAAACGAATTATGTCAGAACTGAACCAATCTGAAGATATTAAAAATTTAATGGAAAAAGTAAAAGAACAAAATTACTTTTTCAGTCTACTAAAACAAGAAATCAACCGCGCCATCATCGGACAAGAGTACATGGTAGACCGCTTATTAATCGGTCTGCTCGGCAATGGCCACGTCCTACTGGAAGGTGTGCCGGGACTCGCCAAAACATTGGCTATTAAGACATTGGCAGAGGCAGTACATGGACAATTCTCGAGAATACAGTTCACGCCAGATCTTTTACCAGCCGATGTTGTAGGCACAATGATTTATAATGTTAAAGAAAATGATTTCTCAATAAAAAAAGGACCTGTATTTGCAAATTTCGTTTTGGCGGATGAGATCAACC
This sequence comes from Soonwooa purpurea, assembly GCF_053891095.1. Lineage (NCBI taxonomy): Bacteria > Pseudomonadati > Bacteroidota > Flavobacteriia > Flavobacteriales > Weeksellaceae > Soonwooa > Soonwooa purpurea. The sequence continues at coordinate 36,196 of NZ_JBSSMA010000011.1, forward strand.
GTGCACCAGCAAAAGTACAATCTGCACTTTTGGAAGTCATGCAGGAAAGACAAGTCACCATCGGCGATGAGACCATGGCACTACCCAAACCTTTTTTAGTCCTTGCCACACAAAACCCAATTGATCAAGAAGGAACTTACCTTTTGCCAGAAGCACAAACAGACCGTTTTATGCTAAAATGCAAAATCGATTATCCAGAATTTGAGGACGAAAGAAAAGTTATGCGTATGGTTTCCACACAAGATATCCCGACGATACGACCCGTAATTTCGCTTGAGCATATTGTCGAGGCAAAGAAATTGATTAATCAAATCTATCTTGACGAAAAAATTGAAAAATACATTTTAGATATGGTTTTTGCAACGCGTTATCCAGAAAAATACGGCTTAGAAGATTTGAAAAGCCTTATCAGTTTCGGCGCATCGCCTAGAGCAAGTATCAATTTAGCAATTGCATCGCGCGCTAATGCCTTTATAAAAGGACGCGCTTTCGTCATTCCAGAAGATGTTAAATCCATCGCAAAAGACGTTTTAAGACATCGTATTGGTTTAAGTTTCGAAGCCGAGGCTGAGGAAGTTTCCCAAGACGAAATCGTTGACAGAATTCTAGCTAAAATACAAGCACCTTAAAAAAATGGTTGACAGTTGATGGTTTTTAGTTTAGGGGAAACGCTCTACTTTAAAGACTGTCAACCATCAACCGACAAAATAAAATGCAAATAAAAGATATTGTCAAAAAAGTAAAACAAATCGAAATCCGCACACGCAAGAAGACGGAAGCGAGCCTTATGGGACAATATCACAGCAGCTTCAAAGGTCAAGGCATGACATTTTCCGAGGTGCGTCCATACCAATTTGGAGACGACATTCGTAGAATTGACTGGAACAAAACGGCACGTTTTCGTGAGCCTTTTGTAAAAGTCATGGAAGAAGAACGCGAGTTGACGATGATTCTCATGGTGGACATTTCCGCATCCATGGATTATGGCACGCAACATGGATTAAAAAGGGAATTTGTCGCGGAAGTCGCTGCATCCTTAGCTTTTTCTGCCGTTGGTAATAATGACAAAGTGGGGCTTATTTTGTTCGCGGATAAAGTCTATAAAGTAGTTCCACCTAAAAAAGGTCGCAAACATGTTTTATCAATCATCAGCAATATTTTAACAGCAGACTATATTCCAGGAAAATCCGATCTTGACGCTGCGCTTAATTACATGATGGGTGTTTTTAAAAGAAAGTCATTTTTATTTTTATTTTCAGATTTTCAAGATGAATTTGAACCCAAAATTCTTGGTGTTACTTCACGAAAACACCAACTTTTGGGATTGAGAATTTATGACCAAAAAGATCAAGATATCCCGAATGTCGGCTACGCCTTATTTCAAGATGCCGAAACCGGAAAAGAAGTCTGGGTCAACACGTCAAATTCGCGCTGGCGTTATGAGTTTGCAGAACATCAGAAAAAAAAATTTAGACATTTGCAAGAGTCTTTTGAAAACAACTCGGCTAGCTTGATTAGCATGACGACCAATGAAGATTACAGCAAATATTTGTATCAATATTTTCAGAAAAAATAGTTTAACCAAATCCGTTTTTAGCCTTGATATATTTCAAGTTTTCATATACCGTAATTTTAGTTTTTTTAAGCCAAATCCTTTTTGGACAAACGCTTTCCTCCAACCTTAGCAATACAACTTTGGCACTAGGCGAAGTGGGCGAATACAAACTAAAAATCGACAATCTACAAGGCAAAAATGTTGTGGCTGCACCCAAAAACGAATTGTTGCCTTTCCATTTTGAAATCGTTAGCGACAGCATTTCCAAAGAAGCCAATCAATACTATCGATTAATAAAGTTTCAGGTTTTTGAAGAAGGAGAATTTAAAATTCCAGCTTTAGAAATTAAAATCGGAGACCAATTTCAAAAGACCATTCCGTACGAAGTTGAAGTCATCAACACAGCAAAAAAAGATGATGTTATCAACGATATCATGAAAAATAAACAAGTTAATCTTGATGTAAAAGATTATTTGGAGCTGTATAAATTTTATATTTTAGCGGCTTTGATAGCTTTAGGAATTATATTCTTAATTGTTTATTTTGTTAAATATGGTCGAAAATCAAAAGACAATCCTAAAATTTTGACCAACCAAACATTGAAAGATCTTGAGCGCCTTCGTAAAAAAAACTACATCCAAAGTGGAAATTACCGTCTTTATTATGTCGAGTTAATAGACATTACAAGAGATTTTTTGACCAAGCAGTATAAAATTCCGGCCAATGTATTATTAACGGACGACCTTATTGATTACATGAAAACGAGTAATATTATTTCGGAAGAAAATGAAAAAACCGTTGAAGAAATCTTCCAGCGTGGCGATTTGGTAAAATTTGCAAAAACAATTCCCAATAGCGAGATGATGGAAAATGATTTTAGCGCTATTAAAAACATGGTAATCCGCTCTCCGAAAGATGTCGAAGCCGAACAGTTAAGAAGTATGAATTAATTGCTAGATTGACTCCAGAATAATGAATTTCAATTTTGAATTTTATACCCCGTGGCTCTTGCTTTTATTTTTGGTTTTTGTCCCATTAATTATTTTAGATTTAGGGCGCAAAAAACCGAAAGGCATCAAAGTACCTACAACGGAAGCCATGCGTCCGGCTGGCAGCCTGGGAATTGTCATGACCTTTCTAAGATTGTCAAAATATTTAATATTATCTGCTTTAATCATTGCGATTGCGCGTCCCAGAACTTTTACAATATCCGATGATCGCGACGAAACAAAAGGCCTGGACATCATGCTAACAGTTGACGTTTCGCTCAGTATGTTAGCAAAAGATCTCGATCCGGACCGTCTGGAAGCGCTTAAAAAAATTGCAAAAAACTTTGTCAATCAACGCCCCAATGACAGGATTGGATTGGTGGCATACTCTGGTGAAGCTTACACCAAAGTCCCAATGACGACTGACCACGAGGTTATCAAAAACGAAATTACTGAACTTAGTCCCACCGAATTGCAGCCAGGAACAGCAATCGGCGAAGGTCTTGTAGTTGCTGTCAGCCATCTAAAAGATTCGAGAGCGAAAAGCAAAATCATTATTTTGATGACCGATGGGGAAAACAATGTGACAAATGCCATGCCTCCAGCAGTTGCCGCAGAACTGGCCAAAAACAACGGTATAAAAGTCTATACCATCGGCATTGGAAGTCGTGGTTATGCACTGTTCCCAACAGCAACAGATATTTTTGGCGATATTGTTTTCACAGAAAAAGAAACCGATCTTGACGAAAGTCTTTTGAAAGATATTGCATCCACAACTGGAGGAAAATATTTCCGAGCGACAAGTAATGGCAGTTTAGAAGATATTTATAACGAAATAAATGGCTTAGAAAAATCAGATATTAAAACTTCAAAACTTTATCAATATCAAGAATATTTCCGAATTTTCCTTTGGATTGCTTTGGGCATTTTACTTTTTGACATCTTTTTGAGATGGTTTTTATACAAAATATTGAGCTAACAACATGGATTTTTACATCGAAAATAATTGGTACATTTTTCTATTCCTTTTACTTCCTGCAATTGGATTATGTCTGTTTAGCTTTATTAAATGGAAGAAAAAAAAACGCGCTCTATTTGCAGATTTGCAATTCCAACCACAATTGTTTGCAAACACAAGTCGTTTTTCTAAAATTTTTCCAAGTTTATTTTTCTTAGCAGTTTTATTTTTAATTTTTTCCATTATTGATGTATTGGGCGGAAAACAAGAAATAAAAACCCAGCAAAAAACCAACAATGTCATTTATCTTTTGGACGTTTCCAACTCGATGAACGCACAAGACATCCAACCAAGCCGTCTAGAACAAGCTAAAGACATCATCATCAACAGCTTTCAAAAGACGAACAACGACCGTGTAGGCATCATTGTTTTCGCGGGCGAAGCCAACTCGATCATGCCTTTAACAACAGATTATAATGCCGCACAATCTTATCTTTCTGGCATAGAAACCAGCGTTGTACAAACACAAGGAACTGACTTTTTGAAAGCTATGGAAATGGCTGTTCGAAAATTTAAATCCATTCCAAAAGGTGCCCGAAAAGTTATCATAATTAGCGATGGCGAAAACAATGAAGACAATGAATCTGCTGCAATAAAATTAGCCCAAAAAGAAGGCATTAGTATATCTTCTATCGGCATTGGTACGGAGCAAGGCGCGCCGATTCCGGATTATTATTACGGACAACTTATGGGCTACAAAACCGATATGACAGGCGAAACGGTGATGACTAAACTGGAAACCAAAGCCTTAAAAAATATGGCGTCCAGCACAAGTGGAACTTTTATCGATGGTAATAATTTGGATCAAGCGATAAATGAACTTTCTGATGTTTTGAAAAAGTCAACCAACAGCAATACTTCATACATCAGTGCGCAATCTGCAGAACATTACTATCAATATTTTTTAGGAATTTCTATAGCTTTATTTTTACTTATTTATTTCTTTAATCCCAAACGCGATTTAAATCTTTAAAAGCAAAGTCTTTAATTAAGTAGAATCACTCTAAATAACGATGCTGAAATTTTTCCGAAAAGACTTATTTTTAGGGATATTTAACCCATTTTAACTTTTTAGGAATGGTATTTTAACAATTAAAGAAATAATTTTGCAGATATGAATTTTAAGTTGATTTTCAGTCTATTGTTATTTTTAGGTGTAAGCCATATTTTGTCAGCTCAGGGAAGTTACAAGACTTTGGTATACGAAGGTAACAAAGAATTCGACAAAAAAAATTACGAGGCTTCTTCTTCCAAATTCTTGGAAGCTACACAATCTAACGATAAAGATTTCACAGCGCATTACAATCTTGGTAACAGCTTGTACAAAAAGAAAATGTATGAAGAGGCAAAAACTGAATTTCAAAAAGCTGAAAATCTTGCTAAAAATAAAAACGACAAAGCTGCCGCACAATACAATCTCGGCAACAGTTTGATGCAAACAGAAAAAACCGACCAAGCTGCGGATATGTACAAAAAAGCATTGAAGAACGACCCTTACAACGAAAGCATCAGAAAAAACTATGAAATCGCTAAGTTGAAAAATAAGGAAAAAGAAAACAAACAACAAGGCGAACAAGGCGAGCAACAAAATAAAAATAACGAAGGCGGACAAGATAACAAAGGAGACCAAAAAGCTAACCAGCCCAATGGCGCATCCAATGATCAACAACAAAAAGGTGAAGGTGCAAATGATAAAAAATCGCAACAACAACCAAAAGAAAATGGAAATAAAATTCCAAAAGATATAGAAAACGCCATTTTAAATAAAGTACAGGACAAAGAAAAAGAAACTGCACGACGTATCCTCAACAAAAACGCAAACTCTATTCCACAGTCCAACGAGAAAGATTGGTAATGAAGAACATTTGGCTTTCGTACATTTTAATATTTTTTTCGGCCATGAGCAGTTATGGTCAAGTGTACATTACGTCCGAAACCAATGTAAAAGAAGCCACCAACAATGATATCATCAGCCTAACCATCGCTCTGGAAATCAGCGGTGAAGACATGATCCAGGAATCTCCAGTTAAGCTTCCCGACTTTCAAAAATTTGAAGTTTTAGATTACGGTTCAGAACAAAATACCATTATTGATCCTATCCGAAAAGTAAGAGTCAACCAAATGGTGTATCAATTTTTACTACAACCAAAACAAGCCGGCACCATCAAAATAGGTTCTGCACTTGTTAAAGTGAGCGGCAAAATGTACAAATCCGAACCTTTTGACATTACTGTTCGTGATGTATCCAAAAGAATTCCAGACAACACAAAAAGTTTAGCCAGTCATAACAACCAAACTTATCTTAACGTCAAACTAGATGACCGCGAAGTTTACAAAAACCAAGCTGTTGTCGCAACCTTATCGGTCATCAGCAAAGATGTCGATAATTTTAGAAAAGTAAAAAACATCCGCCCTCCAAAAAACGGAAATATCATTGTGCAACCCATTAGTATGCATAGATCGGATATAGAGCAAGATGCTAAATCTGGACTATTATCGCAAGTTATTGGCCTGTTTATTATTTTCCCAAAAGAAGAAGGCATGTTAGAGATTCCATCCTTCACAGCTGAGATTATTGATCATGGCACAACAAAGCTAACATCCAATCGCACTAAACTTTCGGTGATGCATCTTCCGCTGGGAGCTCCAGAGGATTTCAACGATTTTGTAGGAAACTTCAGTGTGGATATGACAAATGTGGAAAGTCTTCCACAACCTATAGAAATCAATAAACCCATTGATATCGTTGTCAAACTTATCGGCCGAGGAAACCTTTCGGCTAAACATATGCCGAAAATTATCGCTACCGAAGATTACGATGTTTTCCCTCCAAAATTGGTTAAAAATCTAAAAGTCGAAAAACAAGGTATTGTGGGCGATATTGAAGCACACTATGTTGTTATTCCGAAAAAGGCTGGCAATATAGCCATCAAAACTGAAAAAATGGCCTTCTTCAATCCTGAAAAAAAATTATACAAAGATCTTGGTGAAAAATCAATTGTTGTTCGTGCTATGACACCTGGCGAAATAGAAAATTCTAAATCAACCATGCAAAAGGTTAACGAATATACCAACACTGTTTTGGATAAAGTTAACACGCCTGTTTTGCAAACCGAAACCTTGAAACTAGAAAAAACAAAAGGCATGAATTGGTCGATTATTTTTGCAAATATGGCGCTAATTGGTGCGATGTGTATGGTGTTTTATTTCGTGAGAAACCGTTATCAAAAAAGAAAACTAGCAAACATCATCAAAGAAGAGCAACTTAAAGCACGGCCAAAAATAACAACCATAGAAGAAACTGAAGCTTTACTAAGACAAAAATCTTCATTAAATCTTAGCAGCCACTTCAACTATATCGAAAATCTATTAATTCAAAAAAAGTATTCGGAATTTTTTAAAGAATTCATAAATCTAGACAACGAGGTTAATGCCAAATCCTCTCGACTTCATCATATTGATTATAAAGAATATCTTGAGAAAACGAATCCTAAGTTAGCTCTGGATTACAAATCTTTGCTGGAAAAAATTAATATCGAGAAATATTCGCCAATGGTGAACGACGTAATTTTAGAATCCATTTTAAAACAAATTAAAATCGTTTATTCCTCGATTGAGGATTAATAAGAAATAATTCATATTTTTGCGAAAAATTAAATAATATATCTGTGGAATTTTTCGAACATATCTCTTGGAAAGAAACATTCACTTGTTTCATGGTTTTGTTTGCTGTAATCGATATTATCGGTTCTGTACCAATTATCGTATCGCTTCGTCAAAAGTTTGGCCGTATTGAATCTGAAAAGGCTGCCATCGTTGCTGGCTTGCTAATGATAGCTTTCCTTTTTATAGGAAAAGAGATTTTGAAATTTATTGGTGTTGACCTCAACTCGTTTGCGATTGCTGGGGCATTTGTCATCTTTATCATCGCAATAGAAATGATTTTGGGTATCGAAATCCAAAAATCCTCACAAGCCAATGCCGCATCGATTGTGCCAATTGCTTTTCCTCTGGTTGCCGGCGCTGGTACCTTGACAACAACGCTATCTTTAAAAGCAGAATTCCATGAAATCAATATTATTTTAGGAATTATTCTTAATACAATTTTGGTGTATATCGTCTTGAGAATTGCCCCATGGATTGAGAAAAAAATGGGTGAAGGTTCTTTACAGATTTTACAAAAAGTTTTCGGAATTATCCTTTTAGCAATCTCTATTAAATTATTTACTGCTAACTTTGCACAATTAGTTCAGAATTACGTACAATTTTAAAATAAAATATTATGCAGATTTTTTATAAAATATTCTTAGTCTTATTCGTAGTGTTTATCGGGATTAACATCTATGGAATCAATTGGAATGTGGGCATGTTGGAGGACGAAAATTCTAAGTTTATGTTTTCTATTGCTGCTTCTATTATCGGTATTATCGTTATTTACATTATGAGTACTTGGCAAAAAGTTGGTGCTAAGAAATAGTTTTAAACATTAAATTCGATTTTAAAGAAAATAAAAAAGGTTCTCCATATTGAGAACCTTTTCTTGTTATTGTGGTTTGAAACTATCTTTAAGTGTAACCGTTCTGTTGAATATCAAATTGTCATCTGTCGATAATTTGTCTTTAATAAAATATCCAATTCTTTGAAACTGAAAATGATCTTCCAAACTTGCGTTTTTAAGGCTTGGCTCAGCAAATCCTTTTTTAACAACCAAAGATTCTGGATTTACAAAATCTAAGAAATCCACGTCTTTTTCGGCGTCTGGCTGCTCTGTAGTGAACAACTTGTCGTAGATATTAACATCAATCGGCAACGCATGCTTTGCAGAAACCCAGTGCAGTGTACCTTTCACTTTTCTTTGGCTAGCTTCTGTACCGCTTCCAGAACGACTGTCTTCGTCATAAGTTGCAAATATGGTTGTGATATTTCCGTCAGCATCTTTTTCAACGCGTGATGCTTTGATGATGTAAGCCGCTTTCAGACGAACTTCGTTACCTAGGCTTAATCTAAAGAATTTCTTTGGCGCTTCTTCCATAAAGTCTTCTCTTTCGATATACAACTCTCTAGAAAACGGAATTTGTCTAGAACCTGCATTTTCATCTTCTGGATTATTTTCAGTTTCTAGGAATTCTTCTTTATCTTCAGGATAATTTTCGATGATTAGTTTAACGGGATCGACAACAGCCATCACACGAGTAGCTATTTTATTAAGATCTTCTCTTACGAAAAATTCTAGCAATTGGATCTCGATTAGATTTTCACGTTTTGCCACACCTACTCTATCGATAAAGTTACGAATCGCTTTCGCGGTATAACCTTTTCTACGAAGTCCCGAGATGGTTGGCATTCTTGGATCGTCCCAACCTGTGGTAACCCCTTCAGCAACCAATCGTTGTAATTTACGTTTTGAAGTAATCATGTAAGACACATTCATACGAGCGAATTCGCGTTGTTTTGGCGCTACTTTTCCTGGGTCATAAACTTGCTCCAAATACCATTCGTAAAGCGGTCGGTGATTTTCGAATTCTAATGAACATAAAGAATGCGAAACTTGTTCTAAATAATCGCTCTCACCATGCGCCCAGTCGTACATTGGATAGATTTTCCAAGTATCGCCAGTGCGGTGATGTGGGCGTTTCAGAATACGGTACATAACAGGATCACGCATGTTCATATTAGGTGATTTCATGTCGATTTTTGCACGAAGACTCATGGTACCTTCCTCGAACTCCCCGTTTTTCATACGCTCAAAAAGATCCAAACTTTCTTCGATTGGACGATTTCTGAAAGGCGAATCGATACCATCTTCGAAAGGATTTTTTCTTTGGGCCGTAATATCTTCTGAGGATTGCTCATCAACATAAGCTTTTCCTTCTTTAATCAAAGTAACAGCCCAATCATACAATTGCTGGAAGTAGTCGGACGCGTAACGCTCTTCCGCCCAGTTGAAGCCAAGCCATTTCACATCTTCTCTGATAGAATCTACGAATTCTTGTTCTTCTTTTTCTGGATTGGTATCATCAAACCTCAAATTAACTGGTGCGCCGTAACGCTCTCCAAGACCAAAATTGATACAAATAGCTTTCGTATGACCAATATGAAGATAACCGTTAGGCTCTGGCGGAAAACGGAATCGCAATTTGTCCTTTCCCAAACCATTAGCCAAATCATCTTCAATAATTTGTTCTAAAAAGTTAAGTGATTTTTTTTCTTCTTCCATAAAATTGTATAATGAGTCGACAAATTTACGACTTTAGAGTTAAATTCTACAATTTGTCTTTTGGTAAAATTGTATTTTGCAAAGGCCTTTGTCCTATTATTCCAATCTTAAAAATGCAGAGCTTTCAAAATATTTTAGTAATATTAACAACAAGACTTTGTTTGTAACTAAAATTTGTATTATTTTAAATTTAAAAATATTATTTAAGTTTGAGTTAATAAGAATTTAACACTTGACGTAACAAACCTGCATTGATATTAATTTTATGTAAACTACTTAAAATTCCATTCAATTTTTATTAATTTTGAGAAACATAAAATCTAAAAATGAATCGTAAAAAAATCCTTTTGGTTGACGATGAACAGGACATTCTAGAAATGTTATCCTATAACTTAGAAAAAGAAGGTTACCTAGTCCACACCGCATCCAATGGGCAAGAAGGCATTAGCAAAGCTAAAGAAATTGTTCCGGATCTTATTCTTCTCGATGTGATGATGCCTGAGAAAGACGGTATCGAAACCTGTCAAGAAATGCGCCAAATAAAAGAATTACAAAAGACTTTAATTGTTTTCTTATCTGCCAGAAGCGAAGAGTTTTCGCAACTCGCTGGATACCAAGCCGGTGCTAACGACTATATTGTTAAAGTAATAAAACCTAAAGTTTTGGTATCGAAAGTCGCTGCCCTTCTACAACTGGGCGCAAAAGCTAATGAAAACACCAATTATATTGCATTAGGCGATCTCATTATTGATAAAGATAATTTTAAAGTTAGCAAAGGTCAGGAAGAGTTTTTACTCCCAAAAAAAGAGTTCGATCTTTTATTTTTATTGGCATCAAATACGGACAAAGTTTTCAAAAGAGAAGAAATTTTGGAAAAAGTCTGGGGTAACGATGTTATTGTCGGCGAGCGCACTATCGATGTTCACATCCGACGACTTCGCGAAAAGCTAGGTATCAACAGCATACAAACCCTAAAAGGTATAGGATACAAATTGGTTGTTTAAGATTTTCAAACGAAAATCTTTTTTTTATAAATTTATCTTATGTATTCTACGCCGAAAAAAAACTTGAAAATAAATTGGGTATCCGCCTTAGCTTCCTTCGTTTTGGTAGCGGTTATTGGCATTGTTGTTATTATTTTCCAAACCAAAACCCACGACCAATATTTCAAAACACGAGATTTTAACATCTTCATTATTTTCACGCTGACTTTAATATTGGTACTTAATTATTATATCCTTGAATTTTTATTTAATTATAATAGTAAAAAACAAATTAGACGGATAAAAAAAATACTTCCTGACAATATTGTTTTGGATCACGAACCCGATTTGAGCTTACGAGAGCTAGGAGAACGTGTCTCTTTGATGAGTTCCAAAAACGATGTAGAAATGGATATGATGAAGGAAATGGAACATTTCCGAAAAGAATATGTCGGCAATGTTTCTCATGAACTGAAAACGCCCTTATTCTCCATACAAGGTTATGTAGCGACCTTGTTGGACGGCGGTGTGGAAGACCTTAACGTACGCGACAAATACCTCCAACGCATCGAAAACTCAGTCGAAAGGTTGCTCAACATTGTCCAGGATTTGGATATGATTAACCGCTTTGAAGCGGGACAAATTGAATTAAATTTAACCTCTTTTGACATCAATGCATTAATAGAAGAAGTTTTTGACCTTCTCGATTTGGAAGCCGACCGTCACCAAATGAAGTTGGAATTGCAAACGACGCAGAAGAAACTAATGGTCCACGCCGACAAAAACAAAATATCGCAAGTCTTTACCAACCTTATTTCCAATGCTATAAAATACGCCAACCGCGAAGGCGCCCACATCAACGTAACCACCAAGGAAGAAGCCATGCATGTCGTTATCATCGTTGAAGACAACGGAATGGGAATAAGACCTGAAAATCTTGCCAGAATTTTTGAACGTTTTTATCGCGTAGAATCTAGTAGAAATCGCAAAGACGGCGGATCCGGACTAGGACTTGCCATTGTGAAACACATTCTGGAAGCCCATCACCAAAACATTACTGTAGAAAGCGCTTATCTAAGTGGTACAAAATTTAAGTTCAGATTAGAAAAAATTGCTTTGTAATTTAGAAAAAAATATTAGTTTTATCGCAACAAAAAAGTACAAATAAAAACACTGAATTGGGGCTAAAAGGTAATAAAATATTTTTTCAAAAAATTCTTTTTTTGGGTTTTTATCCTTTCTCAATTGTTTTATATTTGCAGCAAAATTAATGTAAAAGTAGTTTTAGAGAAGAAGAAAATGGTTTACAAAATTAGAGTTATTCTAGACGCCAAAGAAAGCATCTTTAGAGACATCGAAATCAAAGACAAACAAACTTTATGGAATTTGCATTTGGGCATCAAAAGTGCCTTTAGTCTTCCTGGAGATGAACTTTCTAGTTTTTATTTTTCTGATGAAGATTGGTCAGAAGGGCGTGCTGTACCGCTAGAAGATATGAGCGATGACGGCGATGGAGAAATTATGTCTGACGTATATGTTAACGAAGGCTTTTCGCAAAAAGGTGACAAGATGAGATTCCAGTACGGATTCTTAGATCTTTGGGAGTTTTTCTGCGAATTGGTCGATGTTATTGACGAAAAACCAGCTGTTAATTATCCTATTACCGCTTATCGTTTCGGAAATGTCCCATTGAAAGCGCCGAGCAAAAATGCGGCTGGAAGCAGTTCCAAAAAATCGACAATGCCACTTATGGATGATGATTTTGGATTCGATGATGATTTCAAATCTGTTGATTTTGATGATGACGATTTTGACGACGAAGAGGAAGAAGAAGGCTACAATGATGATGTCTTCGATGATGATGAAGATTAAAAATTAGTAAAACGATACTGTTAAAAAAGCCTGATACGACATCAGGCTTTTTTAATTTTGTTTATTTTTGATATTAGAAGATTTTATTACTAACATCATTAGCCTCCTTGCTATCTCGTGTACAACCCAAACTAGAAAACCCATGGCGCAACCACCAGACTGGAAACATATTACCAATATCTACGAAATCAATATACGGCAATATTCTAAAGAAGGAACTTTAAAAGTGGTGGAAAAAGATCTTCCGCGTCTCAAAGCTATGGGCGTTACAACAATTTGGTTGATGCCCATTACGCCGATTGCGCAACAAAACAAAAAAGGAAGTCTTGGAAGTCCTTATGCGGCACAAGATTACACCAGCATCAATCCAGAATTCGGGAACTTACAGGATTTCAAAGACATTGTAAACAAAGCGCATTCTTTAGGATTAAATGTTATCATAGATTGGGTTGCCAATCATACAGGTTGGGACCACAATTGGACCAAGACCAATCCAGAATTTTACCTAAAAGATCGCGATGGAAAATTCCATATTGCCGAAGGCATGGACGATATCATCGAACTGGATTATAGCAATCCCAAAATGCGCCAAGCCATGATTGATGCCATGACCTTTTGGGTTAAAGAAACCAATATCGACGGCTTCCGCTGCGATCTTGCCAATTGGGTAAAAGTTGACTTTTGGCAACAAGCCAGACTAGAGGTTGAAAAAATAAAACCTTTGTTTTGACTAGGCGAATTCGATGAGTTGGATTCTCCAGAATATGGAAAAATTTTTGACGCTAGTTATTCCTGGAAATGGATGCACCTAACCAAAGATTTTTATCAAAAAAAGGCATCCCTTCAGGATCTTAAAAATCTTCTTCAACATTATTCTAACATCGGAGATCAATCGATGAGAGCTTGGTTCACGACCAATCACGAGGAAAATACTTGGAACGGCACCGAATATGAAAAATATGGCAATCTCGCTCCTGCGCTAGCTGTTTTTTCTGTCACTTGGAATGGCGTTCCTTTATTGTATAATGGGCAAGAACTTCCCATGAAAACCAAACGTCTTGCATTTTTTGAGAAAGATCCAATTCCTTGGGACGGTCAAAATCAGTTAGATGATTTTTATAAAACTTTATTGACTTTAAAATCCGAAAACTCTGCTTTACGGGGTGGTGATTCTAACGCTACCACCCATTGGATAGAAACTTCTGCAGACGACAAAGTCATGGCTTATCTTCGAAAAAATGGCGATAGAAAAGTTGTAGTATTTTTAAATATGTCTGATAATGATGTTGACTTTAACATCCACTCAAAAGATGTGGAAGGTCAATATATAAATGTTTTTAAAAAAACTCAGCAAAAATTAATGGACGATAGCAGATTTACGCTAAAAGCTTATGATTACTTGGTTTTTGAGAAATAGTTTTATTTATATAAAATTAAAAAACAAAAAAACTATCGCGTCAACTTGTTAAGGTCGATAAGAAGATAATTGATATTTTGGTTAATAGTTCTTGTTGCCGATTGCATCTGGTTAAGCATCGCCGCACGATTGTTAAGCGCCTCGCTGTCGTACTTTCCGCCGTCGTTAAAGATCGGAGAATTGTTGGCCGCATCAACATCTCCATCGAATTGGTACGTAATCCAGCGTTGCTTCATATTCTGTATAATTGAATGTTCATTAATATTCGAAAATTTTTTCTCTGTATACATATACCAAATAAATGGCGGAAAATTCCGCGACTGTAGTTTCTCCTGCCAAATATCACGAAGGATGTTTCGAGCATGGATAAACTCGACTTTCTTACCTTTCGGATTGAGTAAAGCAAGACCAAAACCCGCACCAATAAGACCTCCACCAATATCCACGGCTTTGTCCCAGCCATCACTTTTTATAAATCCGCCAGCGATAGAACCCAGTGCTCCCACAGCGATGGAATATACAATCATCTTGTTATTTTTCTTGCTATTAAGGCTACTCACATAGTTTGCCATTTGCGAAACACGTTCGCCTTCGCAGTCAAATTCGGCAGCGACAGCATCTACTTCACTTAGCGCTAAAGTAATTCTGCCATCTATTTTATCCTTAATTTTCATGATTTTAAGTTGTGACTCGATGCTTGTATCTTTTTTCAATTCTAAAATATTTTCAACATCCTCAAGTGAGTTTAAGGCATTAAGAATCAAAATACTTTGTTGGTTAAAAATAGACCTAAGGTATTGTTTTTCATTAAGTAACGAATCTGCATTAACATGAAGATTAACCTTCTCGTAGTCATAATTGGTTGGCGCCTTACAATAACTATCGCGAAGGGTAATGATATTGGCGTTAATATTTTTAGTCTTTTGCGTCGTACAAGAGTTACACGCAACAATGACAAAAGCTAGTAATAATGCGTAATTTTTCATCATAAATGTATTCTTACACAAATTATAAAAAGATTTTGAATTTGTATTAAAAAAAAGATTAATTTTAATTATCAAAAACAACTGCTATGGGAAATATTATCGTAGGACTTATGTCCCAACAGAATGATTTTCAAAATCTTAAAAATGCATTAGAACAATCTGGATTTGGAGATTCGGATTACATTATTTACAAAAGTAATGAAGGAAGGGACAACTTTTGGGCAAGCTTTGCAGCTGATAATGATACGCAAAAATCTAAAGGAGAAGAAATTTTAAAACAATACAATGCCATAAAATCATATTTCTTTCAAAATATAAACATCGAAGAGGCCAAATCGTTTGATGTTTTAAAAAAAGAAATCGAAATTATCGCAAAATCAGAAATTCGTTCTAGCCCAGAAATTAGGCACCACCACTCAAGTGATGGATTAAACTCTGAAGTTAAATTTTAAAATAAAAAGCTGCTCAAAAAAGGCAGCTTTTTATATTTGGGGTAATACATCTATTTCAAAGATGATGCTGGCAACGGCACAAACTCCGTTTCTCCAGGAACTTTCGGGAACTTTTGATCCTTCCAGTCATGTTTAGCCTGTTCAATAATATCTTTGCTAGAGCTCACAAAATTCCAATGTATATAACGTTCTTCAGGAAAAGCCTCGCCTCCAAAAATATAAACCGTCGTATGTGGTGCCATCTCAAATGCACAGAGTTTCGTATCTTTTGCTATCAAAATTTGCTTTGGATCGTAAACATTTCCGTCATTCTTAATTTGTCCCTCCAAAATATAAAGTGCACTTTCACCATAAAGATGTTCTCCAATTTTTAATTCTTTAGTTTCGTTAGAATCATTAATGATTTCAATAAAATACAAAGGACTGTGGACAGGCACTGGAGATTCTTTATGAAAAGCTTTGCCAGCAATCAGTTTTATTTTTAGACCATCTTCTTCCCAAGTTGGGATGTCCTTCGCTTCGATGTGGTGAAAACTAGGCTCTGACTGTTCCAAATCTTTTGGCAAGGCAACCCAAATTTGCAATCCATGAAGTTTTTTATCGGTATGACGGAGATATTCTGGAGTTCTTTCCGAATGTACAACACCTTTGCCAGCCGTCATCCAATTGACTGCGCCAGGCTGTATTTCCACTGCCGAACCGATGCTGTCACGATGAAAAATAGAACCTTCGAAAAGGTAAGTTAGCGTGGACAATCCGATATGTGGATGTGGTGGAACATCAAGATTTTGATAATCTTTCAGCTCGGCTGGTCCCATGTGATCGATGAAAACAAAAGGTCCAACAGATCGTTTTTCGATAAAAGGCAGAAGCCTACCAACCATGAAGTTTCCAATATCTGCAGCTCTTTCTGGGACAATAATTCCAATATTTGACATAATCTATTTTGATTTAAATTAAACAAAAATACAACTCCATCAGGAAGTATTTATAAATTCATTGAAAAATAAAACTTCGATTTTAATGTTTTAAAGTTCTAAAATTTTAATGATTAAATAACGACTTAAATTCGGTTTAAAAATTATTTAACACTTCAAAAATACGCGAGTTATTGCATTAAAATATTGATGTATGCTAAAAAAATTAAATGTCTAAAAATAAAAAGCCTAGTCTCTCGACTAGGCTCCCCAAATCACATATTAATATTCTAACTTTCCGCCTAAGGCTTTGAAAAGAAGAACATTATTCTTGGTATTCTGGAAATGAAACTCCAACAAGTCCAATTCCGCATTGAGTTTACTTTTTTGAGAACTAATTAATTCCATATAATTAGCATAACCTGTAAGATACAAGTCATTTGACACTTCTATCGCATTATCAAGATGCTTAACCTCATCGGCTTTTAATTTCAAAACTTTTTGGAAAATTTCCGTTTGTTTCAAAATAGCTTGCAGCTCATTATAAGCTGTTGTCACACTTTTTTGATAGCTGATAAAAGCGATTTCCTGTTCTTTATTTGCCACATTAAAATCGTGTTTTAATTGACCTTTATTGAAAATAGGCACCATAAAACCACCCAACAATTGCCCAGCAAGAGAACTTGGTTTAAAAAAAGTTTCCGCCGAAAAAGAATTAAATCCTAGGCCCCCACTCAAATCCAGTTTTGGATAAAAAGCCGCTCGTGCTGCTTTGGCATCCGCTTGTGACGCTTCCAAAACATAATAGGTAGCGATAACATCGGGTCTAGAATGGATAACCGTATTAACATCAATAGCACGATTAAGAAGTTCCATATTGGTTGAAAGCAGTTTTACACCGCGTTTCACTTCGCCACCGTACCGTCCTGTTAATGTCGTGATCGCCTGTTCTACTGCAACTATTTCGGCTTTTATATGTTCAATCTCTGCAAGCCAATTGTTATTTTGCGCTCGGAATTGTTGCACTGCCAATTCTGTAGCTTTTCCGACTTCGCGTTGTGCAGAGACAATTTCGTAAGCACGCTGCTGAAGTCTATAATTTTCCTGATAAATCTTCAATTTGACATCCAAAGAAACCAATTGATAATAAAGATTGGCAATATCCGTAAACAACTCTAGCTGAATTAGTTTGAGTCCTTCGGATGACGCTAAATATCTTTTTTGTGCCGCTAGTTTTTGATTTTTAAGTTTTCCCCAAGCATCGATTTCCCACGAAGAGCGCGCACCCAACCAATAATTGGGTGTTATATCACGATTGATTTTTTGATTATCAGCAACATTTGGCGACAAGTTGGTGTCGTAATTTCCGACTCCTTCCATCGTATATTTTCCGTAATGATCGCCACTTACTATTGCGCCAATTTCCAAAGAAGGCAACAAGGACATCTTGGATCTTTGTAAAAAACTATTAGCAATTTCCACACGCTGTTGCGCCATTTGGAAACCCGGATTAGCTTTCGCAACCTCATCAAAAAGATTTAACAATTCGGGATCTTTAAAATAAGATCGCAGCCCAACTTGTTCATTAACATTAAGTGGAATCGAATTTTCACTAATCTGCGCAGGTATATCTTTGGCCTTTTTCAGAGGTGTAACTTGCGGTGTAGCACAAGACACCAGAAAAAAAGTTGCAATCCCTAATGTTATATATTTTAATTGTTTATTGTACATGTTGTTTCTTTTTTCGTTCTTTCTTTTGTTCAAGTGTTGCAAAGAAGATGTAAAGACCAGGAATAATTACCAATCCGAAAATAGTCCCAATCAACATGCCTCCCGCTGCGGCCGTACCAATCGAGCGGTTACCAATGGCGCCTGCCCCAGAAGCTATCACCAACGGAATAAGTCCCGCAATAAACGCAAATGAGGTCATCAAAATTGGACGGAGACGTTGACGCGCTCCTTCTATAGCTGCTGGAATAATGTCATAACCTTCTTTGTTACGCTGTATCGCAAACTCAACAATCAAAATGGCATTTTTCGCAAGGAGACCGATAAGCATGACAAGTGCTACTTGAGCATAAATATTATTTTCTAAACCAACCAACATCAAAGCGATGTAAGAACCAAAAATCCCTGTTGGCAAACTTAACAGAACTGGCAAAGGCAATAAGAAGCTTTCGTATTGTGCCGCTAAAAGCAAGTACACGAATATTAAACAAATGATAAAAATATAAAAGGTTTGATTTCCTGATAAAATTTCTTCTCTAGTCATCCCCGACCATTCGATATCAAAACCTCTCGGCAAGCTTTCTTTCGCAATTCTCTCCACTGCAGCGATGGCATCGCCAGAACTATAACCAGGTGCTGGTTCTCCATTAATCATAGCAGACATATACATATTATATCGCGTCAAAACCTCGGGACCATATACTTTTTCGATGTTAATAAATGTTGAAAATGGCACCATTTCGCCAGCATCATTTTTAACGAAAAGTTGCAAAATACTTTCTGGCGTATCTCTTTGATCTGGACTCGCCTGTACCATCACTTTATACATTTGACTAAATCGAATAAAATTGGTCGCGTAATAAGAGCCCAATAAAGTCTGCAAAGTTGACATAGCATTATCAACCGAAACACCTTTTTTCGCGGCCATATCATAATCCATTGTAATTAAATACTGCGGAAAAGTAGCATCAAAACTTGTAAAGTTATTCTGTAGCTCAGGCGCTTCATTCAGTTTTTTAACAAAGTCTTTGGTGATTTTATCAGTATTGCTGATACTTCCACCCGACTTATCCAAAAGACGAAGTTCGAAACCACTCGTGTTACCAAATCCAGGAACTGTTGGCGGCGCGAAAACTTCAATTTGCGCGTCTGAGATATCTTTCGTTTTTGCTGATAATTCAGCGATAAGCTCGTCAACAGAAATGTTTCGTTCTTTCCAATCCTTAAGGTTAATCATTGCCATACCGTAGCTAGAGCCAGCAATTTCAGTAACAATACTATAACCAGCCAAAGTCGTCACGTTTTCGACACCATCAATTTTTTTAGCAATCGTTGTAATTTCGTCCAAAACTTTTTCGGTACGCTCAACAGTGGCACCTTGTGGTGTCGTAACATTGACATAAGCCATCCCTTGATCTTCCATTGGAATAAATCCAGATGGTAAAAAACGTGCGGTAATGACCATTAATCCAATAAATAAAAACAGCATTCCGAACGTAACTGTTGTTCTTGTCGCAAATTTGGATAAAAGATTGGTGTAGCCATTGGTTAATTTTTCAAAAGCTATATTGAATTTGGTAAAGAATCTGTCAACTGCATTTTTCTTTTTATCATGCTTATGCGGTTTAAGAATAATGGCACACAAGGCTGGCGTTAGAGTTAACGCATTAACGCCTGAAATCACAATACTAATCGCTAAGGTCAAAGAGAATTGTCGATAAAATACTCCCACGGGACCATCCAAAAAGGCAACTGGAATAAACACCGCGGACATTACAATGGTTATCGCAATAACTGCTCCAGCAATTTCCTTTGTCGCTTCTATTGTCGCATGAAGTGGCGCCATGCCTTCCTCCATTTTTACGTGAACCGCCTCTACCACAACAATCGCATTATCAACGACAATTCCGATGGCTAATACTAAAGCAAATAAAGTCAAAAGATTAATCGAGAAATCTAACATTTGCATAAAAGCGAAAGTCCCGATAAGGGCAACAGGTACGGCAAGCACAGGAATTAAAGTGGAACGCCAATCTTGTAAGAAAATGAAAACCACAATTCCTACAAGGATAAAGGCTTCTATTAATGTAATTAAAACCGCACTAATCGACGCATCCAAAAATCTCGACACATCATAAGCCATATTAAACTCCATACCTGGCGGGAAAGAGGTCTCTTTGAGTTCCGCCATTTTGTCTTTCACATTTTTAATAACTTCGGAAGCATTAGAACCTGGACGTTGTTTCATCATAATAGAAGCCGAAGGTCGACCATCTGTTTTGGAAACCATTCCGTAGTTCATCGCGCCAAATTCTACTTCAGCAATATCTTTTAGTTTTAAAATCGTACCGTTAGCATCCGAGCGAATCGGAATTTGTTGATACTGTTCAGGCTCAAAAAATTTCCCTGTGTATTTGATAACATATTGCAATTGACTCGTGGTTTTACCAGAAGTTTCACCAACTTTACCTGGTGCCGCAGAGATGTTTTGTTTTTGCAAAGCTTTAACAACATCTTCTGCAGAAACTTTGTACGCCGTCATCTTTTGAGGATCTAGCCAAATTCTCATCGAGTATTCTTTCTGCCCCATAATTTCGGCACGCCCAACACCATCAATACGTTTTAATTCCTGTAAAACATTAATATCCGTAAAGTTGTAAATAAATTGCTCGTCCTGACTATCGTCTGTGGAAGTGATGTTAAGATACATCAACATACTGTTAACTTCTTTTTCTGTGGTAACGCCGGCACGAATAACTTCTTCGGGAAGTTCGTCCAAAATGGTCGTCACACGGTTTTGTACGTTAACTGCCGCTACATCGGGGTCGACACCAACTTCAAAAAAAACCTGAATTAATGTTAAACCATCATTAGAAGTTACTGTGGACATATACGTCATGCCCGGCACACCGTTGATCGCACGTTCCAAAGGTAAAGCCACCGCATTGGCAGATACTTCGGCATTAGCCCCTGTATATTTTGCCGTTACCGTAACGGAAGGCGGAACAATATCCGGAAATTGTGTAATCGGTAATTGTAGTAATGCCAAAAGCCCCATCAACACAATAACTATCGAAATTACCAACGAAAGAACCTTTCGTCTAATAAACATTTCTACCATAATCTTATTTTTTTAGAATGTTTATTAAGATTTAATACGGATTGTTTGACCATCACGCAAAGACTGTGTCCCTTCCAGAACAATTCTGTCGCCAGACTTCAGGCCACCATCAATCATGTAAGAATCCCGGAATGTATTGCCAATGGTGATGTTTTTCATCTTGACTTTATTCTGTTGATCCACTACAAAAACATAGACTTTATCCTGAATAGAAAATGTTGCTTTTTGGGGAATAATAATGGCGTTTGGTTGGTAATCAGACAGTACAAGTTTACCCGAAGTCCCGTGTTTTATCAAATGATCTGGGTTGGGGAAATCCACTTTGTAACGGATAGATCCTGTAGCTTGGTCGATCTCGCCTTCGGCAGTTTTAAGAACACCATTAAAATCATATTTAGCGCCATTTGGAAGAACCAGTTCGATTTTGTTGGCGTTGTTAAGTTTATCTGTTTTTTGAAATTCAAAATAAAGGTTTTCGGGAATCGAAAAATAAGCATAAATCTGATCCAGGTATGATAAAGTCGTTAGCAAAGACCCATTCTCTACCAAGCTTCCTTCTTTAAAAGGAATTACATCGATAACGCCATCAAAAGGTGCGCGGATATTGGTAAAACTCAGCTTTTGCAAAACAGATTTGCGTTCGGCATCTGCATAAGCACGTTTGGCTTGCGCTGCACTAAGTTTGGCTTTCATCATATCCAACTCATTTTTAGCAACGAAATTTTTGTTGAATAACGACTGTAATTGGCTTACCTCCACTTCGGCAATTCTGACATCGGCTTGAGCTTGCTTCAAGCTTGCATCTGCTTTTAATAAATCGATCTGAAGCTCGGAATCATTAATCTTAAACAACAATTGTCCTTGCTTAACAAACTGACCTTCGTGCGCGTAGATTTGTTGCATAAGTCCCGACATACGCGAGTGGATTTCGATATTTTTTTTCGCTTGGATATCTGTGACGAACTGATTGCTCACCAAAGTATCTTTTTCTTTAACAAGCAAGACGGGTACAGTTTTAACATCGTCTTTTTTGGTGGTGTTTTCTTTATTACAAGACACGACGGAACATAGCGCAACAAGCCCTACAATCCAATATTTAATTTGCATGGAAATTTTAATTAGGTTAAAATATTTTTTAAATAATAAGGGTATTGATTTAAAAATAAACCTAGTACAACTGTAATAAATGTAGAAAAGATTTAACGCCACAACGTAATCTAGGAAAAGTATGGCTCGAGAACGAATGGTTTTTGGTAATAGCAACCTCAACGAAATAAAAATAAAAATTATCGAGGTACACTATTTTTTTTAGCACTTTGGGAATCGTTCTTCCCATGCTAAGAATATCTTGCTCGGCATCGTGACGTTCGCAAAATTCGGGGAGAATTGTATCAACAGTATAACTGACAACATCAGGCGTGACAGAAACTTTTTCGTTTCCAAAAACACTGAATGCTATTAGTAAACATAAAGAAAAGAAAAATTTTAGTGTTTTACTCATCTTACCAAAACTGTTGTTTCACTTATGGACGGCAAAAATAAATTATAATTATTATAGACACAAATAATCGTTTGTTAATTTTTTATTAATAAGCTCTATAATTATTCCGTGTATTAATATGCGAAAAACAAAACAATTGTTAAGAATTTTTAATAAATTTATCTTTAAAGAAAAACAAATCTTAGACAATCAATTCATTTTAAATAAAATTGATGCTCATTTAACAAAAACACATTAGAACGACCCGAGAATTTTAAGAAAAAAATTATAACCTAATATCCGAAAAACATGTCTGAAAACTTAAATCCAGAAATACACATTAAGAATGCGCCCTATTTTAACTACACCTTTTGTTTAAACAAGTATAATTTTATTTTTGAGATTATATTTCAAAACATCCCCTCTAATCTTGAAAATATAAAAATTGAAATAACATCAAGCTTAGGCATTTTCGAAAAGTACAGGGTTTTTATTGATCGAATTTCTGCAAATACTTTTAGCCTATCAAACTTTGAATTTAACTACCAGTTTAAATTTCTCAAAAGTCTTATAGAAAAAGATATAGACACTATAAAAATTATATTATTAGCAAACGATACCGAAATTATTTCCACGCAATTCAATATGGATGTTTTGCCAATGGACTATTTTGGAGGGCTACAGATTTTACCACAACTATTGGGATCTTACGTAACACCCAATCATCCCACTATTTATCAAATAAAATCAGACGCTATCAATATCTTGGAACAAAATGGATATCCGCCAGCATTTGAAGGTTATCAAAACGAAAGTAAAGAGCGTGTTCTGCAGATGACTTCCGCATTGTACAAAGCCATCCAAAATCAAGAACTCATCTATAGTGCTTTGCCTCCAAGTTTTGAAAACCAAGGTCAAAGAATCCGTCTGGTGGAGCAAATTATGGAAACTAAATTCGGGAATTGTATTGACATCACCCTTTTGTTTGCGTCTTGTTTGGAAGCAATAGATCTTAATCCAATTATAATTTTCACAAAAGGACATGCTTTTGTCGGCGTTTGGTTGGAAGATTTACGATTTGATGCGATGATTAATTTTGACCAAGCCGCCATTTCGAAAAGGATAGCTTCAGGCATCAAAGAAATTGCCATTATAGAAACCACAACGCTTTGCAAAGGCAGCAGCATTTCATTCAGTAAAGCCATGGCGTCAGCCGAGAAACAGCTAATGAGCGAGTCTGATTTCTTATTATCTATAGATATCAAAAACACAAGATCAAACGGAGTTTTACCTTTACCAATGCTGAAACAGGATTCAGAATTCAAAAAAGAAATACAAACCAAAGAAGAAAATCCTGATACGGAGCTTGATGATAACTATGATATTGGCGAGACTTATGACAATCTCGAATTGACGGATTTTAGTAATCTAAGTAAACAAAAAATATGGGAAAGAAAGCTATTGGATTTATCCTTAAGAAACAATCTTCTTAATTTGAGATTTACCAAAAGCATGCTTCAGATTATTGATCTTAAAATCAACCTTTTAGAAGACACTTTAGCAGAAGGAAAATCTTATACGATACATCCTGATAATAACCAAGCCATAACCCGAAAATACAACAATTATATTCCGCCACTGCATACATCTTCAGATTTGTTCAAGCTTGCTGATGACGAATTCAAATACAACCGACTGCTTACAACCTATCATAATGACGATTTAGATTCTATCCTAACCAATCTGTACAGAACATCAAAGCTCGCCGAGGAAGAAAACGGAAAAAGCACATTATATCTTGGTTTGGGACTTTTAAAATGGTTTGATCCCAAAAATAAGACGACACCACGTTTTGCTCCAATATTATTAATCCCTGTCGAATTATCTAGAAAATCGGTTAATACAAAATATACCTTGCGAAGTCGAGAAGAAGAAACCATGATTAATATAACTTTAATCGAATATCTGAAGCAGGAATATAATCTAAATCTGAACGCTCTGGAAAACCTACCAATGGACGAATTCGGCGTAGATGTTCCGAGAGTTTTGGCAATTATCCGAAATGCTGTGCTTAATTTGGAAGGTTGGGATGTTTTAGACCAAATCGTGTTAGGAACTTTCTCATTCAATAAGCTAATTTTATGGCAAGACCTTTCAAAATACTCAGAAGAAATACAAAAAAGTTCTATCGTAAAAAGTTTGATTGATGGAAAACTAACAGAAACTCTAGAAAGTGTCGAAGGCAATCATCTTGAGTTGGAGGATTTATCTTCCGCATCCTTAACTTTGCCTATTCCTACAGACAACTCTCAACTGAACGCGGTAAACAATGCGAATCAAAACAAAACTTTTATTCTGCACGGCCCTCCAGGAACTGGAAAATCGCAAACCATCACTAACATTATTGCAGATGCTTTAGCAAATCATAAAAAAGTTTTATTCGTAGCCGCAAAGAAAGCCGCTTTAGATGTAGTGCATAGACGTTTAGAAAGCATTGGCCTGGCGCCTTTTTGTTTAGAATTACATTCTAATAAATCAAAAAAATCAGATGTTTTAAAACAGTTTGAACAAGCATTAGAAACCCCAAAATATCAGCTCAATAAAGACTTTTTAGAAGAAGCGAAACGCCTAGACGATCGCAAAAAAGAGATTAATAAATACATCACACAGCTCCACCACAAAAATCAGATTGGCTGGACTTTGTATGATTCTATTTCGTTTTTAGAAAACAACGCGATCGCTTT
The DNA here is from genome assembly GCF_053891095.1 of Soonwooa purpurea. NCBI lineage: Bacteria > Pseudomonadati > Bacteroidota > Flavobacteriia > Flavobacteriales > Weeksellaceae > Soonwooa > Soonwooa purpurea. The sequence continues at coordinate 61,675 of NZ_JBSSMA010000011.1, forward strand.
TCATGATGTCCCGAAAATCGATATTGATTTTAAAAATCTAAGTTCATCAAAATGGAACTTATGGAATGATTGGCTATTGCCCTTCAGCTCTATTGCGGCAAAAATTGGGCAGCCCACAAGCCATCCTTTGCATCTTGTTACGCTAAGCGCGCATCGATTTGATCATCAAAATAATCTTTCTGATGCGATTGAAAATTACCGTTCAAATTACGAAAAGGGACAAAATTTATTCAACAAATATCAAATCAACATCAAGAAAATTGGTGAGTTCGAAAGGATTTTAAACTTCATTAAAGGCCAAAAAATCCAAGCGCAACTTTTTGACTTTTATTTCGATCCAGAACAAAATCAGTTATTAAAACAATGGCTAGACCTTACTTCTAAAAAACAAAATACGGAAACTTCTATTACACAAAAGTTCAACAAAAGCATTTTTGAGAATAATCTTGACACGATGCAAATCCTTTGGAATCAAGCAAAACACACTTGGTTTTTCCCAAAATGGCTGAAGCAAAGAAAAGTAAAAAATCTTATCCAAGGCTTTGCTCATTTTAAAATTGATTCTGAGCAAATTATAGATCAGCTTTTCCGCCAATTAGAAAACTACAAAGATGTTAAAAACAAGCTTTCTGCAAGGCAATATGATGTTTTTGAAAGTCTTAATAAAACCTACTTCAAAACCGAAATTTTAGAAACCGATTTTATAAAAAAAGATTTACAAAATATAGAAAATCTGGAACAACTTCTGCCTCAATCTGCCGTTGAAAATCCTGAAGAATGGTTAAAATCCAATTTTGCAAATCAAGATATTTCTCAAGAAATAGAGCAAATCCTTTCCGTTGTTTATGAATTGAAAGAAGCCAAAACAACACTCGGAAATTATCTTTCTGAAATCCCAAATCTCGAAAAACTTACAGAAGTACACGCTCATCTTAGTCAATTAGAAAGCTGGATTAATTACAACATTTATAAAGAAAAAGCGCAAGAAATTGATTTAAAATGGTGCATCAATTTACTAGAAGAAGGCAAGCTAAACCCACATGAGATTCCGTTCGAATTTAATAAAACATTGCATTTCAATCATTTTATACAGACGACCTACGAGGCTGAGGTTTTGAATAGTTTTGATGCCAATATTTACGAATCAAAAATCCAACAATACAAAGATCTGCACAAAGAATTTATCGATCTTTCTAAAAATAAATTGATTGTAAAACTGAGTTCAAACATTCCCAATATCAATCAAGAAGCTGCGCAAAGTTCAGAAATTGGATTTTTGCAGAAAGCGATTCGGAGCAAAGGCAGGGGATTATCAATTAGGAGATTGTTTGATCAAATTCCGACATTAATTCCGAGGCTAAAACCTTGTATGTTGATGAGTCCTATTTCGGTAGCACAATATTTTGATGTCAATACAGATCATTTCGATTTGGTTATTTTCGATGAGGCGTCACAATTGCCGACATCCGAAGCGATAAGTGCTTTGGCACGCGCAAAACAAGCCATTATTGTAGGCGATCCCAAACAAATGCCTCCCACCAGTTTCTTTGCGTCATCCAAAGTTGACGAAGATAATATCGAAATGGAGGACTTAGAAAGTATTTTGGAAGATTGTCTGGCGTTATCTATACCGTCGAACTATTTGTTAAGACATTATCGCAGCAAACACGAAAGCTTGATATCCTTCAGCAACAAAAATTTTTATGATAGCAAATTATTAACTTTCCCATCGCCAGATGATTTGAATCAAAAAGTTACCTTTGAATTTGTGGAAGGCTTTTACGATAAAGGGAAAACAAGAACCAATAAGAACGAAGCACTTGCCATCATCAATTATATCAAAAAGCATCTAGCATCTGAAAACACCAAGTCGATTGGCGTCGTTACATTTAGCCAAACGCAACAAACTTTAATTGAAGACCTACTGCAGAAATTATTTATCGAATATCCAAAATTGGAGGAATTTGCATTGAAAACAAATGAACCCATATTCATTAAAAATCTTGAAAATGTACAAGGTGACGAACGCGACATCATTCTATTCTCTATTGGCTATGGTCCAGATGAAGAAAATAAAATCTCTATGAATTTTGGACCTTTAAATCGCGATGGAGGATGGAGAAGGCTGAATGTTGCGGTGACGAGAGCGCGTTACGAAATGAAAGTATTTTCCACATTAAAGCCTGACCAAATCGACCTTAACCGCACAAAATCCGAAGGCGTCAAAGGATTAAAAGATTTTTTAAATTTTGCCGAAAAAGGAAATTATGCACTAAAAGTGACTTCGGAAAATGAATCGAAAATCTCATTAATAGATTCTATCGTCCAACATTTAGAAAAAACAGGATTGGTAATTCGTAAAAATATCGGGACCTCGGATTATAAAGTCGACTTAGGAATTGTACATCCCGAAAAGGAGAAAGAATATATTTTGGGAATTCTTGTGGATGGAGAAAACTACTTTAACATACACACCACCAATGATCGTGAGTTACTTGCACCCAATGTTCTATCTGCATTAAACTGGAATATTTATAGAATTTGGACTTTAGATTGGTTAAAAAACAAACACAAGATTGTCCATGACATTATCGAGAAAGTTGAGTTTCTAAAACACCAAGCAAACGAAGAAAAAATCGAAGAAACTATTTCGGAAGACGATCCTGGAACACCACAACATACTTTAATAAAGGTTGAAAAAACCAGCTTCAATAAAGCAATGATGCCTTACGTCTGCGCCGTTTTTGAAGCAAATCCAACTGCAAATTCTGAAAGCATCTATTTTCTAGAAAACAGACCTATAATCCTAAATCAAATACGAGAAATCGTATCAACAGAGGCTCCTATTAGTAAAAATTATTTATTTAGAAAAATATTAAAACTTTGGAATACCACTAGAGCAGGTGCCAAACTGAATAACTACCTAACCGAAATTACTGAAAGTATTCCTACTATTTCTAAAAATAAAACACATCAAGAGTTTTATTGGAACGACAAAATTACACCAGACAACATTCAATTTTATCGTGAAAATTCATTTGAAAAAAGGAATATTGAAGATATTTCCCAAGAAGAAATCCAGATTGTTATCTTAGAAATCATCGAAGCTAATTTGAGTTTAAGCACAGAAGATCTTATTCGCCAGACATCTAAAGCATTTGGTTTTATGAAAGTTGGCGCACAGATTGACAACATCATCAACTCGACAATAGAATCTCTTGTAAAGCAAGAAAATATAAAAATTTTAAATAATAGAGTGAATATGAGCTAAATCCTATTCACTCCCCTATAAAAAACAAACTCCTTAATATCAATGCATTAAGGAGTTTTCTTGTGGTCCCACCTGGGCTCGAACTTTTCTCTTATTTCTTAGTATTTATGTGGGTTTCCGAGGATAACATCTAAAAGAGGTAGAATTTTAGGGAATTTTTATGATAATAATTCTTTTTTTAGCCATTAAATTGTATAGGTATTTTTGATAAATTTGTTTTAAACTATAAAATGACCATAAAATTTTTAAAAGCCTACAATGGAGATTGTATTTTACTAGAAACTCTTGATGAAAATCAAGAAATCTTTACTATTCTTATTGATGGGGGTACTGCTTCCACTTTTGCATATTCATTAAAAAAAGAATTAGAAAAAATATCTAGGATTAATTTATTAATTCTAACTCACATAGATTCTGACCATATTGGGGGTCTAATAAAATTTTTCCAAAATAGTTTAATTAATAAAATTGAAATTGACGAAATATGGATAAATCATCCTGAGTTAATCTCTATCACTACTGGTAATTTAATCAGTTTTGCTCAAGGAGACAATTTAAAAGAACTAATAAATACCAAGAAATCAAATACTATAATAACTCATATTGATAGTAGTTTAAACATAATAATTAGAAATGGAATCCAATTTGAAATATTGTCACCAGACCTAAAAACTCTTACTTTGTTCTATAAAAATTGGAAGCCCGATTTTTTGCATAAAACAATTCAAAAGGAAAATATTTCACAATCTTTGGAGGTGTCTACATATGATAAAAACCTTGAAGAATTATCAAAGATACCTTTTAACCCAGCAAGCTCATTAGAAAACGACCTTACAAATGCTTCATCTATCGCTTTCATTTTAAAAACTTTAGAAGGGAAAAAGTTAGCATTTCTTGGTGATGCAAGACCTGAAGTAATTGATAATATACTAGTAAATAAGGGATATTCATCTTCGAATCCTCTTAATTGTGATTTAGTTAAACTCTCACATCACGGGAGTAAAAATAATACATCTCCATCGATATTGGATAAAATTAAATCGAACCAATATTTTATTTCAACAAATGGTGGCTCATCTAATCATAAACATCCTTCAAGAGAGACAATTGCTAGAATAATCTATAATCAAAATCGAAATTTAGAGAATGAAATAATTATATTTACAAATTATCCAATTCAAGAAATAAAAAATAAAATCGGAAATTTTATCTCGGATAAAGATTTTGAATCAGGTAATTGGAAATTAAAACATCAAAACGAATTCATTTTATAATAATGCCTGAAAGAATCATTGAGCAAGCCTGCGTCAAAATAAGTATTAAGCAAGGGGAAGAAATCATTAAACAAGGAAGTGGCGTTTTAGTTGCTACGGAACAAAGTTTCTATGTTTTAACCGCTTGTCATTGTTTAGGAGATACAAAACCTGATTTGAAGAATATTATTATCCAAAAACAATATGATTTTAAATCAGAATTTAACGATATAAAAGTAGTAGATATTACAAGATTTGAAGTAAAAGACGATTGGGCTCTACTAGAAATAGATTTTAATAATGAAGAAGAACTGTTAAAGAATTATCCTTTTGCTAAAAATATCATTAGAGAACAACCTGTAAAGTTTTGTGGCTATCAAAAGATTGGTTCTAATTCTTATCGAAATTTTAGCGCTAAGGTTAATACTATTTCTAGTGATAATTCATTTTTTGTAATTAAACTTATTGAAGATACTTTTGACCAACATGGAGAAAGTGGAAAGGAGATTGCGGAAGGTTTATCAGGAAGTGGAGTTTTCATAATTAAAAGTGGAACACCCTATCTAATTGGTATTTTAAATTCCGTCAATACCGATAAAGCATGGAATGATGATATAAACTGTAAAGCTATTGATTGCTTACAAGAATATATTAATGATTTTACGGATTTATCTGACGAAAGTATAATTCAACGATGGGAACAGGAGTTAGAAGAAGAAATTACAAAAGAAGATATTGAAGCTTTCAGAGCAACAAATGAAGATTTTTTCAAGAATATAGATAGAAAAAATAAGGTAATCTACGATAGTGAAGAAAAGGCAATTGATGTTACAACAAAAAAGATAAAAAAATATTTATCTTTCCAATATAAAATTCAAGAATTAGAAAATTATAATCCTGAGATATATCAAAAATTCATCAAGTTAATTAATAAGTTTCAAGATGCAGTAACTGATGAATATTCAAGAAGTGTGAATAATAATAATGAAGCAAAAGACGCATTGATTAAATTACAGAAAGATTTTAGAGAGGAAGTAACTAGAATTTTTCCCGATGATTTAAAATTTGATATTGCAGAATACCAAATAACAGAATGGTTATTAGACTGTTCTTTGAATTTTACAATAAGAATATGATTGATATCAACTTTCAAAAAAAACCAATTTCGGTATCTATTAAGCATAATGCATACTATAAGCTTATAGTTTTACTCGCCATTATTAATTATTGTGCAAGAGGGAAAAAGGCTTCTTTACTATTAATTCATCTTGTTTTTTGGTCATTAAGAAACTCTGATAACCACAAGATATTATATGATTTTTCTAAAAATTATAGAAATACATTAGTTCCTTGGACATTTGAAACTGGAATCGATCAGGTTCTGTCGTTAGGTTACATATATCATTTTTTTGAGAAAGAAATTATAACCGATACTCTAGAAATTAAAATTAGCTCCGAAGGGGAAAAATTACTGAATAATATCGAAAATGAGAAACTTTTTGAAGAAGATATTACTAAAATTAAACAAATTGGACAGCTTCCAAAAGCAAAAATATCAAGAGCAAATAATAACTGGACATTATTATAGATTATGTTTTATATTTCAAGATTAAAAGTAGAAATACTTACAAATAAAAGTGAATCTATTGAAGATTTGTTTGGGTTCGATTTTGAATTCCAAAAGGGTTTAAATATTATTGCTGGTCATAATTCAAGAGGGAAAACAACAATTAATTCTTGTATTTATTATGCATTGGGAATGGAAGAGTTAATTGGCGGGCGAAATGAAAAGGCATTAGACAAAGCATTAAAAGAAAATTTCTCCGTAGGTGTTGAAGACTTTAAAATTACTCATTCTAAAGTGCTTCTAGAAATAAATAATTCCACTGGTCAAACAGCTACATTATTAAGATATATTATTCCAGCATCTGTTGATAAAAAAAATTCAAATATTGAAATTTATAATGGAAGCATAACGGACTTACAAAATCTAGAAGAGAATATTCATTTCATCAATGGAGCGGGAAATAATGATGACGAAAATGGTTTTTATCCTTGGCTTGCTTCTTTTATTGGTATTACTATTCCTGAAGTTAGTAACACTTCACGAAAATCTAATTATAGTCCTCTTTATTTGCAGACAATTTTTTCTGCTCTTTTTATTGAACAAACTAAAGGTTGGGCTGATTTTTTTTCAACAATACCTTATTTTGGCATTCCTGACAATAAGCAAAAAGTAGTTGAATTTCTTCTAGCACTCAGCGAATTAACTCTTGCTACTCAAAGAGATATCCTTAATAAAGAAAAATCTGACCTATCAGTAAATTGGCAAAAAAATCTAAGATCATTGAGTCTTATTGAAAAACAATACAATGGAACATTAAGAGCGATTCCAGACGAAATGACAACCGACAAAACAAAGATTGAAAAAATACAACTATATTTTCCAATCAATGAAGAAGAAAGCCAAACATTAGAAGAAAAATTGCTCCAAAAAGAGAGTGAACTAATTGAACAAACTCAAAATGAGATTCCAAGAATTCAGGAAACTCGTGAGAGCACTATCGATAGCTACAATAAAAATAAAGAAGAATATCTGCAATTACGACATAATGTTAAAAATTTTGAAAGTCGCTTAAGTCTAGAAAAAACACAATTACAAAACTTATTAAAGCAGGGCAATTCGGTTGATAATGAAATTAAAGAACATATAAATATAAAAAAAGTTTTCGACGAAAATATCATTAATAAAGGTGATAATCATTGTCCTACATGTAGTCAAGAAGTATCTACAGATTTATTATCAACTAAAGGTTTTAAAATTCCCATTTTGTCCGTTGAGCAAAATATAGCTTTCTTAAAAAGCCAAAAAGAGTTAGTAAAAGTGTCAATTCATTCATTAAGAAAAACCACCGAAGAAAAAGAAGTTATTCTTACATACTACAAAAACATTTTAAGGAAAAAAGAAACCTTGATTAAATCGCTTTCAAGAGATTTGATTGCTGATGATAGAGCATTTTCCGAGGCAACCATTCTCAAAAGATTGCAAATTGAAAACGAAATAGAGGGATTAAAGTTTGTAAAAAATTCTCTGAAAGAAATCAAGGAAAACTTAAAGGAATTAGCCAATAAGTATCATAACAACTTAAATAGCATAGAAAAACTAAAGAATTTTGAAACAGAAGATGATAAGGTATTAAATGGTTTTGAAAAATTTTATCAAAAGCTACTAAAAAGTTTCAAATATGACAGTAATGAAATTTGGCAAATATCTATAAATAGGTCACATCCTTTCAAATATTTCCCTGTTTATAAACACCATATAAACTCTCTACCACAATCAATCCGAACAAATTCCTCTGCATCAGATTTTATTAGAAATTTATGGGCATTTACATTGGCATTACTACAAGGCTCTAATCATCCAGGCTTAGTAATATTTGATGAACCTGGACAACATAGGACAAATATTGAGAGCCTAAAAGCTTTATTTTCTATTTCCTCTGGATTTATAAATCATCAAATAATAGTATTTACGTCCGTGGATAAGCAAATTAATGAACAAGAAACATTAGAATTAGATGATTTAATTTCCAACCTTAAAGAAGGAACTTATAATTTGATAAGTTTGAATGAAGAAAATAAAGTTATTGGAAAATTATAATTATTAAATTTAATCGAAAAAGACCGCCAGTATTGGCGGTCTAAATGAAAGGTAAAATATATTTACACTTTTTTCATCAGATTTATATTAATAAAATCGTTATCAGTAATATCGAAATCATCATTTTCCCAAAGGTCATAATAATTATTCTGTATGTCGAATAGTATCTCAGCTCTTTCGTCAAGTGAGACATCCTCAAAGGTATTTAACCCTAAATCCGTTCCGATAATTAGCTTTGACCTTTTTAATAAAAATTTTAACTTCTCAGGTCTCGCATTTGCGATTTTGAAGTCTACAGAAAATTCAATTGCTATATTTCTATTAACTCCATTCATACTTAACATATTCTCAAACCTTGGTAAAGTATATTTGTTATTGGGAGCTACATTCCCAGTACTTATTTGTGTAGTTTTAACAATCTTAATTTGCCGACTAATTACTTTGGTTTTGGCTTTTAAATCTATAATATTTAGCAAAAAAACTTTATAATTCGCACCTTCTGTTTTTGTTATTCTGATTTCAATATTTTCAAAATATTTACAGACAAACAGTTCATCCGATTTTTGTTCAAAAACAAAATAAGATTTTTGTGCATTAGTACTCTGGTATATTGCGTTAATCAGTTTAAAAGCATTGCTACCCGTTGTATTTGTAATCTCTACTTGTTTCATAATTAAAATTCTATTATTATTTTGTGGTTTTTAATTTTCTTGTAACTTTTAATTTCATTACTTGTTTTACTTGCTTTCGCTTGTATGCGTCGCTTGTTAATATATTTATATACATATGTTATCATACTTTATAGATATATATTAACGTTATATAATAAAACCGCACTAAAAAGCAGATTCTGTAAGTGAATCTAGCCTCTTTCGGAGTTTATTAAAAAAAGTAATTCTGACGTATCCATTATTTTGTTTGTAGGAATTGTATAATTTTTCTAATGATTTTAGATAACTCAACTTGATGGCTGAACTTAAAAGAGGTGTTGCAAAATTTATAAACTCTATTACTCCAAATTTTTTCAGACCCATATAAATTAGGTATTCGTCAAATTCCTTCTTTCCTTTACTTTTCAGTTGAGATTGAACTAATTTCCTTGAAACTTCTGGAGAAATAACATCTACAAAACTTATATCAGTTGCTAATCTGAAAAGTGAATCCGCAATATCTTGAAAGTTAATTTTCAATTTCTCCAAACTTTCTATTTTACCCTTAAAATCCCTTTGATTAAATTGCTTTACAGACTTTATTTTTAGCTCAAATCTTAAAATGCTATTATTTTGAGAAATCTTTTTAATCAGTTTTTTTCTTTTGATTTTACTCGCTTTTGGAAAAACTTCTTTTTGTTCAGACGCTCTATCTAGTTTATCATATACAACGATTTCAAATTTCTTTGCTTTGAAATATAATGCTGAATTATCTACAAGGAATCGTTTAGGTACTCTTTTGATTTGGGAAATACTATTAATTATAGAGCTAATATGCATCTTGAATTTTAGATTAACACCTAATTCTAATTGTGTAACAGATGCTTTCCAAAATATTCCTCTAGGAATCTTAAATTCGTCTGCATATAGATTTATTATGTCAACGAAGTTTTGATAGGTCAAATCTTCGAAAACATTTAATCCTTTGTAATTGATATAGTTTTTTCTAATATTCTGATGAATAGTCAACCTTCCTACTTTTTCTTCCTTTTCTCCAATGGTTCTAGAATATGTAATGAAAAGGTTTTTAAAAGAATAATCTGAAAACTCATTTTCATTTTCGTTATCAGAATCATTAATTGAAAATTTGTAAATCTCATTATCTGACAAATCTTCATTAATCAATTTTGACATAAAAGAAATTTTTCGATAGTCAAATACGAAAAACTCCTTCCCATCTTTTGTAAATGAATGTTTTTTCTTGGATTTCAAAATATCATTACTAATGTAGCAGATGATATAAAATTTAATTCTGTCTACCATTTCATTTTATTTTTAAGAAAATCCTGTAATTCTATTTCATCAATATAGATTTGTCCATTCCTTGTAGGCTGTCCTACTTTCAGTCCCTTCTTTCTATATCTATCTATAGTCGAACGGCTGATTCCATACTTTTGTTTTGTTTCTAAAATAGAAAGCATTCCCTTTTTTTGTTCATTTTCTAAAGACTTTACCCTCATTCCCAGTTTGTCAATTTTCTTCAACAAGAATAGAATGTAGCTTGATTTTAAATTTGATTTTTTAGACATAATTAAATGATTTTATAAGGGTACTAACTCTAGTGAAGTCCAAATTCAGGGTTTTGAATATTAATTATTTGTTAACTTTTTCATATTTTATATTATTCGCATTTCATCATTCTTATTACTATAATAATTTATTACTAAAAGTGGACATTATGTTATTAAATCCGCAATGGTTAAAACGCAAAAAAAGCGGTAAAAACCGCTTTCAAACATTTTTTTGTAAAAAAGTTAGTCGAAATCAAATAAGATTTGCCCTGTTTTATCAATGTAATTATATCCTTGTTTTCGATGAATTTGAGGGTCAGGAAGAATTAAGCCTTTGCCATTAACAAAGACTGATGCATACAAAAATTGAGGTTTGATAACAAAATCTCCTTTTGTATTGATATAGCCAAATTTTCCTCGAACTTTAACGACTGCTAAACCTTCTTTGAAATCTGAAACAGCTTCAAATGGAGAGGAGGTTAATACTTCGCCCTCAGGTTTTAATATTTCTTTGTTAATGACAACTTCTCCATTTGTATTTATAAAGCCCCATTTCCGATTTAGAGCCACCTTTGCAAGACCTTCGCTAAAATTCCCAGCATACTGAAATGGAACCTTAGAAATAAATTTTCCTTTTTCATTAATAAAAGTATAACCATAATCTTTAATACTTACTCTAGCTAGATTATTTACAAAATGTTGTGCAGATTCGTAAAGTAATTTATCTCGTGTAATTCCTTGACCTGGCTTATACATTAATGTTTCTCGTTCAGGAGGAATTATTTTTGCCGTTCCTTTTTTATCAATATATTTAAAAATGCCGTAATCGTAAATTATTGCCAAGCCATTATGAAAATCACTTGGATTTGGAAAAACCTCTTTATCCTTTATCATTACAATTGCAGGACTAATACGATGCCCAAATTTATAAACATAGTTTCCTTTAAGGTCTATGTAGGCATATTCACCGACTGAATTTTTCACTAGTGCTAAGCCTTCGTGAAAATCTCTTGCAAAGCTAAATTGGGGAACAATTACTTCCTCTCCATTTTTATTGATATAACCCCATTTCCCATTTAAACTTATTTTTGCAACACCATTTACAAAGTCTCCTGCATCATCATAAATTGCGGGTATCATATAATTACCTTTCTTATCAATAAATCCCCATTTCATTTCTCCTTTGGTAAAAATAGATTTAATTCCAACAGATGCTAATCCCTCTGAAAAATCATTCGCATAATTATATCTTGGAGTAATCGCATATTCGCCAGATTTATTCATATAACCAAACTTATCTATGTAATCCTCCTCTTCACTATCTTTTTCTTTGACCACAGAAAGACCTTCTTTGAAAAAACGTATTTTATCAAATTTTTTTGGACTTACAAATTGTCCTGTACTATCTATCATTCGGGTATAAACATTGTAAATACTTCCATTGTCATTTGGAGTTTCTACAATTGCATATCCATTTTTGAAGTCTGATGCTTCTAAAATTTTTATTTGAGCATTGTATTGTAAAGCTATAAACGAAGCGATTACAAAATATTTTATGACCATATTATTTGAATTATTTTTTCTTACTAAATACCGATACCATAAAATAACCTTCTTTTAAATTGGGTTGATCTTTTCTTGGAGCATCTACAATTCCAATATTTGAACGTTCTCCAGTGTAAAATAAGAAGTGTGGTTTATTAGATTTCAAAATGTAATTATTTGCATTAATTTCACTTTTTATCTTCTTCAACAAATTCCAATCATTACTATAAAAATTAGTTCGCACTTGTTTAAAATTGTAGCTGGTATACAAAATAATTTGCCTTTCAATAACCTCATTATTCGTATCATCTGAATATGAGAATTTGTAAGTATCAGTTATACTTTCCTTGTCTTCATTTCTTTCTGGTTCTGAAATTTTCCAACCAAAAGCATTTAAAGTCGTTAAATCTGAAATAGATGTTGAACATACAACTAATAGGCTTTCTAAATCTGTAATTTGGGAATAAATGTTAACGCATAGAAACATGGTAATTGTTAACAATAATTTTTTCATAGTTTAATTAAGTTGCCACCAGTTCCAAATAACTTTAGTATAAACATAAAAAAAGCGTGGAACTTAAACCGTATTAGTAATCGAGGCACTGGTATACCTTATACACCTAATAGGATAAGCCCACGCATAACGGGGCGTATCACTATTTATCTCGGTGTATAAGAAAATTACCAGTTTTCGATTACGAGTATAAACAGCTTACGCTTTTATCTTAAAATTATATTTCTTCTGTCGTAAAATTACGATTTTATCCGTAATGAACACTATTCATAACATTTTTTAGATTACCAATATGAGAATTTGTATAAATCAAAGTATTTGAAATATTGACGTGTCCTAAAAGCTTACTAACAAGAGGTAAAGAGATATTTTTGTTATTAACAAGGTATGAAGCAAAAGTATGTCGACCAACATGGAAAGAAATTTTCTTATTGATATTACACGCTTTAGCAATCTCTTTTAATTTTCTATTTCCGACTTGATTAGGCACTTCCATAAATATTTTATCATTCGATTTTTTATTAATCATATGTCTTGCAAGTAATGATCGTAATTGCTTATTTAATGGTATATCTACTTTATGTTTAGTTTTTAACATTGTCTTTGAGATAATACCATTTTCCCAATCAATATCTGATTTCTTCAAAGAAAATAAATCTGAATATCTTAATCCCGAATAACAAGACAATAAAAACATATCTTTTACAGTACGATGTAGAATATTACTAGACTCGTATTTCTTGAATAATATTACTTCATCTTCATCAAGAAAAATAGTTTTGTGCTTTAAAGATTTTATAACAAATAATCCTGCACCATAAGGTGTTTCTATTTTTGCTTTTTTAAATCTGTTAGCTTCGTTTATGATACACTTCAAACATTTATGATGATTATAGACACCACCATCGCCAATATCTAGTTTCTTTAAATAATTATCAAATTTTTTAATAAGACTAAGGTCTATCTCAGAAACAAAAATTTTGGACTTAAAATTTTTAAGACGTATTCTAAGTGTCTGATATTTGTAGTACGTATCATCACAAATGTCTGGACGTTTAAGTTCCAATACTTCATCAAAAACATTAAAGAAATTATTATTCTGATTTCCTTTGATAAAATTATCAATAATGGAAAATGATAAAGGAACGCCTCCCATAATTGCTTGATTACAATGCGCAATTAAATCGGATGTTCTTTTATTGATTATTGAATTTAGAGTTCCGAATCCTTTTCCTACGGCAAGACCACTCTTCTTGTCCCAGAATTTTTTCTCGACATTCTCTCCAAGAGAATAGGTTTTTTTTTCGGAACTAATGATTACTTGAATGAAGATTGGAGACTTTCCATCTTTAAGAACCTTGTCGGCTCTAAGAATTGCTTTGACTGAAAAATTACTTTTCATTGTTTAATTATTTTAATGTTTATACTTAACTAATAGATAGTAGACATTAGAATAATAGGCGAAGATAGAAATAATCTTCCAAATTTCAAAATAAACAACTGATTATCAGTAACTTCAATAAAAGTTAAAGAGTGTTAATTTATGTTAAGACGAAATTTTGAATTTTAGCTCAAAAAAAATTTAGGTAGAAAAAAGGGGAAGTTTTTTTGGCGAACGATGACGAAATATGATTACATCAAGACAAGAAAAAGCCCCTTAAATAGGGGCTTTTATAAATTCTGAAAAATTTTCATTCTTCATTCTAGTGGTCCCACCTGGGCTCGAACCAGGGACCACCTGATTATGAGTCAGGTGCTCTAACCAACTGAGCTATAGGACCTCAAAATTTGGTTAAATTTTGTGAGTGCAAAAATAATAAAATTTATTTCCCAACCAAACTTTTTATGGCTTTTCTTGACATAATTCTACCAAAACACCATTGGTCGATTTGGGATGCAAGAATACAACTAATTTATTATCAGCGCCATCCTTGGGTTCTTCAGAAATAAATACAAAACCCGATTTTTTCAATCTTTCGATTTCTGCATAGATATTTTCTACGCCAAAAGCGATGTGATGAATGCCCTCGCCTTTCTTTTCAATAAATTTTGAAATGGGACTTTCTGGATTAGTAGCTTCTAGAAGTTCGATTTTGCTTTCTCCTACTTCGTAGAAAGATGTTACAACGCCTTCGCGCTCTACAGATTCTTGCTTGTAGTTCTCTTTTCCTAAGAGTTTTGAAAACAAATCGTCGGAGATGCCTAATGATTTGACTGCGATACCTAAATGTTCTATTTTCATTTTAATTTCTTTTTTTGAGTTGCGTGAGGGCGTAGTGCATTGTCGGAGCTCTTTTTATCCAGTGGCGGAGCGAAGCGGAAGCCACTGGATAAAAAAGCGACTGCACGAAGACCGACCCGCTTGTTTTGCTATTGGCCGAAGCTTTGGAAAAACAAAGGGGCACGCCCAAATTATATCAAACAAAAGTATTAAATTTGCGCCATGAACGAAAGTAATAGACAAAGAAAAGTCGCACAAATTATACAGGAGGATTTCGCAGAATTGTTCAGAAAGCAAGCTGCAGAAAGCGCTCAAAATTTTTTGGTAAGTGTAAGCGATGTTAAAGTAACGCCAGATTTGGGGATTGCAAAAATATATTTAAGCATTTTCCCAACTGAATTGCGTAAGCCGATTATGAAAGAAATTGAAGCTAACAAAGCCCAATATCGCAATTATCTTGGTCAAAAAATGGCAAAGCAAGTGCGAATTATCCCAGATTTAGCATTTTATATTGACACTACTTTGGACGATGTGGAGCGCATTGAAAAAGAACTAAAAGGTGAAGGCGACAATCCTATTCTGTAATTGGTGAGAAACAATCCGTTTTATATCGCGTCCCGTTACATAACTGCCAAAAAAGGAAGTCATGCGGTAACCTTTATCACATGGTTGGCTGCATTTGCAATGATGGTGGCGATTGCCTCGATGTTTGTCATCGTGTCTGTATTTTCTGGACTGGAGGATATCAATCGTGATATGATCGCAAACCTACATGCTGATCTCACCATAAAAAGTAAAGACGGAAAAACACTCACTAATATTGAGAATATCCAGAATATTCTGAAAAAGAATAAAAATGTAGACAGCTTTTCCAAAGTTATAGAAGAGAAAGTCTACATCATTTACAAAGACAATGGAGAAATTGCTTATTTACGCGGTGTTGACTCGGCCTACATTTCAGTAAATCCGATTAACAAATCTGTCATCTACGGCGCTTATCCTAGCTTTGAATTTTCCAATGAAGTCTTGATGGAAAGTCAACTCGATAACCGATTGGCAATCCCTGTTAATTCTTCACAGGATTTTGCGACCGTCTATATGCCAAAAGCTGGAAAAGGCATTATCCAACAAGAGGATGATATTTTTAATCGAAAAGAAATCTATGTTACTGGTGTTTTTCCTAGTAATGACCAGCTCAACAACTACATTTTGGCGCCTATAGAACTTACACAACAACTTCTGAATCTTCCAAAAAATGCGGCTTATCAAGTTGTTATTAAACTTAAAAATTCTGATTCTGCCGATAATGTAAAATCTGAATTATTAAAACAACTTAATAATAATGTCGAAATAAAAACCAAATCTGAGGAAAATGCAGCCTTTTGGAAAATGATTAATACTGAGAAATTAATGATTTATTTAATTTTTTCTTTGGTTATTTTCATCACCACTTTCAATTTGGCGGGTGCAGTTATTATTCTACAACTCGACAAAGCACCACAAGCGAGAACTTTGCGATCTTTAGGTTTTACACAAAAAGATTTGAATAAAACTTATTTTAACACAGGGCTTTTAATTGTTGTTATTGGTGTGGCTTTAGGTTTAATAATTGGTAGCATTTTGTGTTATTTCCAGATACAAACCAACTTCTTCATGGCGGGAGAAAACCTACCATTCCCTGTGAGAATTACCGCAATTAACTATTTGGTTGTCGGTGCTGTAGGCTTATTTTTCGGGATTTTAATAGCATATATCTTCTCTAGAAAATTAAAAAGCTAGAAGAATTCCAAATTTTAAGTTTATTTTAAGTTTATTCTATAAAATTAATCTGTACCTTTACCGCCCAATTTTTAAGGTATGAAAAAACTTTCTATTTTACTAGGACTAGCTGCATTTGGATTTGTATCAGCTCAAATCCCTGCAGGATACTACAACGGGACTGATGATTTATCAGGCGCCGCTTTGAAAACTAAACTTAGCCAAATCATCAGCGCTGGTTACATAACAAAGAGTTATGACAATCTATACAATGGTTATCCATCTACAGATACAGACAAATATTCTACGCCAGGTTACGAAAATGACGGAACTGTTTTAGATATTTATTCTGAAAATCCAAATGGTCCAGACCCTTACAACTACATACATGGTCAAAGAAAATGCGGAAGCTATTCTGTAGAAAACAACTGCTATAATAGAGAACACATAATACCACAAAGTATTTTCAGTGAAAATTCTCCAATGGTTTCTGACATGCACCACATCCGTCCAACAGATGGAAAAGTGAATGGCATGCGTAGCAATTTTCCTTTTGCAAAAGTAAACTCGCCCACCTTCACTTCCAAAAACGGAACCAAAGTTGGCTCTTCTAGTTCTCCAGGTTATTCAGGTTCTGCCGCAGAACCGATTAACGAGTTCAAAGGAGATGTCGCTAGAATGGTTTTGTATTTCGCAACGCGTTATGAAGACAAATTATCCGGTTTTAAAGACAATCAAATTTTAGCAAAAACAAAATTCCCTGGATTACAAACTTGGGAGCTTAACACACTGCTTCTTTGGCATCAGCAAGATCCGGTTTCACAAATAGAAATCGATCGTAATAATGCAACCTACATCTACCAAAAAAACAGAAATCCATACATCGACAATCCAGAATTCGTAACCAGAACTTGGGGACTTTCTCCACTAGCCGTAGAGGACACTGGATTCTCTAAGAACTATAAAATCTATCCAAATCCCGCAAAATCAGGCGGTTTTATCACCGTACAAGGCAACGACCTTAAACAATATGACAAAGCATGGATCTATAACATGGTAGGACAAAGAGTTCAAGAGATTGTGCAACCATTTAAAAATGGAAATACCATTCAACTTAACAATCTACCAAAAGGGATTTATATCTTAAAAACCAGAGAATTAAACACAAAATTCATTATCGAATAATTCTTTATAAAAATATTTTTTTTGAAAGCATTCAGAAAATTCTGAATGCTTTTTTTATGAAAGTTTCAAACAATTGTTTAGTAAAACTAAAGCTTTTTAGACATTTAGTAAAATATAAGTAATACATTCCTTTTAATTATCAAAAAACACTAACAGCCTGTGCTTTACATGTAAAAAATAATGTTTACATTTGATGCCCTTTTCTTTTCTAAGATAAAATATAATTAAAGAATATTAATGAAATAATGGCTAACAAAGGTCAAATTGTCGAAATACCAGCTTCTTCTCTACTCTACGCGCAGCCGACACCAGCGTTCGCTTCGAAAAAAGAGGAATTGTTATGGCTTTCAACACATCCGATGTATTCGTTATTTGACGGAATTCTCATCGGAGGGCATGACGGGATTGAGCATTTCAAAATTGGTCAAAGAAAAGGCGTTAATCAATATGGCGGATCACCTGAGCCACTTTTTGTCATCGCAATCGACAAAAAGGACAACCGAATTTTCGCAGGCGCTGGCAATCAGCATCCAGGATTATTCGCAAAAGTGATAAGCTTGCCTCATTTTTTTTTAAAATGGCAAATCGATGATCCAATTGATTTTCCCATTGATATTGAGATTGAAAAACACCCGAAGAAAGAGGTCTTACAAGCCAAGCTTTATCGTTTTGATAACAATTATTTTTTTGAATTTCTAAAACCTATTGAAAAAACATTATTTAATAACAATTTTAAAATATTAATAAATCAGCACATTGCTGCAACCACAGAACTAAAATAGAAATATAAATCTATGAAACTAAAGTTATCATTTTTAGCATCTATTATTTCATTTGTAATAAATGCCCAGTCAGCACCTGCATATTACAACCAGGTCAACTTACAGCTAACAGGAAATCAATTAAAAAACCAGTTGGCTGCAACAATTACTAACACACATACTACAACAATTTCTTATTCTCAGCTTAAAGAACTTATGAAAACCAGCGATGTAGATCCTGATGTAGCTGGTAATTTATTATTAATCTACGGTTCCCAAAGCTCGGGCACGCACCAAAGAAGTAGAAGCATTGGCGGTTCTTGGAACAGAGAGCATGTCTATGCAAAATCGAAAGGAACGCCCAACTTAGGAACATCTGGACCTGGCGCTGATGGTCACCACTTGAGACCAGCAGACATTAGCTTAAACAGTACAAGAGGGAGTCTTCTTTTCGACGATGGAATAGGCGCAATGGCTCAAAAAACAAGTCGTGGTGGATGGTATCCTGGCGACGAATGGAAAGGCGATGTTGCTAGAATTCTTATGTACATGTATGTGCGTTACAAAGACAGATGTAAACCTTTGAACATCACTTATGGACCAAGTACCATTGCTTCCGACTTCCCAGATATCTTATTAAAATGGAACGTAGAAGATCCTATTTCAAATTTTGAAATACAAAGAAACAATATCGTTGCTAACAAACAAGGTAACAGAAACCCTTTCATTGACAATCCTTATTTAGCCACTGTTATTTGGGGTGGACAAGCGGCACAAAACACTTGGCCAGACTCTTTCAATGGTGGTGGCACTACAGACACACAAGCACCATCTACACCAACCAATCTTAATTATTCTAATGTTACAGCTACCTCTGCTACATTGGCATGGACAGCTTCAACCGACAATTTTGCTGTTGCGAGCTACGATGTATACATGAATAATCAATTCAAACAAAATACAACAACCAACAGCGCGAATATTACTGGTCTCACACCAGAAACAGCATATTCATTTTATGTAAAAGCCAAAGATGCTGCTGGCAACATTTCCGGAAACAGCAATACTATTGACTTGACAACAACGAAGTCTTCTGGTAATGGTGACGGCGATGGTGGCAACACTGGAGCAACTTGTGGTACAGAAACTTTTGACAATATCCCAGTCCCTAGTCAACCACCAGCATCATCATACTCTTTGAGAGAATGGTCAACCAATGGTGTTATTTATGAAGCGACCAATGCCAGAACAGATAAGCAAATCTATATTGATGGCGACAACAACAAAGCTATCTGTATTAAAACTGGTGGTACTAACGCTGGTGCATTAAAAGCTACAGGAATTTCTGGTGGAATCGGAAGTCTTTCTTTGAGAACCAAACTACCTTTCGATACAGACAAAGCAGGGACACTCAACGTATTAGTTAATGGTCAAAATGTTGGGACAATTGCTTATTCTAAAGATGCCAAAACCTTCACCATTTCTAACATCAATATCGAAGGAAATATAGAAATCGAAATTATTGATCAAAACCTATCTGCCAACAACCGTGTATCTCTAGATAACCTGTCTTGGACTTGTTATACAAAAATGGCAACAGATGAAGTGAAAAACGAAGATAACAAAATCAAAGTTTATCCTAATCCTGTTAAAAACCATGAAATCTTTGTGGACGGAATTAAAAATGTTGACAATATAGAAATCTATAACCTTAACGGACAAAAAGTTCAAAACTTCAACCAAGTTAAAAACAAACAAAAATTGAACCTGAACAAGCTTCCAAAAGGAATCTACATTCTAAAATCTTCAACAGCTTCAACTAAATTTATTGTTGAATAATATTGAAAAGAATCATATTAAAGACCGAAGTTTTCTTCGGTCTTTTTTTTAACTTTACTCTATGGAACAAGCACACATTTTTGGACTTTTAGGAAAAAATATCTCCTACTCTTTTTCAAAAAAATACTTTGAAGAAAAATTCAAAAAACTATTTTTAAAAAATCATACTTACCGTTTTTTTGATTTCCAAAACCTCGACAATTTAGAAAGCTTTTTAAAACAAGAAAACCTAAAAGGCTTCAATGTTACAATTCCTTACAAAGAAGCCATCATTCCGTATTTGGACGAGCTAAGTGATGAAGCTCAAAAAATCGGTGCTGTCAATTGCGTCAAAATTATTGATGATAAAAGAATTGGATTCAATACCGATGCCTTTGGTTTTGAAAAAAGTCTTATGATTCATAAAACTCCAAACCATACCAAAGCTTTAATTTTAGGTGACGGTGGCGCAGCAAAAGCAGTTAAATATATTTTGGAAAAACATCAAATCGAATATTTGACCATTTCGAGAAAATCAAATACCACTTTTGACAACCTTGATTTCAGAACCGTTTCGGAGCATTTATTAATTATACAATGTACGCCTGTTGGCACATTTCCTAATGTTGAGGATTGTCTCAATTTTCCTTTTGATGCACTTACCAGTCAACATTACATCATCGATTTAATCTACAATCCCAGCGAAACAGCCTTCATAAAAAATGCGAGAAACAAAGGCGCTACAACCATGAATGGCTATTATATGCTAGAACAACAAGCCGAAAAAGCTTGGGATATTTGGACAAAAAACATTTAAAAACTTTACACCCAAAATCAAAATCTTAATAAAAAGGCTTTAAAATTTGGGTATTTCAATAAAAAAAATCTAATTTAGTACGATAAAAAGTTCTTATTCTAATAAAAAGTTGGGCTATGATAACAGAGACTGGAAATCCTGAAAACGAAGAAAACAAAGTAACACTTGCTGAATCTCAAAACGCTTCACCACAAGAACATGACAATAGCGAATTTGCTTATAATACTGATCTTGAAGTTTTAACGGAAGAAAACCCTGTCGAAGACAAATCTCTCGATGAGATTTTGGACGATATGGAAAAAACCATTAATCTGAAAGATGCAGGTTCGTATTCAAGAACATTCCAACAGTTGAAAGATGCCGCGTCGCACCTTATCCAAGACGAAGTTGATGAAAAAAAACATCATTATCTAGAAGAAGGCAATGATGAAAACACTTTCAGTTATCAACATCCAAAGACGTCGCGCTTAAATGCTTTAGTCAGTATTTTTAAAGAAAAAATGGATGACTTCCACAAAAAACAGGACGAAGAACACAGCAAAAATCTAGAAGAACGTCACGAGATTATCGAACGTCTCAAAAATCTATACAGCAACTCGGAGCCCGGCACCAATCTTTTCAAAGCCATTCGTGAGATCAAAGAAGCTTGGTCAAATGCTGGACAAGTACCAAAATCCGAATTTAAAAATCTTAATAACAACTACTTCCATCATCTTAAAATGTTCAATGAGATGTTGGATCTTAACAAAGAATATCTGGAGCAAGAGTATGCACACAACTTAGAAAAGAGAATGCATATCATCGACAGAGCCAAAGAATTGCTAGAAGAACCTTTGGTACAAAAAGCGCTCAACGAATTGCAATACCTGCACAAACTTTGGAAAGAAGAAGCAGAACCCGTTGCAGAAGAATTCCGTGAAAAAACTTGGGAAGATTTCAAAGAAGTTTCTCAAAAAATCCATGAAAGAAAGTCGGAGTTAATCGCTACTTTGGAAAAAGATCAAGAAGCGAATCTTGCTAAGAAAAATGAGATTATCGAAACGCTACAAAAGCTAGCTACTCCAGACAAAAACATCAACCACAATTATTGGCAAAACTCTATAAAAACAGTTGAAAATCTTAGACTTGATTTCTTAAAAATAGGTAGTGTTCCCAAGAAATTTTCAAACCAAATTTGGACAGATTTCAAACAAAACCTTCGCGCTTTTAATACTGCAAAAAATAGTTTTTATAAAGATCTAAAGGATTCTCAAATCAAAAATCTTGAGGCAAAAATCATTTTGATAAAAACCGCACAAGATAACATGAATTCTGAAGATTGGGAAACGGCGGTTCCTCTTTTCAAAAAACTACAAGAAGATTGGAAGAACGTAGGCCATGTTCCACGTTCGCAAGCCAACAAAGTTTGGGACGAATTCCGTGAGGCATGCAACACGTTTTTCAAAAACTTCCGTGACAAAAACAACGCTGCAACCGACAATTGGAAAGATAATTACAAACATAAAAAAGCTTTATTAGAAGAATTAAAAACGATTTCTAATGAAGAAGGCAGCATCGAAAAGATTGAGCAAATCAAGAATCAATGGAACGCGATTGGAAAAGTTCCGAAAGACAAACTTAGCATCAATACTGAATTTAACAAAGCCTTGCGCGAAAGACTCAAACTTAACAAAATCAACGAGTTTGATCTGCACGAAGAAAACCTTAGCGAAAGCCAAATCACAGATAAAGCTAGAAAAATCAAAAATCAAATTTCTGATCTCGAAGCTGAAGTTGTTAAATTAGAAAATAATATTTCCTTCTTTAGCAATGCTTCCCGCGAAAATCCTTTATTAAAAGATACTTATCAAAAATTGGATGACAAAAAAGCTTTGCTAGAAAGTTTAAAACTAAGTCTCCACAATATTATTGCTAACAACGAAAATTAATCTTAACCAGAAAACGATGTTGAGAAAATTATCATTAATCCTCGTATTGACATTTGCATTTATTGGACTTTCTGCACAAGAAACTCAAGCAGTGGAAGGTCGCGATATTGTTGACTATATCAGCGTTCCTGGCCCTATTAAAATTGGTGATAACGAATATTTTCTTTATTGGAGCAAAAAAAATTCGGCAACGTGGTTTCAACAAAAATATCTCCGTAGCGATGACGATTACGACAATTATCAAGAACTAATTAATCTTTCTTTTTATAACAAAGAAATCGATATTGAAGAAGCGGTTCGGAAAAAAGTTGAGAGTTTACAAAACAGAAAAACTCAGGTTAATGACAATTATTCTTTCGTAGATGTTATTGAAAGTCCAGACGGTAAAGAGATTATTGTAGATTATTTAGTAACCATTGTCCCGAAAGAAGGTGCTGGCGAAGCTTATGCGGAATATAATATCGACCGTTTTCGACCAACTAAAAATGGGGACCAAAATGGATTTTTGATTTATACATATTCAAAAAGATTTTACAGCTCAGATTTTCGTGGCACTGCAAAATACATCAATAAACAAAGAAACAAAATGCTGGATCGCGTCATCACAACGCCAATGCCAAACATTAAATTGACAGGTAAATAAAGCTTTCTCGCATAAAATCTTCAAAAACACTTAACTTTGCTTAAGTGTTTTTTATATCAAATGACAGACAAATTCTTCCTACAACGTTGCATACAACTAGCCGAAAACGCCATCGGCAAAACTTATCCTAACCCGATGGTTGGCGCAGTTATCGTCCATAACAATCGTATCATCGGTGAAGCTTATCACAAAAAAGCTGGCGAAGCCCACGCTGAAATTAATGCCATTAACACTGTAAAAGCGGAAGATTTCGTCTTATTGCAAGACTCAACGATTTATGTTTCGCTGGAACCTTGCGCGCATTTCGGGAAAACACCACCTTGCGCGCTGAAGATTAAAGAAATTGGTTTTAAAAAAGTCGTTATCGGTGTTATCGACAGCCACGATAAAGTGAGTGGAAAAGGTGTCAAAATTTTGACTGATGCCGACATTGATGTAGATTCTGACATTTTAGAAAAAGAAAGTTTGGCTCTCAACAAAAGATTTTTCACCTTTCATCAAAAGAAAAGACCTTATATTATCCTGAAATGGGCAGAATCTCAGGATGCATTTATGGATAAAAATCATAAACCTTACCCAATTAGTAACAGCCTTTGCAAACAATTTGTACATAAAATGAGAAGTGAAGAACATGCTATTTTGGTCGGAAAAAATACCGCACTTCATGATGATCCCAGCTTAACTGTACGCGAAATTGAAGGTCAAAATCCTATTAGAATTTTAATTGATCTCAATTTGGAGGTCCCTTTAGCTTTTAAAATTTACAATAACGAAGCACCGACGATAATTTTCAATGTTATTAAAGATGAAAAAATAAATCATCTTCAGTTTGTAAAAATTGAAAAAGAAAATATGATGACGGATTTGATGACAAAACTTTTCGAACTTGACATACAATCGGTTTTGGTAGAAGGTGGAAGTTATACGTTGAAACAATTTATCCAGACCAATCTTTGGGATGAAGCTTTTATCATTAAAAATCCTGAATTGAACTTAGCCAACGGAACCAAAGCACCTGAATTTAATTTTGAAATGAATAATCAAATGAATTTCCGAGGAAATCTTATTCAACATTATATTAATCCCGAAAATCAATTCCTTTAAAAATGTTCGAATACCAAAGCATCGAAAAGCCAATTGAAGATATTTCACTAAAAGAAAAAGGCAGCAAATTCATTGGTTTTGCCTATCCCGTCATCTCTGAAGAAGAAGTCAAATCTTGTCTTAATCATTTACGCGAAATTCATCCAAAAGCAACGCACCATTGTTACGCTTACCGACTAGGACTTTCTGGCGAAAACTACCGCGCCAACGATGATGGCGAACCCAGTGGAAGTGCAGGATTGCCCATCTATAACCAACTTCTTGCCCATCAACTCACCAATATTTTAGTGGTTGTCATTCGTTACTATGGCGGAACAAAACTTGGCGTTTCAGGCTTGGTCAAAACTTATAAAGAAAGCGCTAAATTAACCTTGGAATCAGCAAATATCATTACTAAAGAATTGGAAAGTGAACTGAAACTCAGTTTTAAATTCAGTCAGCAAAATGTTATTTTTTCTTTACTCAATAAAAATGGCGCACAAATTTTAGACTTCAATGCGCAACAAATTTGTCACATCACAGCGCGCGTAAAAACCGCTCAAAAAGAAAGCATCTCCAACCAATTGTCAGAGATGCTTTTAGAGTATGCTTTTATAGATTTGTAAATATTACTCGCGACGGCCTCCGAAAAGCATCGAAGCCCAATACAAAAGTTGTCCTAATGACCCTAAAGCTGCTACCACATAAGTTCTCGCAGCCCATTTTAGACTATCTTCAACCCCAATATATTCTTCTTGCGTCACCGTTCCTGTATCTTTCAACCATTTCATCGCACGATTACTCGCATCATATTCTACGGGAAGCGTTACAAAAGCGAATAAAGTAGTCACCGCGAAAAGCACAACGCCAATTGCCAAAACCCAAGTATTACCTTGAGGGTTTTCAATAGTTCTTGAAGCCACCATAACACCAATACCAGCCATAATTACGAATTGTGATAAAGTGGAGCTGATGTTAACCATAGGGACTAATTTTGATCTCAATTGCAACATCGAATAGCCCACAGCATGTTGCACTGCGTGACCTACTTCGTGAGCTGCAACAGCCGCTGCCGCTGCATTTCTTTGCATATATACACCTTCGGAAAGGTTGACTGTTTTGTTTTCTGGATTGTAATGGTCCGTCAATTGACCTGGAACCGAAATTACTTGTACATCATTAATCCCATTGTCTCTCAACATTTTTTCAGCAACTTCTTTTCCAGACATTCCGTTCCTCAAATGTACCTGAGAATAATACTGAAATTTTGATTTCAGCCTACTCGATACGAGCCAACTCGCCAGCATCGTAAGACCGATAATTAAATAATAACCTGTCATTTTATTTAGTTTTATAAATTTTATTTTAGCACTTATTTTGTTGTAAAAACTATGCCAAAGTATTGCAATGAGTAGCTTTTGCGCTTATATTTGTTTAATATTGAAAATTATGTCACAAATCATCATAAAAAAGGTAGAATCAAAGAAAGATTTGACAGATTTTGTCCAATTTCCAAACGATTTGTACCGCAACAACCCCAACTATGTGCCTGCTTTAACAGCGGACGAACTTAACATTTGGAATCCTGCCGAAAATCCTGCTTTGGAATATGCTGATGCGCAACAATTTTTAGCCTTAAAAGACAGCAAAATTGTAGGTCGAATCGCGGTGATGATTAATCATAAAGAAGAAAAAGATCTTGGTATCAAAAAGCTAAGATTTGGATGGTTGGATTTTATTGATGACGAATCGGTTTCAAAAGCCTTAATTAACAAAGCAATCGAGTATGCAAAAAGCAAAAACATTTCTAAAATAGAAGGACCAATGGGCATTACCAATCTGGACAAAGCCGGAATGTTAACGATGGGTTTTGACAGACTTGCGACAATGATTGGCATTTATAACGAAGCTTATTATCCAAAACATTTAGAAAACCTAGGTTTGATTAAAGAAAAAGAATGGGTAGAATTCGAGATTGAATTCCCTGAAACTTTACCTGATAAAGTAGTCAAATTCAACAATTTAATTAAAGAAAAATATAAATTAAGAGTTCTTAAATTTAATAACAAAAAAGAAATCCTCCCGTTGGTAGAACCCATGTTCAAACTTTTGGATGAAACTTACAAAGAGCTTTCGACTTACACCCCGATTACAGATGAACAAATCAATCATTACAAAGAAAAATATTTTGGTTTCATCGACAAAGATTACATTATCTGTATCGAGGACGAAGATCATAATTTGATATCATTTGCCATTACAATGCCTTCTTATTCTCGAGCTTTACAAAAGGCAAAAGGCAAACTTTTCCCTTTTGGTTGGTGGCATTTGCTAAATGCTGGAAAAAAGAATGATCGTGCGAATTTTTATTTAATAGGCATCCATCCAGACTATCAACGCCGCGGTGTTACGGCGATTATTTTTAAAGAAATTTATGATACTTTTAGAAAAAAAGGCGTCAAATTCTTAGAGACCAATCCAGAGTTGGAAGAAAACAAAAACATCCAACTACTTTGGCAAGATTACGAGCCAATTAATCATAAAAGAAGACGAACTTATAGCAAGGAAATATAATTTATTAAACAATTGCTTAAATTAATTTTTTATTAAAAGTCATCAAAACATGAAAAAGCAAATTATCATATACGCAATTCTTATCCTGATATTTTTAGCATTCAACTTTATAGACCCTATAAAAGATCCAAAAACTAACACATTGATTAACATCATTTTCGCAAGTATTTTGTTTCTATATATCGCATATTTTGCATTTATAATATTAAAAAGAATGAATAAGAAAAAATAGCAATTTCGTTATTTATAATTATTCTAAATTAGCTTTTTTCAACATTTCCAAAATCACTTAAAGTGGTTGATTTCTCTGTTATTCCATCTTAATTTAGTACTTTTGCAGGTGCATAAATTAGGTACAATAATGAATTTACCAGAAAATTATATTCCGATTCTTATCCAAGCGGCTGTAGGTCTAGGGTTTGTAATCGTTTCTTTACTCGGTGCACACTTTCTTGGCCCAAAAGTAAAGAGTGAAGTAAAAGGACAAAGTTTTGAATGTGGTGTGGAAGTTGTCGGCAATGCAAGAACGCCTTTCTCTGTAAAATATTTCCTTACCGCTATCCTATTTGTTCTTTTCGATATCGAAATTGTTTTCTTCTATCCTTATGCGGTCAACTTCCGCGAGTTGGGTACAGAAGGATTTTTAGCAATTGTAACATTTGTATCCATCTTTTTCCTTGGATTCTTTTATGTCCTTAAAAGAGGTGCTTTGGATTGGGATAAATAATTAAATTAAAAAAAATGTCAGATAATAATAAACCAGTTGTTAACATGAACAATCCAGCTCCTGCAGGTTATGAAGGAGAAGGATTTTTTGCGACAAAATTGAGCAGTGTTATTGGTCTTGCCAGAAGTTATTCGCTTTGGCCATTACCTTTTGCGACATCATGCTGCGGTATTGAATTTATGGCAACGCTTAACCCCACTTACGATGCAGCCCGATTCGGTATGGAAAGAAACTCTTTCTCGCCGCGACAAGCCGATATGTTGATGGTTTGTGGCACAATTTCTAAAAAACTTGCACCAGTTCTTAAACAAGTTTATTCCCAAATGGCAGAACCAAAATGGGTTGTAGCCGTTGGCGCTTGTGCTTCTAGTGGCGGTATTTTTGACACTTATTCGGTACTTCAAGGAATTGACAAAATTATACCTGTTGACGTCTATGTCCCTGGATGCCCACCTCGACCTGAGCAAATCATCGAAGGGGTTATGCAGGTGCAAGAATTAGCACGTACAGAAAGTCTTAGAAGAAGAGACTTACCAGAATATAAAGCATTGTTAGAATCTTACGGAATTAAATAAATCAGGGAAAACATGACAAACGAATTCGTATTAGAAGCTTTAACAAGAGAATTTCCTGAAACAATTCTTATAACATCCGAGCCTTATGGCATGTTGACGGTGGAAGTTAAAAAAGATGATATTAAAAAAGTGGTTCACTACTTGAGAGATTCTTCTTTAGAATTTAATTTTTTAACAGACATCTGTGGTATTCATTATCCAGAAAACCCCGAAAAAGAATTAGGCGTGGTTTATCATTTACATAATATGATGACTAACGTGCGTCTCCGTCTTAAAGCTTTTATGCCAAAAGAAAATCCGGAAATCGATTCTTTAACAGAACTATTTGCTGGTGCCAACTGGATGGAGCGCGAAACTTTTGATTTCTACGGAATCAAATTCAAAGGGCATCCAGATCTTCGCCCTATTCTTAATATGGACGATCTTGGTTATCATCCGATGTTAAAAGAATATCGTCTGGAAGATGGCACACGTACTGACAAAAACGATAGCATGTTCGGAAGATAGAACTAATGCAATAAGCAGTAAGCAGTAAGCTTAAAGCCTATAGCCTAAAGCATTAAAATTTATGAAAGACAACGAATTATCAAACATACTTAACCAATACGAATCAAAGGAACAAATTGACGGTCAACTTTACACCCTCAACCTTGGACCTACCCATCCAGCAACACACGGGATTTTCCAAAATGTGCTAACCATGGATGGCGAACGTATTTTGCACTCAGAACAAACTGTTGGTTACATCCATAGAGCTTTCGAAAAAATTTCTGAAAGAAGAAACTTTTCGCAAATCACCACTTTAACAGACCGTATGAACTATTGTTCTGCGCCTATTAACAACCTAGGTTGGCACATGACTGTTGAAAAACTGATAGGCTGTGAAGTTCCAAAACGCGTTGACTATATGCGCGTGATTTTGATGGAATTGGCAAGAATCGGCGATCATCTAATTTGTAATGGTGTTACTGGAATGGACTCTGGAGCAATCACTGGACTGACATACATGTTCGTGGAAAGAGAACGTATCTATGATATGTATGAGCAAATCTGTGGTGCCCGTATGACAACTAACATGGGAAGAATTGGAGGTTTCGAAAGAGATCTTACACCTAAATTCCATGAACTTATAAAAGATTTTCTAAAAACTTTCCCACCAAGATTCCAAGAATTTTGTAATCTTTTGGAAAGAAACAGAATCTTTATGGACAGAACGATTGGTGTGGGTGGTATCTCCGCCGAAAGAGCTTTAAGCTATGGTTTCACAGGTCCTAACCTAAGAGCTGCAGGTGTCGACTACGACGTTCGTGTGGCACAGCCTTATTCTTCTTATCAGGATTTTGATTTCACAATTCCGATTGGTACAGCAGGCGATACATACGACCGCTTCATGGTACGTCAACAAGAAGTTTGGGAATCTATTAAAATTATTAAACAAGCTTACGAAAACCTTCCAGAAGGTCCTTTCCATGCAGATGTTCCCGAGTTTTATCTTCCAGAAAAAGCTGACGTTTATACCAAAATGGAAGCTTTAATTTACCATTTCAAAATTGTAATGGGAGAAACAGACGTTCCTCGTGGCGAAGTTTATCATGCGGTAGAAGGTGGAAATGGAGAGTTAGGATTCTACTTGGTAAGTGACGGTGGTAGAAGTCCATACAGATTACACTTCCGAAGACCTTGCTTTATTTATTACCAAGCCTATCCAGAGATGATTACAGGATCGGTAATTTCTGATGCGATTGTAACCATGTGTAGCATGAATGTAATTGCGGGAGAGCTTGATGCTTAGGAATTTTGAATTATAAATTATAAATAAAATAGATTTTTAGTGTTTTGATTTTCATCTAAAATCTAAAATCTAAAATCTAAAATCTATAAATATGAGCGAAACAATTGCTTTTAAACCTGAAACTTTAGAACAGGTAAATAAAATCATCGCAAGATATCCAGAAGGTCGTCAAAAGTCTGCCTTAATTCCCGTTTTGCATATTGCACAAAAGGAATTCGGTGGTTGGCTAGATGTTCCTGTTATGGATTATGTAGCGCAGGTGCTTAATATCACCCCTATTGAGGTTTACGAAGTGGCTACTTTCTACACCATGTTTAATATGAAACCTGTTGGCAAATATGTTTTGGAAGTTTGTAGAACGGGACCTTGCATGGTAAAAGGCAGCGAAAAAATCCTAGACCACATCCGTACCAGACTTAACATTAAAGATGGAGAAACAACAGCTGATGGTCTTTTCACATTGAAGCCAGTAGAATGTCTTGGTGCTTGTGGCTATGCTCCAATGTTGCAATTGGGTAAGTTTTATCATGAAAATTTAACGATAGAAAAAGTAGATGAAATCCTTGAGCTTTGCAGACAAGGACAAATCGCTTTAGATTAATATATTAACGATGGGCAGAAAACTTTTATTAAAAGACGCACATGTAGAGGGCATACGCTTTTTCGATGTTTACCGCAAACAAGGTGGATATACAGCGGCTGAAAAAGCCCTGAAAATGACGCCTGAAGAAGTTCTGGAAGAAGTAAAAATCTCTGGTCTAAGAGGTCGTGGAGGCGCTGGTTTCCCAACGGGTATGAAGTGGAGTTTCCTTGCAAAACCGGAAGGCGTGCCAAGACATTTGGTAGTTAACGCCGACGAGTCAGAGCCGGGAACTTTTAAAGACCGATATTTAATGGAATTCATTCCTCATCTTTTGATTGAGGGCATGCTGATTTCGTCATTTACTTTAGGAGCCAATGTGTCGTACATCTACATTCGTGGAGAATATTCTTGGATTCCAGATATTTTAGAAGAAGCGATTGAGGAGGCCAAAAAAGCAGGATTTCTAGGTAAAAACATTTTAGGTACAGGCTACGATTTAGAAATTTATGTTCAGCGTGGTGCAGGTGCTTATATTTGTGGAGAAGAAACGGCTTTACTAGAATCTCTAGAAGGTAAAAGAGGAAACCCGCGACTAAAACCACCTTTCCCAGCTGTAAAAGGACTTTGGGAAAGACCAACCGTTGTTAACAATGTTGAAACCATTGCAGCAGTTGTTCCTATTATCGATATAACTGGTGCAGAATATGCCAAAATTGGTGTAGGACGCTCTACAGGTACCAAATTGATTTCCGCTTGTGGAAATATCAACAAACCCGGCGTTTACGAAATTGACATGACCATTTCTGTTGAAGAATTCATTTACTCTGATGAATATTGTGGCGGAATTCCGAACGGAAAAAAATTAAAAGCTTGTATTCCTGGAGGATCTTCAGTTCCAATTTTACCGGCTAATTTATTATTAAAAACGATAAACGGCGAACCTCGATTAATGAACTACGAATCTCTTGCAGATGGTGGTTTCGCAACAGGAACCATGATGGGATCGGGAGGTTTCGAAGTATTGGATGAAGACCAATGTGTTGTAGAACATACCATGACTTTAGCAAGATTTTACAATCATGAAAGTTGTGGACAATGTACGCCTTGCCGCGAAGGTACGGGGTGGTTGTACAAAATATTGAAAAAAATTGACAACGGACAGGCTACTTTAGCCGACATCGATTTGTTATGGGATATCCAAAGAAAAATCGAAGGTAATACCATTTGTCCATTGGGAGATGCAGCGGCTTGGCCTGTTGCAGCAGCTATTCGCCACTTCAGAGATGAGTTCGAATGGCATGTGAACAATCCCGAATTATGTTTAACTCAAAATTATGGCTTAGCAAATTATGCTGACCCTATTCCTGTTGTAGCAGGAAACTAAAATGAAGAAGATTTTATTAGCTGGTGTATTGGCCTTGTCTAGCACTTTGGGATTAGCACAAGCACAAACATCACAAGAGGACAGCTCTTTAACTAAAAAAGGAAAAATATTTGTGTTCTGGGGTTGGAATACCGCTGCCTACAGCGACTCTAACATCCATTTCAAAGGCGATGGTTATGACTTCACGTTGAAAAGAGTATCTGCACATGATAGACCTACAAAGTTTACTTTCAAGGATTATTTTGCACCAGATAACTTAACCATTCCACAGACCAATGCAAGAATTGGGTATTTTATCAAAGATAATGTTGCTATTGTTTTGGGCTTGGATCACATGAAGTATGTGATGGATCAAAATCAAAGTGTTGGTTTCAAAGGTCATATTTCTGATCCAACCTACGCCAATATGATTATGCCAGGCTCAGCAGTTAACTTAAGCAATGGCGAATTTTTGACATTCGAACATACAGATGGGCTCAACTACATCAACATTGGTGCAGAAAAATATCAAAATATTCTTAACAAAAAAGGATTAGATGTCGAGTTCGCTTATGGGGCTGGCGTAGGAGCTTTACTTCCAAAATCGAATGTTAAATTATTTGGAAACGAAAGAAGTGATCGTTTTCATTTGGCAGGATTTGGTGCTGATGCAAGAGCCAGTTTTAACATAATTTTTGCAAACCACATCATGTTAAGATTAGAAGGTAAAGTTGGTTATATCAACATGCCAGATATTAAAACAACGCTTAATAAATCGGACAAAGCCTCTCAGGATTTTATGTTCGCGCAAGCCAATCTGGGAATCGGATATATTTTTGGATTCAATAAGAAAAAATAAGAGGGTAAAACCTACAATTATAAGCTTATAATTAAATAAAATGAGCGAAGAAATTAAAAAATTTAAAGTTACCATAGACGGACAGACAACCGAAGTTTTGCCAGGTACTTCTATTTTGGAGGCAGCTAGACAAATCGGAGGCAAATCTGTACCTCCTGCAATGTGCTATTACAGCAAATTGGAGCAAAGTGGTGGAAGATGTAGAACTTGTTTGGTAGAAGTGTCAAAAGGTTCTGATGCCGATCCTCGTCCAATGCCAAAATTAGTCGCAAGTTGTAGAACTGGCGTTATGGATGGTATGGAGGTCAAAAATCTAACCTCCGAAAAAGCACAAGAAGGTCGTAAAGCTGTGACCGAATTTTTGTTACTAAATCACCCTTTGGATTGTCCTATTTGTGACCAAGCTGGAGAATGTCATCTTCAGGATTTGGGTTACGAACACGGCGTTGCAGGTACCAGAACAGAATTCGAAAGAAACACCTACGAAGCAGACGATATTGGTCCATATATCAAACTGAATATGAACCGTTGTATCCTTTGTGCAAGATGTGTCTTGGCAGCCAATCAACTTACAGAAAAGCGCGAACATGGTATTTTGTTCCGTGGGGATCACGCTGAAATTTCGACCTATCTTAACAAGGCTTTGGACAACGATTTTATCGGTAACGTTATCGATGTTTGTCCTGTAGGAGCACTAACAGACAGAACGGCAAGATTCGGAAGTCGCGTGTGGTTTACAAAACCATTGAATGCTTCTTGTTCTTGTGAAAAATGTAGTGGTAAAGTGGTGTTGTGGATGAAAGGCGACGAAGTGATAAGAGTTACAGCGCGTCAAGATCAATATGGCGAGGTGGAAGATTGGATCTGTAATACATGTCGTTTTGAAAGAAAAGATGTGAAATATTGGACAATCGAAGGCCCTAGACATATCGATAGACATTCAGTTATTTCTTTGAACCATTATGAAAAACCAAAGGATTATTTCAGACAATTGGATAATCCAGATGCAAAAGAAATTGCTAAAAAAGACGAAATTTAATATGAAAATGTGATAATTTGATGTTTTGGTAACAACGCTTTATTTGCTATCAGATCTCAAATTTCTAATACAATTTTATGGAACTACTAACTTTTAAATTAATATTAGTCCTTGCTTTATTCTTGCTAGCTCTTACCGTGGCAGCCTACTCTACATGGGCAGAGCGTAAAGTTGCAGCAATTATGCAAGACCGTATTGGGCCAAACCGTGCAGGACCATTTGGCTTGTTACAACCTCTAGCAGATGGTGGAAAGTTTTTCTTCAAAGAAGACTTCACCCCAGCCAATGCCGAAAAATTCTTATTCATAATTGGGCCAGCTTTAGTGATGTTTATTTCATTAATTACTGGTGCTGTTATCCCATGGGGAAAAAGTCTTAATATCGGCGGACAATCATTTGATCTGCAAGTTGCAAATATCGATGTTGGTGTACTTTATCTTATTGGTATGGTATCTATCGGGGTTTACGGTATCATGATTGGAGGTTGGGCTTCTAACAACAAATATTCATTAATCAGTGCGGTAAGAGCTTCGTCACAGATGATTTCTTACGAATTGGCAATGGGACTTTCGTTATTAGCAATCATTATGATGGCTGGAAGTTTAGATTTAAAAGTGATTACTGAAAGCCAAACACACGGAAAAATTTGGGGTATCATTCCTGAAGTTTCTGGACTTAATTGGAATATTTTCTACCAGCCGGTTGCATTTATTATTTTCTTAATTGCGGCTTTGGCAGAGACCAACCGTCACCCTTTCGATTTACCAGAATGTGAATCCGAATTGGTTACTGGATATTCAACAGAATATTCTTCGATGAAGTTAGGACTTTTCATGTTCGGAGAATACGTTAACATGTTTATTTCCAATGCGTTGATTACTGTATTATTCTTCGGTGGATTCAACTATCCGGGAATAGATTGGGTTACAAACAATTGGGGAGAAAATGTTGCCGGTATTTTGAGTATCGTTGCATTTTTAAGCAAAACAATATTTGGTATCATCTTATTCATGTGGATCAGATGGACTTTACCGAGATTCCGTTACGATCAATTGATGCACTTAGGATGGAAAACTTTAATTCCATTGGCATTGGTTAATCTATTATTAACAGGTGCTTTAATCCTGTTATTTGGAAATTAAAAAAGTTGATAATATGATGATGTGATGGTGTGCGAAATGCTAAAATTTGAAATTGATTTTCAGTTTTATTATTTAACATCTAAACATCTAACATCTAATATCTATAATTAAATGAAACTAACAAACAGATCAAAAGTTGTTTCTAACAAGAAAATGACACTTGGTGAAAAACTATATCTTCCTGCCATTGCGCAAGGGATGGGTATTACGCTGAAGCATGCTGTCAGAAATCTTGTAAAAGGTGTACCGTCTGTACAATATCCCGAGGAGCAAAAACCGAGAGCTATTATCTGGCGCGGACAACATGTCCTGAAAAGAGATGAAGAAGGTAGAGAACGTTGCACAGCTTGTGGATTGTGTGC
This sequence comes from Soonwooa purpurea, assembly GCF_053891095.1. Taxonomy (NCBI): domain Bacteria; kingdom Pseudomonadati; phylum Bacteroidota; class Flavobacteriia; order Flavobacteriales; family Weeksellaceae; genus Soonwooa; species Soonwooa purpurea. The sequence goes on from NZ_JBSSMA010000011.1 coordinate 97,373, forward strand.
CGTAGCTTGTCCTGCAGAAGCCATTACCATGACCGCAGCAGAACGCACAAATGACGAAAAACATCTATATAGAGAAGAAAAATATGCCGAAATATACGAAATCGATATGTTGCGTTGTATCTTCTGCGGAATGTGTGAGGAAGCTTGTCCAAAAGAAGCTATTTTCCTTACAGACCGTCTTGTAGATGTTGAAATGATAAGACAAAACTTTGTCTATGGCAAAGACAGATTGGTAGAAAAAATCGATGAGCGTATCGATATTAGTGAACGTCAAAAGAAAACTTATTAAAAATGGATCAGATATTATTTTTCACAGTTGCTTTTATTGCAATTCTTAGTGCTGTGTATTTTGTATTTGCACGAAATCCATTATACAGTATACTATCACTTATCGTAACTTTTTTTAGCATTTCTGGGATGTATGTACTTCTTAATGCTCAGTTTTTGGGTATTGTCCAGATCATTGTATATGCCGGTGCGATTATGGTACTTTTTCTTTATGTATTGATGATGTTAAACCTAAATGCTAAAGACGAAAGTAAAAAGAAAAACTTACCAAAATTTATTGGGATTTTCACCGTTGGGATTTTGTTCATCGGGATGTTAGGTGCTTACAAAGGCCTAACAGGCGAGACTACAGCTGCAGCGACTGTGGATTACTCAGTTGGATTGACCAAAAATTTGGGGAGATTATTATTTAACGAATATGTTTTACCGTTCGAGTTAGCATCAGTATTAATCTTTGCTGGTATCGTAAGTGCGGTATTAATTGGTAAAAAAGAAATTTAAAAAATGGGAGAAGTTAACAGTTTTATTCAATCTGTACCTTTAGAATATTTTATTATTCTGAGTACCATTTTGTTTTGTCTAGGCGTGTTAGGTGTATTAATTCGTAAAAATGCCATCATCATTTTGGGCTGTGTCGAGTTGATGCTTAACTCTGTCAATCTACTATTAGCAGCTTTTTCTGCTTACAAAGGTGACTCACATGGACAAATACTTGTATTTTTTATCATGGTTGTTGCCGCTGCAGAAGTAGCAGTGGGACTTGCTATTATCGCCATGATGTACAGAAATACACGATCAGTAGACGTAAGTATATTTAATAAATTAAGAGGATAATTAGGAATGGAAAATTTAGTTTACGCAATTATTCTTTTACCATTAGCAGGATTCCTCATCAATGGTCTGTTCGGTAAAAATCTTCCGAAAGTCCTTGTTGGTGGGCTGGCAACGTTGCTTGTATTTGCTTCTTTTTTGATTGCTGTTAGCATCTTTATGGGAATGAATAGCGATAGTGCACCTGTTATTGTAAAAGCTTTTGAATGGTTTAAAGTCAACGGAATGCAAGTTAATTTCGGATTCCAGGTCGATCAACTGTCGATTATGATGGTGATGATTATTACAGGAATTGGATCTTTAATCCATCTTTATTCTATTGGCTACATGAGTCACGACGAAGGATTCCATAAATTCTTTAGTTATCTTAACCTCTTTATTTTCTCAATGTTGTTATTGGTATTGGGAAGCAATTATCTTATTCTATTTATTGGTTGGGAAGGTGTAGGACTTTGTTCTTATCTATTAATTGGTTTCTGGTATAACAACGAAGAATATGGTAAAGCGGCTCGCAAAGCCTTTATCATGAACCGTATCGGTGACTTAGGTTTGTTAATTGGTATTTTTGCTTTGGCACAACAACTTAATGCTATTGATTTTTTAAGCGTTGCCGAAAACTCAACGAAGTTCACTTTAGATAGCAGTGCGATTATCTTTATCACGATTTGTTTATTCATTGGTGCAGTTGGTAAATCTGCGCAGGTTCCGTTATTCACATGGTTGCCAGATGCGATGGCTGGACCAACGCCTGTTTCTGCCTTGATCCACGCTGCGACGATGGTAACAGCAGGTATCTACTTGGTAGTAAGATCCAATTTCTTATTCTCATTAGCTCCTTCTACGCTTAATGTTATATTATTAATAGGTTTAGCAACAGCGTTGGTTGCTGCTTTTATGGGATTAAGACAAAACGATATTAAAAAAGTATTGGCTTATTCAACAGTTTCTCAGTTAGGATTTATGTTTATCGCTCTAGGCGTTGGTGCTTATACCACGGGAATGTTCCACGTTATGACGCATGCGTTCTTTAAAGCTTTATTGTTCTTAGGTGCTGGTTCTGTTATCCATGCAATGAGTGGCGAGCAAGATATGCGTTTCATGGGAGGTTTAAGAAAGAAAATCCCTGTAACCTATTGGACGTTCTTAATCGGAACTTTGGCTATCTGTGGTATTCCACCATTATCAGGTATGATTTCTAAAGATGAAATTTTAGTAACAATATATGACAAGAGTCCACTTCTTTGGGGGTTGACATTGTTTAGTGCCGCTTTAACAGCTATCTATATGTTCAGATTATTGTTCTTAACTTTCTTTGGCGATTTCCGCGGAACTGAGGAACAAAAGAAACACATCCACGAAAGTCCAGTTTCTATGACACTTCCTTTAGTTGTGTTGGCTATTCTTTCTGTGGTTGGTGGATTTGTTAATCTTCCTCACTTTATTGGTCATGGCGAATATCAAAACTTAGCAAAATGGTTACATCCCATCTATGCGTATCCGCAAGAACATGTTGCCATTCCGTTTAACATCGAGATGATTTTGTTAGCGGTTACCATAATTATGGTGCTTGTTATATTTTTCGTTGTGAAAAACATCTATGTCACCAAAAAGAAAATAGCACTTCCGGAAGAAGAATACACAGGTTGGGAAAGACTTTCTGCCAAGAAATTGTTTATCGATGAGATCTACCAAGCTTGCGTTGTAAAACCAGTAGAAGGTCTTGGAAAAGCAGCTTCGATGTTCGACAGAGCAGTTCTTGATCCGATTGTTAACTTCATTGGATTGGGCGCTGCAGACTCTGGAAGAGCCGCTAAGAGATTACAAAATGGAAAAGTAGAAAACTACGTCCTCATCATGTCTTTAGCGATCGGAATAATATTAATTGTTAACTTTATATTAAAATAGTAATGTCATATTTAGCAACACTATTACTATTGCCTCTTGTAGGTTCGGGATTGGTTTTTGCATGGAGAAATTCTTCTAGCAAGCATCTCGCGCTGGCAATTGCGTTTATACAAATGTTTTTAGCTTTCTATATGTTGGCAGGATTTGATTTTGGTCCAACTGTAGATTCTAAATTGCAATACGAAATTACATATCCTTGGTTTCAATTTATTAAGAGTAATCTCCACTTCGGTATCGATGGGATGAGTATGCTTTTGGTGATACTCACTAATATTTTGGTACCTTTAATTATCCTCTCGTCTTACAACGAAAACAAAGCTTACAACAATAATTTCTATGCGTTAATCTTGTTAATGCAGTTTGGACTAATTGGTGTTTTCACCGCTTTGGATGGATTATTATTCTACATTTTCTGGGAAATAACGTTGATTCCGATTTGGTTTATCGCAGGACTTTGGGGACAAGAAGACAAACGTATCAAATTCACAACTAAGTTTTTTGTGTACACATTCGTTGGTTCATTATTCATGTTATTAGGTTTTATCTACGTTTACAATTATTCTGCTTCTTTTGCGGTAACAGATATGTACAATGCAGCGCTTAATATTAATCAACAAACGGTAATCTTCTGGTTTATCTTCTTTGCTTTTGCAGTTAAGCTCCCCGTTTTCCCATTCCATACTTGGCAAGCAGATACCTATACATATTCGCCAACACAAGGTTCCATGTTATTATCAGGAATCATGTTGAAGATGGCCATCTATGGTATTTTAAGATATTTGTTACCCATTACACCTCTAGCAATTGGCGGTATATCGGGCGACATTGTTGTCATCTTGGCAGTTATCGGTGTTATCTACGGCGCATTAATCGCTATTGTTAATAATGATTCTAAACGAATTATCGCTTATTCTTCCCTATCTCACGTTGGGCTGATGGTGGCAGGTATTTTCGCTTCTGCTATTTTAACGGTAAGAATGTTCAATCCCACTGCGCTAATAGTAGAAGGTGCGGAAGGTGCTTTGATACAGACTTTTGCACACGGCATCAACGTGGTTGGTCTGTTTTATTGTGCGGATATTCTTTACAAACGTTTCAAAACGCGAGATATTCGTCAAATGGGAGGTTTGGCAAAAATAGCACCAAAATTTGCGGTATTGTTCATGATTATCTTATTAGGATCGATGGCATTGCCGTTAACTAATGGATTTATTGGAGAATTTATCCTTTTAAAATCTGTGTTTGATTATAATCTTATCATGGGAATTTTATCAGGTCTTACCATTATCCTATGTGCGGTATATATGTTGAGATTATACGGAAAAGCGATGTTTGGTAAAACAGATGAAATGTTGTTGTCAACAGCAAAAGACCTTTCTCCAGCAGAATTTACCGTTCTTGCAAGTTTATCTGTTTTCGTCATCATTATGGGGATTTTCCCACAAGTGATTGTTGACATGGTGGGTAGTTCGTTGAAGTTTATCTTCTTATCTATGATAAGTTAAATTGATATTTTAAAAAATGAGTGTTTTTATAGTATTATTCCTTACGGCTGTCTTAGCATTATTCTCTGGAGTTTTCCAACAGGGCAAATATGCTAGATACATCGGTATTGCAGGATTATTAGTTGCATTGTATGTAAGCTTTTTGCCAGAGTGCGAATTTTTTAACGCTTACAAAAACATGTTTGAATATGGAAGCAATGCTGCTCTGTTTTCAAAAATTTCAATTGTTACGACTTTGCTTATTTTCTTCATTGGAGGATTTGCATTTAGTAATCATAGAAGCCACCAGTCGGAGCTTTATGCTTTGATGTTGATGTCGCTTTCTGGCGGTATTGTCTTATTCGGTTACCAAAACTTAGTAACATTATTCATCGGTATCGAAATTCTTTCTATTCCGTTATATGTTATGGCAGGAAGTAATAAAACGGATCTTCGTTCTACGGAAGCATCAATGAAGTATTTCTTGATGGGTGCTTTTGCGACGGGGTTTTTGTTATTCGGGACAGCATTAGTATATGGCACAACAGGAAGTTTTGACATGTATAAAATTTCAGAATTTGCCATCAATAATCCTAAAGACTTAATGCTTATCGTAGGAGCATTGCTAATGTTAGCTGCGATGGCTTTCAAGGTTTCTCTAGCGCCTTTCCACATGTGGAGTCCAGATGTTTATCATGGTGCGCCATCTTTGATTACAGCTTTTATGGCCACTGTGGTTAAAATTTCTGGGTTTTATGCTTTTGTAAAATTAATGACTTTAGGATTCGGAGGAATAGCTGGCGAATGGATTAACGTAATTGGCGTGCTACTCATTATCACAATGCTCCTTGCAAACGTGATGGGCTTGGTACAGACTAATGTAAAAAGAATGTTGGCCTACTCTAGCGTTTCGCATGCTGGTTATCTCGCATTAATCTTCTTCGGGCTTAATAGCCTTTCTATGTACAATATGGCATTCTACCTATTTGCTTATTCCTTAGCAACAGTTGGAGTTTTCATGGCGTTGATTTGGGTTGAGAAAGTAAAAAGAGAAGTTTCCTTTGGCGCATTCAATGGTTTAGGAAAAAGACATCCTTTGCTAGCAGTTGTAGCTTCTATCTCAATGTTGTCTATGGCAGGTATTCCGCTGACAGCAGGTTTTATGGCTAAGTTTGCCTTGTTTAACCAAGCCATAAAAGGCGGTGCCGAGTTCTTAGTATTAGTGGCCGTTTTGGGTTCTGCATTAAGTATCGCTTATTACCTAAGACTTATTATCGCGATGTTTTTCTATAAAGAAAGTACATTTAACACATCTGAAAAAGTAAGTATTACTTATAATATCGTTGCAGTTGTTATCATTTTAGCATTGGTAAGTTTGGGCGTCTTCCCAGATTTGTTCACGATGCAATTTGGATTGTAACTAAAAAATCAAAAGCTTCAGAAATTCTGAAGCTTTTGATTTTTACATATTTTTTAAAATTTGGGAAGCAATTTCGTAAGAATGAAGTTTGGCTTCAAAATCATAAATATGTCCCGAAACAATAATCTCGTCAATTTTATTATGTTTCACAAATTCTGACAGTTTCTTTTCAAGACTAGCTTTATCACCAACAAAAGTCTTAGCTGCCATACGGTTAAGATGCATAGCAAGCTCATCAGAAATATTAGCCAAATCAGTTTCTTCTGGTGGTAACAAAGGCTGACGCTGATCCGTCAAAATATTAACAAAAGCCTGAAAATGGGACGTTGATAAATAATGCGCTTCGTCCACACTATCCGCTGCGATAATATTAATACAAGCCATTTTGTAAGGCTTATCCAAAACGGAACTTGGCTGGAAATGTTCTTCATAAATCTCAAAAGCAACTTCCATCTGCGAAGGTGCAAAATGTGCAGCAAAGGCATAAGGCAAACCTAATTTTGCTGCAAGAAAAGCACTATCTGTTGAAGATCCCAAAATATAGATTGGGACTTCTGCGCCCTCACCAGGAATCGCTCTTACTTTGGAATTCGAATTTCCTAAGCTGAAATATTGTTTCAATTCCTGAATATGAAATTCAAAATTATAATGGTTTTCCAATTGTCCTCTTCTCAGAATACTTGCTGTTAACATGTCCGTACCTGGCGCTCGTCCAAGGCCTAGATCAATTCGATTAGGATAAAGCGCATCCAGCGTACCAAACTGTTCTGCAACCGATAATGTCGAATGGTTGGGCAACATAATTCCACCCGAACCTACTCTGATACTTTTAGTTTGTGATGCAATGTGACCAATGAGTAAAGATGTCGCCGAACTTGCCACATTGGGCATATTATGATGTTCGGAAAACCAATAACGATGATATCCCAAACTTTCAACTTTTTGAGCCGCTTTTACAGACTTCTCAAAACTTTGGCGGATACTATCACCTTTAAGAATTGTTGCTAAATCCAACACCGAATATTTAATTGCCATTTTTTTAAATTTAATGTGAAAGCTCAAAAAACAAACCATCTCTAAAAAATATGACAAAGTTTCATTTTATTTCTAAATCAAAAAATTAAATTATTACCTTAGACTTATTAAAAAAATAAAACACTATGTCAAAAAAACTATTCGCTGAATTTTTCGGCACATTCTGGTTAGTCTTCGGAGGTTGTGGTAGCGCAGTATTTGCAGCAGGCGTTCCTGATATTGGAATTGGTCTTGTAGGCGTTGCATTAGCATTTGGTCTTACCGTTTTAACCATGGCTTACGCTGTTGGTCCTATTTCGGGTGGGCATTTCAATCCTGCGGTTTCTTTCGGTTTGTTAGCCGGAGGTCGTTTACCAGCAAAAGATTTGCTTCCTTACATTATTTCACAATGTCTTGGCGCTATTGCCGCTGCTAGTTGTCTTTATGTTATTCTTAATGGCGCTGGCGCATTTTCGACAGAAGGTCCGGGCGCTTTTGCCTCTAATTTTTATGATATGCCTGGCTATTATGACAGAAGCTACAGTATGGGTGCCGCGTTCTTAACCGAATTTCTTTTAACAGCCTTTTTCTTAATCATCATCATGGGTGCAACAGATAAATGGGCCAATGGAAAATTTGCTGGAATTGCTATTGGTTTAGCATTAACGCTTATTCATTTAATTTCCATTCCGATTACCAATACATCTGTGAATCCTGCAAGATCGACTTCGCAAGCTTTATTTGTGGGTGGGATAGCATTATCTCAACTATGGTTATTTTGGGTGGCTCCTATCCTTGGCGGAATTACTGGTGGGCTTATCTATAAATTTCTATTACAAAGAACAGATACAGAAGTGGCTGCCTAATGAAAAAATCATTTCTAATTAGCTTACTCATTATAAGTAGCATTCTATTAATTCTGAATCTTATTTTTTCAGAACAATATGATTGGACTTTTTGGATACGGATTATATCACTCGTGTGCATCTTTATAAGTTCTATACTTAGTTTAAAGCAAAATAAAAATCCTGCAATTTAGCAGGATTTTTCTATTATTAATAATGTGATTTTCTTGTAAATACCTCGATTTCATAATTCAATACATTATAAGAATTCCACAGTCCTACCTTACAATTATTTTGTCTTTTTGATTAAAAACATGTTTCAATTGAATTTTTGGGAAATATTAGCGTATTATAATAAACTATTTTCAATAAAAAACAAATTACTGAAATAAAATTATAATCTGCAATATTTTCTATTCATAATGACAAATGCAAGAGGTATTACCTAAATACTCATTTAATTGTAGAAATAAATTTGTTTTAGAATCAAAATTTAAAATTTCTAATATAATTAACTAATTCTTCAAGATTAAAATTTTAAAAAAAAACGTTCAAAACAAACACTACTAATTATCAATCAGTTACACTATTTAATTTTATAGAAATCTAGAAATAGAATGTTAAATAAAAAAAATAATCAACTTTGTCAAATTAAATTTTGTCAATATCAAAATTTAATTAATTTTAACAAACTATTTTTAAATATTATATACTTTATGAAAGAAAACTACACCATTACGAACAATACATTAAACAATATGTATTTTCGAAGCTCAATGAAAACAGCATTGTCTTTCTTATTAATTGGGACAAGCATTGGTTTTGCTAATGCCCAAAGTGGAAGAGTTAGTGAGGATTTATCTTCTATTGCTAAATTGAGCTACAGTGACCAAGTTAATGCGATGGCATCAAAAGTAACGGGGCACAACATCAAACCACAATCTAAAAGTGTTGCTTTAAGTGGTAATTATACCATTGGCACATCTGGTGATTACCCAACTTTAACAGCTGCCATTGCAGATTTTAATTCAGCTCCTATAACTGGCCCTGTTACGCTAACGCTTTTGGATGCAACTTATCCTTCGGAAACATTTCCAATTATTATCCAGGAAAATAGTGGATCTAGTGCAACCAACACGCTAACTATTAAACCGGCAGCGGGTGTTGATGCCACAATTTCTGGAAATACTGCTGAAACGTTAATCAAAGTAAATGCAGCAGATTATGTAACTATTGACGGTAGTAATAATGGTACAGACTCTGACAACTTAACCTTGAAAAATACCATCACAACAGGTAGTCCTATAATATTATGGGTGGCTAGTACGACCGCAGCAGGCGCAGATTATGCGACCATTAAAAATGTGAAGTTTTCAGGCGCCACACCATCAGCAACGATTGCAGGCTTACTTGTTTCTGGTCCAACTTTAGGAGGAGCTGGAACTGTGCCAAACAACCATCTAACTGTTGAAAGTAACACCTTTAACAAGGCACAAAATGCGATGTTTATCATAGGAAGTTCTACTGCTCAGGATGATGGTGCTATTATTAAAAATAATACATTAGGCTCTGCCGACACAGCAGAAATGTTAGGCTTCAGAGGTATTGCGCTACAAAATGCTAAAAATGCAATAATTACTGGAAACCAAATCGATGGTGTTAGTACTGCTAGCACCTCAACCGCTTCAGGTATCTTAGTTGGTGGTGCTATTAACAATATTATTGTAACTAATAATAAAATAAATAAAGTATCAAACTCAAATACCACAGGCTATGGATCTAACGGTATTTATGTAAACGCACTTACAACATCTAATAATGTATTGGTTGCTAACAACTTTATTTCTAATGTATATAGCTATGGATATTCTAGTGGGGGCGGTATTGCAGATAATGGCTACGGGATTGTTCTTGGTGGTGTTGGTACTAATGTAAAAGTATATCACAATTCTGTATCTCTTAATGTAAATCAAAATGTAGCTGGTAGACCTGCAGCAATTAACATTTTAACTTCAGCAACAACTGCAGGTGCTATTGACATTAGAAATAATATTTTTGCTAATAATCAAACGCAAACAGGCGAAAAATATGTACTATATTCTAGCGCTCCAAAAACTGTTTTCGCACATATAGATTATAATGATTATTTTTCTTCTGGTGCTAATCTTGGATACATTGGTGCTGCGCCAAAAGCTACATTGGCGGATATAAAAACCAGCTTTGGTGGTAACGAAAACTCTCTAAATGTTAGCCCAATTTTCACATCTTCTACAGATCTACACCTTACCCCTGAAAATACTGCGCTTAATAACAAAGGTACAGCTTTAGCTGAAGTAACTACTGATATTGATGGCGTAACAAGAAGTACAACAGCTCCAGATATGGGTGCTGACGAGTTTAAGGCTGCCCTTAACGGTACTTATACTGTAGGATCCACTGGGGATTATACATCTTTAACAAATACTGGTGGTGTTTTTGAAGATATCAATGCTGGGCTTGTAAGCGGAAATTTAACTTTCAATATCATTGAAGATTTAACTGCAGAAACAGGAGCTAACCCACTTAATACAATTACAGGAGGTTATACGGTAACCATTAAACCAAGTGGTGAAGCACGTATTATTTCTGGAACAACTAACAGCAATGCACTCATCAGAACTGTTGGCGCTAGCAATGTAACAATCGACGGTTCTCTTTCGGGTGGTACAGATAAGAGCCTTTCTATCACAAACCTTTCTACAACTGCTCCACAAGTGGTAAGATTTGGTAGTGTAGGAACTGCTTCGATGAGCAACAATTCATTAAAAAACACCATTATTACAAATGGGGTAAACACCTCAAGTGCAGTTGTAATTGCAGATAATGGAGGTACAGCTGGAACATTCAGTAATATTTCTATAACGAACAATACCATTAAAAAAGCCTATATCGGCGTATATGCATTCGCGACAGTAGGTGCCGAAAATGGCAGCATTACTATCAATGACAACGATCTGTCAGCCACAGGTGCAGATGCTATTGGTCTTGCTGGTTTGTACGCACAAGGTACGGATGGTGCCGTAATCCAAAACAACACGATCGGAAATTTCAATCCAACACCAGCCTACGCTAGAAGAGGAATTTGGTTAGCTACAGGTACTGTAAACAGTAATGTAAGTGGAAATACAATATCTAATATTTCTGCTGGAAGCGCAACAAATAATGGAGCTATAGGAATCTTGGTTTCTAGTGGTACAACTGGAGCAAAGCTTAACACCAATAATGTAATTGAAGCTAATACTATTTCTAACATTTCTTTTGCTGGAACTGGAGTTAATGCAGGAATTCAGATCGCAGGAACATCTGCCGCTGGGACTAGTGGTGTAACAATTTCTAAAAATAAAATTAGTAATATTAAAAATACGAACACAGGAGGTTATGCGGCAGTAGGAATTTATTTTAATGGTTACTCAACTGCTGCTAACGGAGGCGTTAATGTCTTTAATAATTTTATCTCCGATGTCGCAAACCATGGTTACAATGGTAATAGTTATTTGGATAATGGAGTAGGTATCACATTTAATGGAAAAAGTACAGGATATAAGATCTATAATAACACGATTAATATGAATACCGATCAAGTTGTGACAACAGGTATGACCGCTGCTATCAACGTAACAAGTTCTATCTCGGATGCTGGTGCAATTGATTTAAGAAATAACATCTTAGTCAATTCACAGACAACTACGGTTAACAGATATGCTATCTACTCAGCTGCTCCTGCAACAGTTTTTAGCAATATCGATCACAACGATTATTACAGTACTGGTACTAACTTAGGCTACCTAAGTTCTGCAAAAGCAACTTTAGCAGACTGGAAAACCGCTACAGGAAAAGATGCCAATTCATTAAATATCTTACCTATTTTTGTTTCTCCAACAGATCTTCACCTTACAACAGAAAACAACTCTTTAGATAATAAAGGAACGCCTTTAGCTGAAGTTACTGTAGATATTGATGATACAACAAGAAGCACGACTACACCAGATATGGGTGCGCATGAATTTGCTGGATCTATGTTGGCACAAGATATCAACAAAAATGATCTTAAACTTTATCCAAACCCAGTAATTGATTTAGTAAACATCAATTACTCATCAAAAATTGATGCGGTGGAAATCTTCAACCTTACAGGACAAAAAGTTTCTAGTAAATTATGGAATGCTTCATCTGGTACAATGGATATGAGCAATCTTGCACCAGGCGTATATATTATTACATTAAAAATTGGTGCGGAAACAAAATCTGCGAAAATTATTAAAAAATAATTAGCCAATACATTTTTTTATTAAAGTCCAGGATATAGTCCTGGACTTTTTTATGAGTAGCTTTTAGCCCATCTTAAAAAAAATATTGAAAAAATCTTACTCCTCTATTTCAAAAACTAAGAATTTCGACATTACATTTTTCAAAGACATAAAAAAACTAGCATCGAGATACTAGTTTATTTTAAGTTTTGTTTATGTTTGCTTACAATTTAGAGTTCATCTCATCGTCCAACATTTCGCGGTGTTGGTAATCTTGCACCAACTCGATTGCATTGGTTAATACGTCGCTAAGCGCGGTGATAAACATACCATCCTCCGCCATGCTCATCGCATGTTTCAAAGCTTCGATTTCTTTAGGAATAATCTCATAGCTAACTTCACGGCCCGAACTGTTGATGCCCTCAATAATCAAACTGTTAATTTCTTCTTCCTCTCTACCACGAAGATGTTTTTCGCTTCGGATGATAATATGGTCGAACATACGTCCAGCAATTTTTCCACATTCCCGAATGTCTTCATCACGACGATCACCAACACCAGATATTATTCCGATTTTTTTGTTAGAATCTATTTTACTCAAAAAATCTTCAATAGCCTCATAACCTGCAGGATTATGGGCAAAATCAATCATTACTTTAAAGTTTTTAAATTTAAAAATATTAAGCCGTCCAGGCGTAAGGTGCGCACTCGGGATAAATGTGGTCAAAGCCAAAGCAATATTCTGAATTTCGAAACCGTAAACATAAGCGGCAAGCGATGCAGCCAATACATTTTCTATCATGAATTTGGCTTTACCTTCCATCGTAATCGGGATGTTATTAACTTTCTCAATTCGGATTTTCCATTCTCCTTTTTTTATCGTGATATAACCTTCTTCGCAAACGCAAGTAATCTTACCTTCTTTAGCGTAATGCTGTATGTAAGGATTGTTTTCATCCATACTGAAAAGCGCCACATTACTATCCAAATCATTTTTAATTTTCATTGAATATTCGTCATCTGCATTAAGGATTACCCAACCTGTTTTTTTTACACTATCCAAAACCACACGTTTCACACGTGTTAAATCTTTAAGATTATGAATATCGTTTAATCCTAAATGGTCTTCTTTAATATTGGTTAAAATACCAACATCACAACGAGAAAATCCGAGTCCCGAACGTAATATTCCGCCTCGTGCAGTTTCTAAAACAGCAAACTCTACTGTTGGGTCTTTCAGTATAAATTCTGCAGACAAAGGCCCTGTGGTATCACCTTTTGACAACAAAGTATTCTGGATATATATCCCATCGGAGGTTGTAAATCCTACACGAAAACCATTATTTTTAACAATATGTGCTAAAATTCTTGTGGTTGTGGTTTTTCCATTGGTGCCCGTAATGGCCATGATAGGAATTCTGCAAGCTTTTCCTTGTGGGTATAACATATCAACGACAGGACTTGCAACATTGCGCGGAAGACCTTCGCTGGGAGCCAAATGCATTCTAAAACCTGGCGCTGCATTAACTTCTAAAATAGCGCCACCACTTTCTTTGAGCGGCTGGGTAAGATTCTCAGCCATAACATCAATCCCACAAACATCAAGACCAATTATTCTGGAAACACGCTCCATCATGGTGATATTATCTGGATGCACCATTTCTGTAACATCTATAGACGTTCCTCCCGTGGACAAATTTGCGGTTGATTTTAAGTAAAGCATTTCACCTTTGTTCGGTACACTTTCCAAAGTAAAACCCAACTTTTCTAAAAGCTCGTTGGTATCTTTATCGATTTTAATTTCTGTTAAAACTTTTTCATGTCCGTAACCTCTCCTCGGATCCTGATTTTCTTGATCAATAAGTTGTTGAATATTTTGCTCGCCATCGCCTATAATATGAGCAGGAACACGTCTAGCAGCAGCAACCATTTTGTGATTAATCACCAAAATACGAAAATCAAATCCTGTTATATATTTTTCAACTATAACCCGTCGGGAGATACTTTGTGCATGTTGAAGACCAGTTTTTGCGGTTTCCCAATCATTAACATTAATGCTCTGTCCTCGTCCGTGATTGCCATCCAAAGGTTTTATAACAATAGGATAACCAATTTTTTTTATAACTGATTCCAATTCCTCTAGATCAGTCACCAAACCGCCCATCGGAACAGGAATTGCGGCATCATCCAACATCTTTTTGGTCAATTCTTTATTACATGCAATATCGACTGCAATACTACTTGTATTACCAGTAATAGTGGCTTGGAAACGTTGCTGATTGACACCATAACCAAGTTGTACCAAAGAGTTTCTTCCTAAACGAATCCAGGGTATATCTCTTGATTCCGCTTCTTCAACAATACTCCCCGTCGAAGGACCAAGACGCTCTTGTTGTCGAATTTCTCTTAGTCTTTGGATACAAATTGTAATATCATAATTCTTGTTATCTATCAAAGCTTCCGCGATTTTAACGGCTTCTTCCGCGGCGTAAACACCCGCTTTTTCCTCAATATAATCAAAAACGACGTTATAAGTTCCCGGAGTTTTGGTTTCTCTTGTGCGCCCGAAGCCTACGGACATTCCTGCTAAATGTTGAATTTCTAAAGCAATATGCTCAATAACGTGTCCCATCCAGGTGCCCATCTCTACTCGCTTGAAAAATCCACCAGCCTCGCCTTCCGAACAACGATGATGATACATGGATGGTAACAACAATTCGATTCTCTCTCGGAAACCTTCAATTTTATTGGTGGGATAATCTTCGAGAGTTTCCAAATTAAGACGCATTTGGATAAGCTTTTTTCTTCTAATACTCCAGATATTTGGACCTCGCAAAATTTGGATTTTTTCAATGCGCATACTTTATCATTTTTTAATCGTTACAATCAAAGATAAAAGTTTCTATCAAGTATTCATTACATAGCTCAATAATTTTTCAATTTAAATCGAAAATTATTTAACTTTCTACAATATTAAATTCCGTACTTATAAAAATTTTTAGTATTTTTTATTTTTTAAAATTAAATTTAAATTATCTAAAGTAGTCTTTTTATAAAGTATAGCCTGCAAATAATTCATAATTTTGTAACATGAAAGCGATAGGAAAATTAGTGATCATAGGTGGCGCTGTCAACGTAGGGAGTTTCACCGAAATATCTTATGATCAAGATGTTGAAAAAAATCTCAACTTTTTTGAAAGAGGCATACTAAAAAAAATTATTTTAGAATCTCGACTGCAAGAAGATTCTGTTATTGAAATTATAACCACTGCTTCACAAATCCCAGATATTGTAGGTCCAGAGTATATTAAAGCTTTCACACACTTAGGTGCAAAGCATGTTAATATTTTAGATATTTTTAATCGTGAACAGGCCAATAGCGATGCCATTGTTGAAAGAATTAAAACAGCAGATGTCGTTATGTTTACAGGAGGCGACCAATTGCGATTAACCTCTATTTTGGGCGGAACTAGATTTCACGATGAACTTTTAAATAAATACCAAAACGAAGACTTTATCTACGCTGGGACTTCGGCTGGCGCAGCCGCAGCTTCCGAGAATATGATCTACCAAGGCAGTAGTACAGAAGCCTTACTGAAAGGTGAAATAAAAATGACACAAGGTCTTGGACTTATCGAAAATGTAACCGTGGACACTCACTTTGTTCAACGTGGTCGTATGGGACGACTTTTCCAGGCGGTCGTTAACAATCCTCGGACTTTAGGCGTTGGACTAGGTGAAGATACTGGGCTTTTCATTTCTGGTGATGTTATGACTGCTATTGGATCGGGACTTGTTATCATAGTAGATGGTCGTTTTATTAAAGATACCAATCTTACTAATATCGAAATGGGTCAACCAATTTCGATCGAAAATTTAATTGTAAATGTGATGTCTGTGAACGATACTTACAATCTTTCTAATCGCGATATGACAATTATTAATTCTCAGTACAATTCAATTCAGCAAGTTAATTAATACTTATGAAAATTATTATCCATGGCGGTTTTTTCTCAGAAAGTGATCAGTCTACAGAAACGAAAATCGCTAAACAAACTGCCCTAAAATCAATTGTTGAAAAATCTTTTGAGTTTCTAAAGTTAAATTCTTCTTATGATACAGTAGCCTACGCAGTTTCGTTATTAGAAAATAATGATCTATTCAACGCAGGCATTGGGTCGCAAATCCAAAGTGATGGAGTTATAAGAATGAGTGCTGCTATTATGGATGGTACTTCTCAAAAATTAAGTGGTGTTATCAACATCGAAAATGTTAAAAATCCAATTTTTGTTGCAAAAGCTTTAGAAAAAGAAGACGATCGTGTTTTGGGAGATTCTGGTGCTAAAAATTATGCCACCAAGCATGGTTTCGTAGATTTTTCAACGGAAATGCCCCAACGTCGTTCAGAATATAACTCAAAATTAAAAACAGGAGGCAAAGGTACAGTTGGCGCTGTTGCAATTGATAAAAATGGCAAACTAGCCGTAGCGACTTCTACAGGCGGAAAAGGCTTTGAAATCCCAGGACGAATTTCAGACTCTGCTACTGTTGCAGGAAATTACGCCAATCAATTCTGCGCTGTAAGTTGTACAGGTGTTGGCGAAGATATTGTTAGTAATGCAACAGCTGCTAAAATCGTAACCCGTGTTACCGATGGTATGACTTTGAAAAATGCTTTTGAAAAAACATTCGAAGAATTAAAACAAATTGATGGTTTTGCTGGGGCAATAGCAATCGACAAAAATGCCAATGTATATCATTTCGACTCTTATCCAACTATGGTATTTGCTTCTTATGATGGGGAAAAATTTATAATTTTTGAATAATTATTTTTATATAAATGCTATTAAAATAAAACCAAATTCTAATTTTAATAGCATCAAAATTTTGTGTTTAAAACAACTTTGTTTTATTCCCTTTCTCCATTTACATTATATTCTAAAACAAAAAAAGCTCATCAACAATGTTGATGAGCTTTCAAATAAAAACTGGCGGCGACCTA
>NZ_JBSSMA010000012.1:0-99680 GCF_053891095.1 Soonwooa purpurea
AAAAACATAAAAATTTGATTAAAGATTATCAATACAAAAAGCCTAATAATGTTTGGGTATCAGACATAACTTACTTGGGAAACAGAGAAAATCCAGCCTATTTAAGCTTGATAACCGATGCTTATTCTAAGAAAATCGTAGGCTTTGATGTGTCGGATTCTTTGGCTACAGCATCTTGTTTAAATGCTCTAAAAATGGCATTGAAAAAAGAAAATCCGAAGAGTCTTATTCATCACTCAGACAGAGGTTTACAATATTGTTCCGATGATTATCAAAAGCTATTGAAAAAGCATAAAATCCGTTGTAGTATGACACAAGAATCAGATCCTTATGAGAATGCCATAGCCGAAAGAATCAATGGAATTTTAAAACAGGAATATGATATTGATAAATTTAATGTAGATTTGAATACAAGAAAGATTTTGGTCAAACAAACCGTAAAGGTCTATAATGAGTTAAGACCGCATTTGTCAAACTATTATTTAACACCGATGCAAATGCACCAACAACAAGAATTAATACCAAAATCGTACAAAAAGAAAAACAGTACAAATACGAATATATGTACTGTTTAAAATAAAGTTTTATTAGTCTAATCCTGTATCATTTTTTCAGGACGTTACATTAAAAAACTTGTAGTAAAAATTACAAAGCCTCTTTCCATTCTTTGGTGAAACTGATGAAATCAGCAACCGATAATTCCTCAGCGCGGATGTCCAAAAAAGCATGTGATTTTATTGCTTCCGGAATGTTCAGAACTTTAAGAGCATTGCTCAATTTTTTTCTTCTTTGGTTGAAACCAGCTTTCACAATTTTTTTGAACAATTCCTCATGTCCTGCTAATCCTTCTTTTGGATTTCTCAGCATACGAATAACGCCAGATTTTACTTTCGGTGGTGGGTTGAAAACGTTTTCATGAACCGTGAACATATAATCCACATCATAATAAGCTTGTATCATTACCGACAAAATGCCGTAATCTTTGGTTCTTGGTTTTGCGGCAGTCCTCTCAGCAACTTCCTTTTGGAACATGCCTACCATCTCAGGAACATACTCGTAATTATCAACAATTTTAAACAAAATTTGCGACGAAATATTATAAGGGAAATTTCCGATTACCGCCAATTGTTTTCCAAATACTGTTGGTATGTCAATCTTCAAAAAATCACCTACAAAGTGTTGTTCTTCCAGTTTTGGATAATGTATTTTGAGATAGTCGATAGATTCTGTATCGATTTCGGCAACGAAAGTTTCTGTGGGTTTGTCTAATAAAAATTTGGTCAAAACACCCATACCAGGACCAACTTCCAAAACTTGGTCGTAGCCTTGGTAGGAAAGTCCATCTACAATGTTTCGTGCAATATTTTGGTCGGTTAAAAAGTGCTGACCGAGGTGTTTTTTGGCGCGTACATTCATGTTGCAAAGATATTTTAATTAACTGATATTTTTATTGAATCACAGAATTTTTCTTCTGTTGACAAATCCCGCAATAGGGATGGTAGCGGCTATCCTTTTGGGTTTGGCGTGAGGCGGCGGAGCGTAGCGGAGCCGTCCGAACGACAAAACCAAAAGATAATAGCGGACAGCCCGACCGCAAAATAGCAAGGATTAAGACTGGGATTTTGCGGGATTGCCCCAATTAAAAATCTTAGAAATTGAAGTTATAATTTTCTTTTTATGATTTTATTAACAATACTTTGCCCTATTTTCAAGGCTTAAGTGAATATTATTTTCTATTTTAGCAGAAAAATTTCATTAATGCCAAAGACTGTAGAGGATATTAACAAAAGTAGATTACGATCCAGTAACATTACCGTAGTTATTAGTATTGCTTTAGTTCTTTTTCTTGTGGGCTTATTTGGGTTAATCCTTATAAATGCTCAAAAATATTCGGATTATATTAAAGAACAATTGGTTGTTCAGGCTTATTTTGACGAACAACTCGATGTTAAAGATTCTGCTAAAATTGCAAAAGACAACGCGGTAAGTTACGAACTTATCAAGGCACTACCTTTTGTGAAAAAAGCAACTTTTATTTCGCGTGAGCAAGCTTCTGTTGAAGCCAAAAAAAGTATGGGAATCGATTCCGAAGCTTTATTCGATGCTCATATTTTTCCAGCTTCTGTTGAAGTATCGTTGAAGCCTGAATATGTTGATCCAGCAAAGATGGATCAGGTGGTTTTGGAACTGTCAAAAGTACCAGGCATCAAAGAAGTGAAAAACGACGATACGTTGACCAAATATGTGTACAATAATCTGAATAGAATTCTCAAATGGATTCTTGGATTTTCAATATTGTTTTTAGTTTTGGCAATGGTGTTGATTAATAATTCTATTCGTCTAAAAATCTACTCAAAACGTTTTATTATTAAAACCATGCAGTTGGTTGGTGCGAAGCGTCGATTTATTTTGAAACCTTTCATCATCGAAGCAGTAGTTTTAGGATTGCTAGGTTCATTCATAGGACTTGCAGCTTTGGGAGGACTTTGGTATTTCTTCACAGACCAAATCGGGACTTCTTTTGTGAATGATTCTAATCAGTATCTATTATTAGCTTTAGGTGTATTAGGTGTCGGTATTTTAATAACAGTTCTAAGTACTATCTTTGCAACTTGGAGATTTTTAAGATCTCATGTTGATGATTTGTATTACTCATAATTATGGCAAAAAAAAATAAACTTTCGGCAGACAATTACGGGAGCCCAGCTTCCACGCCGACTACGCCAAAAGAAAATAATTTCTACTTCGGAAAATCCAACTTCAAATGGATGTTAATCGGTTTGGCTTGCATCATTTTAGGATTTGTTCTGATGATGGGCGCAGATGCCAATACAACACCAGAAGGCAAATTCGATCCTAACTACTGGAACGAAGGGATTTTCTCGGTTCGTAGAATAAGAATTGCGCCACTTTTGGTAATTGCAGGATTTGTAATTCAGGTGTACGCCATTTTGAAACGTGACAAAAAATAATTTTTATTACAATTATAACCGCATCAAAAACTTTGGAGAAGTCTATTCTTTTTCAAAGTTTTTTCAATTTAATTAAAATAAAAGGATGGAATTATTAAAAGCAATAATTATAGCTATTGTAGAAGGACTTACCGAATATCTTCCAATTTCTTCAACCGCCCACATGGGCTTTGCTGCCAATCTTATGGGTATGGAGGAAACAGAATTTCTCAAGATGTTCCAGGTTTCCATTCAGTTTGGGGCAATTCTTTCCGTTGTGGTAGCTTATTGGAAAAAGTTTTTTGATGTTAACAATTTACAATTTTATTTAAAACTTGGTTTCGCAGTAATTCCAGCTTTGGCATTAGGATATTTATTCGATGATAAAATTGAAGCTGTTTTGGGTAACCAAATTGCGATTTCATCAGTTTTAGTTTTAGGTGGAATTATTTTATTGTTTGCTGACAGTTGGTTCAAAAATCCAAAAATAAATGACGAAAAAGAAATTACCATCAAAAAAGCAATCATCATTGGTTTTTGGCAATGTCTGGCGATGATGCCTGGTACAAGCCGCAGCGCAGCATCTATCATCGGTGGGATGACACAGGGTTTAACAAGAAAAGCAGCGGCAGAATTTTCATTCTTTTTGGCAGTTCCTACGATGTTGGCAGTGACCGTTTATTCGGTATTTGTAAAAACTTGGGGTAAAGGTACAGACCATGTGATGAAGGGCTACGAGATGATATTGTCGTCACAAGATCACATTATAGCTTTTGTAGTGGGGAATGTTGTAGCCTTTGTTGTGGCGCTTATCGCCATAAAATCTTTCATTGGTTTGTTGAATAAATACGGTTTCCGACCTTGGGGTTGGTACAGGATATTTGTTGGTATCGCATTGTTGATTTATTTCCAATTCTTTAGTAAATAATTTTTTTTGGGCAGCTTTTCCGCCTTCCGCTCCCGCTTTTCTAATATTGGAGAGGCTTCGGCTCCGCTCAGCCACCCCATATTAGAAAGAGCTCCGCTCAAGTCGGGCTGCAGATTCCAAAACACTTGAGAAGTTGTAGAAACAAAAATCAAGAGCCAAGAATCAAGAGCTAAGACATAATTATTAATATTTATCAAGTTTCCAAAAGTGACTTCCGAACAATTACAATCAGGTTATATATTTTTAGTGGACAAACCTTTGGATTGGACTTCTTTTCAAGCGGTTAATAAACTCAAATACAAACTAAAAAGAGAGTTTAAAGAACTTCCCAAAAAATTTAAAATCGGTCACGCCGGGACTTTGGATCCGCGTGCTACAGGACTTTTAATTGTTTGCACCGGAAAGTTTACCAAGAAGATTCCCGAAATCCAAGATGCTCCAAAAGAATATTGGACCGAAATAAAAATCGGTGCTCAGACAGAATCTTACGACACCGAAAAACCAGAAATACAACATCAGGATTTTTCACACATCACAGAAGAAAATATTCATGAAGCATTATCAAAATTCGTTGGAGAAATAGAGCAAAAACCACCCATTTTTTCTGCAATAAAAATTGATGGCGAACGTGCCTACAATCTCGCAAGAGCAGGAGAAGAAGTGGAAATGAAATCCAGAAAAACCACGATTCATTATATTATAGATATCCATATTGATTTTCCTTTGGTAAGTTTTACCGTAGGTTGTTCCAAAGGAACCTATATCCGTAGTTTGGCACACGATATTGGCAAGGAATTGGGTGTTGGCGCTTATTTAACACAATTAAAAAGAACAAAAATTGGTGATTTTTTAATTGAAAATGCCTCCGAAAAATACCTGGATAACGATTATAAATTTGAAGATTTATAAACAAAAAAAATGGAAAAAACACGTATTAATAAATATTTGTCAGAGGTTGGTTATTGTTCTAGAAGAGCAGCGGACAAACTTCTAGAAGAAGGCCGAATTACAATTAATGGGAAAGTTCCAGAAATGGGAACAAAAGTTTCGGACCAAGATGAAATTTTTGTTGATGGTATTTCTATCCGCAAAACCGAAGAACAGCATGTCTATATCGCGTTCAATAAGCCTGTCGGAATTGTCTGTACAACCGATACGCAGCGCGAAAAGAATAATATTATCGATTATATTAATCATCCCAAACGTATTTTCCCAATTGGTAGACTTGACAAACCGAGCGAAGGTCTTATTTTGTTGACGTCCGATGGCGATATTGTTAATAAAATTCTTCGTTCCAAAAACAACCACGGGAAAGAATATATCGTGCGTGTTAACAAACCCATTTCGCCAACTTTTCTTAATAAAATGAGAAATGGCGTTCCGATTCTTGATACTGTGACAAAAAAATGTGTGGTTGACCAGATCGATACCATGACATTCAGGATTATTTTGACACAAGGTCTTAATCGACAAATCCGTCGCATGTGTGAATATCTTGGCTATGATGTGAAAAAACTGAAACGTATTCGTGTTCTTAATATCAACCTCGATTTGCCTTTGGGAAAATGGCGCGATTTGACAAAAGAGGAACTGTCAGAACTCAATCAACTTCTTGAAGGATCTTCAAAAACTTTATAAGCTATTTTAAGAATTAAGAATCAAGAATCAAGAATCAAGAATTATTTGATATACCAACGCATTCGGGTTTCGTATTCTGGTTTTAGCTTCAGGAATTTCCAAATTTTGTCGTCATTCGGATAAGTTGTTCGATAAAAAATGATCTTATCTGCAGAATATTTAAAGTAAGGGTGACTTTTTAACCAATCTTCTGGTGCGTCCACTAAGGAATATTTTTGGACATCATCGGTAGAAAATTTACAAGTATTAATCAATTTTTGCATCAAATCTTTATCAATATTATAAGTATCTAGCATTTGTTGTGTGTTGACAAATCCACCCAGTTTTTTCCGAAATCCTACAAAACTTCCCGCAGCACGCTCATCAAAGCCAAATTCAATAAGCTGTTTAAAACTAATTTTATTTAAATCTAAACTTGTAAAATCCGTTTGTTGCACAATTTTATCAAATGTTTTTTCGGTATTTGAATTTTTAAAATTATCGGGATTCAGAATAATGTAATGTTTTAAGTCCTCAAATTTTTCTTCGGAAATCACAAAGCAAGATTTAATGTCGTCTAATGTTCGGAAGCTTCCTTTCAGGTTTTTCTCGCGATAATTAACGATGACATGTGCTTGTTTTTCAGAGAAGCCCAAACTTTGCCAAGCTTTAACATCTAAGAGGTTAGGGTCGAATTTCTGATAATTTATTTTTGTTTTTGAAGGTGAATGATTCGTAAACTTATTGAAATTTTCGGGCGTTTTTTCTGGAAGAATAAGATAGGATTTCATTTGAGAAAACTGCTCGTCATTGATGATGAAACAATCTTTTAGTTTTTCCTTGCTTACAAAACTGCCGCCGAGATAGTTTTTATATTTGAGAATGGCAGCTGCTTGTTTTTCAGAAAATCCCATCTTTTGCCAATCTTGTTGTGATAATTGGTCAGGATTGAATTTTCCAGAAATATTTAGTTTTTTTGAGGTCGAATGTTTCGTGGTTTTTTCATTAAAATCAGCATTTTCTAATACAATATAGGCTTCTAGACTTTTGAATTTTTCTTCAGAAATTGCATAGCACTTTTTAAGTTGATCTTTGGATGTGAAAGTTCCTCCGACCAAATCTTTGTATTTCAGAATCGTGGCAGTTTGTTTTTCGGAGAATCCCAAATCTTGCCAATCTTTTGCGTCCAATGCATTTGGGTCAAAATTTTTAATTGGTTTTTCTAAAAATTCTGTAGTAACAAATTGAAGATTATCAATATTGTCCTTATTTAGATAAGAATGTTTTTTATAAAAATGAAATGTTATCTGAAAGCCTAAAAGAAACAAACCACTTAATATTAAAGCAAAAATTTGTTTGCGTCTCATTTGATAGGGAAGTTGCGTTTTCATGTCGTTTGTGTTTAGTAATAAAAATACACAAAATTTTAATGAAAACTTTTAATTTCTATAATATTTTTCTATGTAAAAGATTGAATAAGAAATTATTATGATAAATGCTTGAGTTTTATATGAAAAAAGAGCCTTTGCTTAACATTCTTTATTCTGGGATATTGTCCAAAGATTTTTTAAGTTTTTTAAGCTCCGCTTTTACAAACTCGAGTCGGTCGATTAAAGTGATGGTTTCCGAGATTTTGGTATTTGTTGTTAAAGCGATGCGCGCACCATCGAGAGTATAGCCTTTTTCTTTAACGAGATGATAAATCATTTTCAGGTTTTTAATATCTTCTGGTGTGAAGTATCGGTTTCCTTTTTTATTTTTTTTAGGCTTTATAATAGGGAATTCTTGCTCCCAATATCTGATGAGAGAGGTGTTGACGTCAAATGCTTTGGCAACTTCGCCTATAGAATAATAGAGTTTGTCAGGAAGATTAATTTTCATTGGTTCAATCGAGCTTTCAAAGATAAATAATTTTATCTGTAAGTGACAAGTCATATTTTATAAATGCCTTTTCGTCCTAGTAGATGTATATTTGCATATTGATAAGTAATAATCGTGGTTAATATAATAAAAATATATAAGCATGTTGAATAATAAATTTTACATTTTTATATGTGTAATTTTATCGTCAATTTGTATTAAAGCACAAATAGGAGGTATTACAATTTCGCTCTATGATCAGTTTTCTAAGAAAGCATTAGAAGGTAAAGTTAGCGTAATTAACACCCAATCAGAAAAATCAGGATATGGAGAAATAAGTATTGATTCACTACAAGTAGGAAATTTTAGTTTTGCGATTTCAGCTGTAGGTTATGAAAGCACTTATCTCTACGATGTTAATATTGTTCCAAATCAAAAATTAAATTATTCTATTGGACTAATTAATAATTTGGACAAGGCTAACGAGATTTCTGAAGTTGTAGTAAATGCTAAAAAATATAAAACAACATCAGAAAGTCCAGTATCGCTAAGGAATATCACTAGTGAAGAAGTTCAAAAAAATGCAGGCTCTAACAGGGATATTTCCAAAGCTTTGTTGTCACTACCTGGTGTTGCCAATACTTCTAGTTTTAGAAATGATCTGCTGATTCGGGGAGGCTCATCGTTAGAGAACAAGTTTTATATTGACGGAATTGAGGTTCCTACGATTAACCATTTTCAGACTCAAGGGGCTTCTGGGGGACCACGCGGCATTATCACCGTTGATTTTATTAGAGATGTAGATTTCTATAGTGGTGCCTTTCCTGCTAGACGAAATGCTGTAATGTCATCTTTGTTCGAATTTAATTTTAAAAAAGCCAGAAAAGATAAATTAGGTTATAAAGTTGTTTTAGGAATTGATGATATGCAATTCATGGCTGATGGACCGTTGAGTAAAGATCAATCGTGGACAGGTCTATTCTCTATCAGAAAATCTAATCTGCAATTGCTTTTCAAAGCTATTGGACTGCCTTTTTTACCGTCTTATTATGATTCGAATTTTAAAATTTCAAAAAAATTTAGGTCAGGTGACGAGCTTTATTTTCTCGGAATTGGTGCTATTGATCAATTTAAGTTAAATCTTGATGCCGAAAAGACGGCATCCAATTTAGCCTTACTTGATAGGATTCCTGTTTCTCCACAATGGAATTATACATTTGGATTAGGATATTCGCATTTGGTGAATAATGGCAATTGGCTTTTCACTCTCAGTAGAAATACGTTGGATAATAAATCGGAAAAATATTTTAGAAATAGTGAAAGCCCAGAAAATTTGCTTTTAGATTACCATTCTCAAGAAATAGAGCACAAGCTAAGACTCGACAGGAATTGGAGTGTTGGAAGTTATAAATGGAGTACAGGGATTAATGTTGGGTATTCATATTATTTTAATAAATCCTACAACAAAAATGTAACAACTACAGGCGTCTATGATGATGTTTATACTACAAAATTAAATTTGATGCAGTATGGAGCATTTGTCCAAGTATCTAATAAGTTTTTTGACAATGCTCTCAATGTTTCCTTTGGGGCGAGATGGGATGCTAGCGATTATTCAAAATTAATGGAAAATCCATTACAGCAGTTTTCACCGCGATTATCGATGCGTTATGAGATCAGTAAAAGATGGGCATTGAATTTCAATACAGGTATTTATTACCAATTGCCACCTTTTACCGCTTTAGGCTTTCGTATAGATGATGACTTAACGAATAAAAAGACATTAAAATATATTAAAAATCAACAAATCGTCTTCGGCACTGAATATAATGCGAAAAATGATGTAAGATTGACATTGGAAGGCTATTACAAAAAATATTCTAATTATCCTTTTTCTTTAAGGAATTCCTACAGCTTAGCCAATACTTTGGGAGGTTATGGTGTTGTGGGTGCAGAACCATTAGATGCTCGATCCAGAGGTGAAACTTATGGTGTAGAATTTTTAGCACAAAAGAGAACCGCTAATGATTTTTATGGAATTGTTTCGTATACTTTTGGTTATTCAAAATTTTCAAATGAAGATAACAGACTAATTCCTTCTGCTTGGGATACAAGGCATATTGCGAGCGTTACTGCTGGGAAATATTTTAAAAAAAATTGGAACGTTGGTGCTAGGTTTAGGCTGCAAAGTGGATTTCCCGAAACACCATATGATTTTAACAGAAGTTCTCTAGTTACAATATGGGACATAGCAAACGGACCTATCTATAACACTACTTTGCTAAACACAATTAGAGGAAAAGTAGTTCATCAATTGGATATTCGTGTAGAAAAGAAATGGGTGTTTAATAAATGGCAAATTACCGCTTATATGGATGTTGTAAATGTTTATGGATCCAATAATCCAAGTAATTTACCAGTCGTTAATATCCTAAGAAATGCAGATGGTACAGGTGTGATTTCTAATCCTAATGCACCGTTGCAAGATCAGAAATATGAATTGATCTCTAGCAATCAAGATAATCAATCAACCTTACCATATTTAGGATTTATTTTCGAATTTTAAAGCTAGAAAAGGATGCTTACAATTTAATATTGCTGTTACTTTTTTCTATTTTATTAGGAATGAAAATAGCTTTGATAAAATTGTACAAAAATTAGTTAGATTTAATATTTATTTGTAATTTTGCACCACTTTTTATAGTGTGAATTCGGCAGGCTTAAATTATTCAAAACTAACATCTTCCATTTTTTCGGAAAGTCTATATTTAGCCGAAGCTTTTAGAAAAACGGAATACAAATTAAAATTAGAATTATGTCAAAAGAGACAAATTCAGCAGAGGTTTTATTAAACCAAAACGTAGCACCAGAACAATTTGATTGGGAGTCTTTCGAGTCAGGTCTTGATGCTAATGACAGATCAGAGAAAAAAGAATTAGAAGAAATCTACAATGGTTCTCTTAACGATCTTGCCGAAAACGACGTTATCGTTGGTAAAGTTGTAAGATTAACAGACAAAGAAGCTATCGTTGATATCAACTTCAAATCAGAAGGTGTTATTTCTCTTAACGAATTCCGTTACAACCAAGGTTTACAAGTAGGTGATGAGGTTGAAGTAATGGTTGACAGAAGAGAAGACAAATCTGGACAATTACAACTTTCTCACAGAAAAGCAAGAACGCTTAAAGCTTGGGATAAAGTAAACGAACTTCACGAAACTGGAGAAATCGTTAACGGTTTTGTTAAGTCTAGAACGAAAGGTGGTATGATCGTTGACGTACACGGTATCGAAGCATTCTTACCAGGTTCTCAAATCGATGTTAAGCCAATTAAAGATTACGATCAGTACGTTGGTAAAACAATGGAATTCAAAGTGGTTAAAATCAACCCTGAGTTCAAAAACGTTGTTGTATCTCACAAAGCGCTTATCGAGGCTGACATCGAAGGTCAGAAAAAAGAAATTATCGCTCAACTTGAAAAAGGTCAAGTTCTTGAAGGTACTGTTAAGAACATTACTTCTTACGGTGTATTCATCGATCTTGGAGGTGTTGATGGACTTATCCACATCACTGACCTTTCTTGGTCTAGAGTTAACCACCCATCAGAAATCCTTGAAGATGGACAAACAGTGAAAGTGGTTATCCTTGATTTCGACGATGAGAAAACAAGAATCCAATTGGGTATGAAGCAATTAGAAGCACATCCTTGGGATGCTCTAGATGCTAACCTTAAAGTTGGTGATAAAGTAAAAGGAAAAGTAGTTGTTCTTGCTGACTATGGTGCTTTCGTAGAAATCGCTCCAGGTGTAGAAGGACTTATCCACGTTTCTGAAATGTCTTGGTCAACACACTTAAGATCTGCAGGAGATTTCGTGAAAGTTGGTGACGAGGTAGAAGCAGAAGTACTTACTCTAGATAGAGAAGAGAGAAAAATCTCTCTAGGTATGAAGCAACTTTCTAAAGATCCATGGGAAAATATCGAAGCTAAATATCCAGTAGGTTCTAAGCATGTAGGTACTGTAAGAAACTTCACTAACTTTGGTGTATTCGTAGAGTTAGAAGAAGGTATCGATGGATTAATTTATATTTCTGATCTTTCTTGGACTAAGAAAATCAAGCATCCATCTGAGTTCTGTGCTGTTGGAGATAAATTAGACGTTGTAGTATTAGAATTAGATACTCAAGCGAGAAGATTATCATTAGGCCACAAACAACTTACTGAAAACCCTTGGGATAAATTCGAAACTAAATATGCTGAAGGAACAGTTCACACTGGTAATGCAGTAGAAGTACATGATAAAGGTGCTTCTGTACAGTTCGAAGATGCTGAGGTTGAAGCATTCTGCCCATCAAGATTATTAGAGAAGGAAGACGGATCTAAAATTAAGAAAGGTGAAACTGCTGAGTTCAAAGTAATCGAATTCAACAAAGAATTCAAAAGAGTAGTTGTATCTCACACAGGAATCTTCAGAGATGAGGAGAAAAAAGCTGCAAAAGAGGCTAAGCCTGCTGCAACTTCTGGTGAAGAAAAATCAACTCTTGGAGATATCGATGCTTTAGCAGAATTGAAAAAGAGAATGGAAGAAGGTAAATAATCCAACTTTCACATCTTAACATACGAAACCACTTCCAAAAGAAGTGGTTTTTTTGTGTAGGCTTTTCACGATTCAAAAAATAGCCGTACTTTTGCCTCCCTTTCTCAAAAACTGAGAAACTAAAGAAAGATTTTATGCAACAGAATAATGTATTAAAAGGTGTCATCCTAGTAGGACTAGGTGCCAGCTTTTACGGAATGTTAGCCACATTTGTTAAGTTGGCTTATAAAGAAGGATTTACAACCGCAGAAGTAACTGCCTCACAATTTGTTTTGGGGATTTTAGGAATGTTATTGCTAAACATTTACCAATCCAAAGTCTCGAAGAAAGCTTATCCAAATATTACGAATATTGACAAGAAAAAACTCATCCTGGCAGGAACCTCAATGGGATGTACCAGTTTGTTTTATTACCTAGCAGTACAATATATCAATGTTTCTGTCGCTATTGTATTATTAATGCAGTCCGTTTGGATCAGCGTTGTTATCGAAGCTTTTCTGAAAAAAACAAAGCCAGGAGTCCGAAAAATAATTTCGGTAATTATTGTTTTAGTAGGAACTTTATTAGCAACAAATATTTTGAACCAAGATATTGAGATGGATTGGAGAGGTCTTATGTGGGGACTTCTTGCAGCATCATCCTTCTCTACAACCATGTTTGCGGCAAATAGTATTGCGACTTATGCATCGCCGTTTCGTAAGACATTGTTTATGCTATTAGGCGGTGCAATTATCGTTAGTTTGTTTTTATTTTTTGGACAAATAGGACCTTTTTATTTTGATGGTTTAAAATCAATTTATGCAATGTTCTCCGACAATCCAGATAATATTCGAGCATTTGATTTTAGTATTTTTTGGAAATATGGTTTAATCTTATCGCTTTTCGGAACCATTTTACCACCGATTTTATTTAATTCTGGTTTTCCAAAAGCTGGCTTAGGCTTGGGAAGCATCATTAGTTCTATGGAATTACCGGTTTCTGTAATGATGGCTTATATTTTATTGAAAGAACGTGTCGAGTTTATCCAATGGTGTGGGATTGCGTTAATCCTATTTGCAATTGTATTAATGAATTTGCCTCGAAAAAAACTGAAATAATAACAAATTGCTTTAAAAATTATTGAATTCGTTGTCTTTTGGTAGCGAATTTTTTTATTTCTAATTTTTTGATTATTCTTGCAATCCTAAATTTTAAATATAGTTTTATGAAAAAAGTTTTATGTTCTTTAGCAGTTGGATTTGCTGCTTTATCTTTTGGTCAAATTAATAAAAGTCAAGGTTTTGAAGTTGATAATGGTGATTTCGCCAATGCTTCTTTTTTTAGAAGTAAAACCACACCAGTTTGTGAAGGGAGTTATGGGCTAATCAGAAATTTTTGGTCAGGCGGAAAAACGGGCTCTACGACCTTTTCGTCTTTTTCTTCCAATGGACAATCTATAGATGTTTCTTTTAAATATAGAACTTACAATTTCCCTGCTCAAAGCAATAATGTTGTAGACGGGACAATGTTTGTAGAATATTCGATTGACGGCGGCACAACATATACTAATATTGGTACTATTGCTCTTAATCAGATTATCACATGTGCTAATTTTAGCTATACAATTCCTGCGGGTGAAGTTCCTCAAAACGCAGCTTTCAAACTAAGAGTTTCTGGACAACAGCTTAATAGTGGCGATTTTTACCTTATTCTAGATGATTTCAAATTTTCGCAAGGCACTTTAGCAACATCGGATATTAAAAAATCTGATGTGACGATTTATCCAAATCCAGTGAAAGACATATTATATGTCAACAATGCTGATGCCAAAACTTTGGTCAAAATTACCGATTTGTCAGGACGTCAAATCAAAGAAACCCAGTTGCTTGATAATACAGTTAATTTAACAGAATTAAAATCAGGAACTTATATCATTACAATTATTGATAAAAACGGTAAATCTACCAATCAAAAATTCGTGAAAAAATAATCAACTTATTTTTAAATAATAAAAGACCGAGAATTTTCTCGGTCTTTTTAGGTTAAATTTGATTAGTATAACAGCTTAGAATTTATAATTCAGTCCAACTTGGAACGTATTATTTCTGTTTTTGTTATCATTATTTTCTAATGAGGTGTTACCGTTTTTATTAATATCAGTAAAGCCAGCTACATAACGCGCGTTGATACCTATATTTTTATTGAAGTTAAATCCTAGACCCAATCCAGCACCCATATTAAAGCTGTTAAATCTATCCTTGTCTAAATCCACGGTTGTTTCACCACTTCCATTAACTTCACCTTTCGCTTTAGAACTTACTAAGAATCCAAACTCAGGACCTGCTTCTAGATAGAATTGCGGCGTCGCATTAAACTGGAACATAACAGGTACTGTGATATAATCTAACTTTAGTGTTGCAGACGTATTATCTGTAAAGTTAACTTTTGATCCCATTTGGCTATACATCACCTCTGGTTGAATACTGAATTGTTCAGATAAAGGAGCATTCATGAACACACCAGCGTTGAAACCCACTTTTGATTTTGTATCCTCGAAGCCATCTTTTGAAATTGAAGAAATATTTGCTCCTGCTTTAATCCCGAATTGTTGTGCGAACGACATTGATCCAACTACAACTGCTAATCCTACAAATAACTTTTTCATAATATTAAATTTTAAATTTCAATTTTAATTTTTTGTTTTACGACAAGAGTCCTTTCAAATACTTTGCCAAAACGTTTAAATTATTCGAAATTTATAGACTTTATTTTTATTATAAATGTTAAATGTTTTGTTTTAAATTATTGATTTTTAAATTGTTATGTGCTTGTGTTGTTTTTTTTTAAACATCTAAAAAATCTGTTTTTTAATCGCTATTTTTTTAAATTTCGGTAGTAGTTTAAAGCCAAAATTAAATGCTTTTCGCTCACTTTTTGATCAAAAACGCCAATGCCAACCCCTTCAATCAACGAAAAATTAATAGCTCCATTTGCATTTTTTTTGTCATTTAGCATCAAAGACAATATCGCCTCATTACTAAAGTCCAAAATATCAACATACGGAAAGAATGTTTGAATTTTGTGAATAATTTCTAAACTAGTTTCTTCAGTAATTAGTTGAATGAGATACGAAAGATGCGTCTCGATAATCATTCCTAAAGCCACAGCTTCACCATGCGGAAGAAGTTGGTTGTTGGCAAGGAAAAGGCTTTCGATGGCGTGACCAACGGTGTGTCCGAAGTTTAGATTTTTGCGGATGTTTTGTTCTTTAAAATCTTTTTCAACAATTTCTTGTTTTATTTCTGTACTTCTTAAAATGTGTGGACGAAGATTTTCCACAGACAACTCAGAAATTGCAACCAATTGTTCCCAATGTTTGGCATCAGCAATTAAGCCATGTTTTAGCATTTCTGCAAAACCACTTCTTAGCTGTACAAAATCTAGACTTTCTAAAAAATCAGGATAAATAAAAACATGCTCGGCCTCAGCAAATGTCCCGATAATGTTTTTTAAATATTGATGGTCAATGCCCGTTTTCCCACCTATGGACGCATCGCACATTGCCAAAAGACTTGTCGGAATATTAATGAATGGGATGCCACGTTTGTAAGTTGATGCAACAAAACCGCCCATATCGGTAACAACGCCGCCACCCAGATTTATGACTAAAGCTTTTCTGTCAGCTTCCAAGTCAGCAAGTATTTCCCAAAGTTGAACACTTGTGTTAATATTTTTGTTCTCTTCACCAGCTTCGATTTCTATAATTTCGAAAGCTAAATCTGTTTCCATATTGGCCAACAAAGTCGGAAGACAATCTTCATGCGTGTTTTCATCAACAAGAATAAAGATTTTACTCGCGATGTTTTGTTTCAAAAATATATTTAAACTGCTGAAATTTTCGTCTAGTAAACTTATCATAAAAGGCATTTTTGCAAAAGTATGAGATTTTTCAGCAATGCGAGGCTTTCAAAATGTTTTTTTTTTTAAGAATTAATGATTAGGATTGCTTAATTTTGAGCAATCTAATTTTATTCGAGACATGAGTATTTTCAATGATACCAAACTAGCTTTTGCAGACAAAACCGATAGCCAGCTCAAAAAAGCTTATTGGATGTTCAAAGCTATCGAAAACCCGACATTGACGAATGTTGGCGTTTCTATGCTTAATTTTGTTGTAAAAAACAATTTTCCTTTCGTAGATGGAATTGTTAAACAAACTTTGTTCGAGCAGTTCTGTGGTGGAGAATCGCGCGAAGAAAGTATGAAGGTTGTCAAAACTTTATTTAAACATAAAATAGGAAGTATTTTCGATTATTCTATTGAAGGAAAAGTTGACGAGGAGACTTTCGATGCTTTTTGCAAAGAGATTAAAGATATCGTTCGTTTTTCTATTGGCAATCCAGCAATTCTGTTTGTGGTGTTCAAGCCAACTGCTTTTGGTAGAATTGATTTGTACGAAGAAGTTGGAAAAGGTGTAGAGCTTACAAGCAGTCAAAAGGAAGAATGGCAACGCATTGTTAATCGTTTTGATGAAGTTTGTAAACTTTGTTACGAAAGCGACAAAAAAGTAATGGTTGATGCCGAAGAAACTTGGATGCAAGATGCTGCCGATAAGCTGTGCGAAGAGATGATGGAGAAGTATAATAAAGAAAAACCAATTGTCTGGAACACCATCCAAATGTACAGAACTGGCCGTCTAGAATATATGGAAGAACATCTACAACGTGCGAAAGAAAAAGGCTATTTCAT
The DNA here is from genome assembly GCF_053891095.1 of Soonwooa purpurea. Taxonomy (NCBI): domain Bacteria; kingdom Pseudomonadati; phylum Bacteroidota; class Flavobacteriia; order Flavobacteriales; family Weeksellaceae; genus Soonwooa; species Soonwooa purpurea. Next base: position 16,679 of record NZ_JBSSMA010000012.1, read on the forward strand.
TGGCTACAAAATCGTTCGTGGCGCGTATATGGAGAAGGAAAGAGAGAGAGCAACAGAAAAAGGCTATCCAGATCCTATCCAGCCCAACAAAGATGCTTCTGATAGAAACTACAATTCAGGAATTGATTTTATGATGAATAATCTCGATCGTGTGTCTGCATTTTTCGGAACTCATAACGAAAAATCAACAGAGCTTATCATGGACAAAATGCAAGCAAAAGGATTACAACACGATAATCAACATGTACATTTTGGACAATTGTATGGGATGAGCGATAATATTAGTTATTTTCTGGCAGATAAGGGATATAATGTAGCCAAATATCTTCCTTACGGACCTGTTAAAGATGTGGTGCCGTACCTTACCAGAAGAGCACAAGAAAACACCTCTGTGGCAGGACAAACAGGGCGAGAGCTGGCTCTTATCGAAAAAGAATTAAAACGTAGAAAACAATCTTAATTTGTTTTTCACAAAATATAAAATCTTGTTAGCGAAAGTTGACAAGATTTTTTTTTGAATAATTCTTATATTTATTGAATCAAATTTTAGCTTTAAATAAACACTCCATTTGATTTTTTTTATACGAATGTTTAAATGGAAAATTGATTTGATAATTCGAAAAAATAAAATTTCTTTAAAATCAATTTGCAATATTATTTGCAATCAGTTAAGAAAAAATAAAAATGAATAGCAGAAGAACTTTTTTAAAAAAAATAGGTGTTGTAACCGCAGCAAGTGCTTTAGTGCCATTGAAAGCTGCCGAATTGTTAGAAAGCATGACGCCACTGTCAGTTAACAAACCTATTGTATTGTCAACTTGGGACTTTGGGCTTCAAGCCAATAAAGAAGCATGGAAAATTCTGTCCCAAAATGGAAAAGCTTTGGATGCTGTTGAGCAAGGCGTAATTTTAGTAGAGAATGATCCAGCTGAACGAAGCGTTGGCTACGGCGGAAGACCAGATCGCGATGGTAAAGTAACTTTGGATGCGTGCATTATGGACCATCAATATAACATTGGTTCGGTAGCAGCTTTAGAACATATCAAAAATCCAATTTCTGTGGCGCGTGCTGTTATGGAAAGAACGCCACATGTAATGTTGGTAGGCCACGGCGCATTAGAATTTGCGTTGACGCAAGGTTTTAAAAAAGAAAATCTTCTCACTCCAGAATCTGAAAAAGAATGGAAAGAGTGGCTCAAAGATAGCAAATACAAACCTATTGTTAATATTGAAAACCACGATACCATTGGGATGATTGCTTTGGACGCTCATGGTAATTTGTCGGGCGCGTGCACCACGAGTGGCATGGCTTACAAAATGCACGGCAGAGTGGGCGATTCTCCGATAATAGGTGCGGGATTATTTGTCGATAACGAAGTCGGTGCAGCTACGGCAACGGGACATGGCGAAGAAGTCATAAGGACGGTAGGAACGCATCTAGTAGTAGAGTTGATGCGGCAAGGTCGTACACCTCAAAATGCTTGTAGAGAAGCCGTAGAACGAATTGTTAACATTGCGAAATCAAGAGGGGAAAGTTTGAAGGAAATTCAAGTTGGATTTATCGCACTGAACAAAAAAGGCGAATACGGCGCCTATTGTATTCAGGATGGCTTTAGCTTTGCGGTTCATGATCAAAAGGGAAATCGCCTAGAAAAACCTGAATTTAGTTTAAAATAAACCTTGGTCCATTTAAAAAATCTAATGATGTCAAAAATTGAAATTGCTTGTTTTAACGAAACTTCTGCATTAATTGCTATTCAAGAAAATGTAGATAGAATAGAGCTTTGCGAAGATTACTCTTTGGGAGGCATCACGCCAAATATCGAAACTTTACAAAGATTGGAAGCCAAAACCAATATTCCTATTTTTGTGATGATAAGACCGCGAGGTGGCGATTTTTTTTACAACGAAAAAGAATTTGAACAAATGAAATCCGATTTGATGATGCTAAAAGAAGTGGGAGCGGATGGTTTTGTTTTTGGAATTTTGGATGAAAATAACCAACTGGATTTTGATAGAAATTTAGACTTAATTAATCATGCAGGCGCAATTCCGTGTACTTTTCATCGTGCCTTCGACCGAATAGAAAATCAGGAGCAGGCTTTAGAAGATGTTATCAAATGTGGTTTCAAAACCATCCTCACTTCAGGTGGCAAAGCTTCTGCAATGCAAGGTTTGGAAAATTTAAAAAAATTAAAAACTTTAGCGAACAATAGAATTAATATTTTAGTGGGTGGCGGCGTGAGATCAGAGAATGTTGATATTTTAAAACAAGATTTTGATTATCTACATTCTGCGTGTATTTCAAAAGATTCGGAGGAAATTGACATACAAGAATTAAGAAAATTATTGCAACAACTTTAATAATTTTTGAAGCTTTCACCAAATATGAATCAGTTATTTCAATTATTGTCATTAAATGATTTTCGACATCTTTTTTAAATTTTTTCACTCAAGTTTTTCTCTTTTTTTCAGCTAAAGTAACTTTGCGGTCTTAAGTTTCAAATCTAAAATCTAAAAAATGGTAAATTTTGTTTTGATAGCAATGTGCATCATTGCTGGAATGGTTTTCAAAGCAACAAAATCTATACATCCCGATGCGCACAAAGGCATCAATACTTGGATTCTTTACTTGGCTTTACCCGCTGTTTCTTTTAAATATTTACCGAAAGTAGAATGGTCCAAAGAAATGCTCTTTCCCATTTTTGCAACGCTTTTAATTGCAGTAGGAAGTGGGGTTTTCATGAAAATCTATTGCAAATACAAAGGCTATTCTAGAAGATCTCAAAGTACGTTGGATTTGGCGAGCGGTTACAGCAATACCTCTTTCATTGGTTTTCCGTTGATTTCTGCTTTTTATGGCGAAAAATTACTGAGTATTGCTATTATTTGCGACCAAACCATGTTTTTAGGATTGTCCACTTTAGGAATAATTTCTGCATTAAAAGGAGGAAGCAAATCTGGAAATGTAAGTGCACAATTTATTCTGAAAAGACTTTTCACTTTTCCGCCTTTCATTGGTTGTATAAGTGCTTTGGTGATTTCTCAGTTTGTGAATTTAACGATCGCAGAACCGTTCTTCGACAAATTGGCAGCAACGGTTGGACCTTTGGCCTTGTTTTCTGTTGGATTACAACTTAAATTCAATGGTTGGAAAAAATTAATGCCCCAAATTTCAACTTCTATGTTGTATAAATTAATTTTGGCGCCTGCAATTGTTTTGGTTTTGGCTTTAATTCTCGGAATTAAAGGAGATGTGGCAAAAATTACCATTTTCGAAGCCGCAATGCCCACTTTGGTAACTTCCAGCATCATTGCAGAACAGTTTAGACTCAACACAAAACTCACCAATCTCATCATCGGAATAAGCATTGTTGTGGGCTTTTGTACATCCGCAATTTGGTATAAAGTGATTGAATTCTTGTTTTAATTGATTTAAAAATACATTTCTTAATAAAACTTATTTAATGGATATTCTAAAAGATTCGTAACTTTAATGTGAACTTTTAAAAATAACACACAATGGATTCAGAAAATACTAATCAAGGAAAAGACAAAGTAGATTTGGTAGAACATGCCAAAAATTACATTGAAACACAGAGAGAAAACAACGAAGATGCCACACAGGAAGGTTGGTTTAAATTATTAATCAAAGAAGATCTTATTCAAGGTTGGAATGAAGTAATGGAAACCTTTACGGGCACTTGGGAAATCGCCAATAAGATGATAGATTCCATGTTTGGGATGGATAAAGGTGAAAAATAAATTGACACAGACAACAACTTCATATCACATTGTAAAACTTTTTTGGAAAAACCAAATTGCACTTTTCTAAATTAAACTTTATTTTTACGCTTTAATTTAGATTTTGCATTACGCCCAGATTATTTTGCCACTACATTTAGAAGGATCTTTTACCTATAAAGTTCCCGATGAATTATTGAGCGAAATCCAATTGGGAATGCGTGTTTTGGTGCAATTCGGTGGGAAAAAAATCTACACAGGAATTGTTTGGGATTTGCATCAAAACGTCCCCGAAACTTTTGTTCCGAAAGAAATTATCAATATTCTTGATCAAAAACCTATTTTACCCATTGAGCAAATTCAGTTTTGGAATTGGCTTTCCGACTATTATCTCTGCAATTTAGGCGATATTTATCGTTTTGCTTTTCCATCGTCTTTAAAATTGGAAAGTGAAACCTATTTAAAATTAAAACCCAATGCTGTTGTAGATTTTCAGAATTTGGATGTGAACGAAATGTATCTTATTCAAGCTTTGGAAGTCCGTCAAGTGATTAATTTAACGGATATCGAGGCTTTTATTCCAAAAAAAGAAATCATAAAAACCATCAACTCGTTAATTGATTTGCAATATATTGAAATTGATGAGCAGGTTGCGGAAAAATACCGAGCCAAAGAAGTGGCTTATGTGAGGATTAAAGAAGGGGTTTTACAGAATTTTCAACTGACAGAAATTTTGGCTCAACTGAAAAGAGCGCCAAAACAAAAGGAACTTTTTTTAGCGATTTTAGAAAAGCAAACCGAAAATCCAGATCTCGCAATAAAAAAATCGGATTTGTTTGATGATGGATATTTTGGAGCCTCCCATATCAAAGCTTTGTTGGATAAAAATTGGGTGGACGAATATTATTTGCAGAAAGATCGTTTGCAAAGTTTTGAAGGCGAAACCGAAGATTTAGAAGTTTTAACGGAAGCCCAAACCCAAGCTAAAATTCTTGTGGATGAAGCTTTTGCTGAACATAAAAATGTTCTTCTTCATGGTGTGACTTCTTCGGGGAAAACCCATATTTATCTAGAAAAAATTGAAGACTGTATTAATTCTGATAGAAATGTTTTGTTTTTGCTTCCAGAAATTGCTTTAACCAAGCAGATTACTCAGCGTTTAGAGAAAAAATACGGTTCTGCTTTAGGATTTTATCATCAAAAACTCACCGATTTTGAAAGGGTAGAAGTTTGGAGAAAAATAAAAAATAACGAGTTTAAAATTCTTATCGGAACTCGAAATGCGTTGTTTCTTCCTTATCAGAATTTAGGTTTGATAATCGTAGACGAGGAGCATGATTCGGCATATAGACCACGTGAAGTTTCACCCGTTTTTAATGCTAAAGATGCGGCTCAAATTTTAGCTCAGAAATATAAAGCGAATCTTATTTTGGGTTCGGCAACACCTTCTGTAGAAAGCTATTTTGCGGCTCAAAAAGATAAGTTGAAATATGTTTTTCTAGGTGAAAGATTCGGGAATGTGGATTTGCCGAAATTTGAATTGATTAATTTTAAAGAAGCTCAGGATTCTAAGAATGTTTCGGGAGATTTTTCCTTTTATTTATTGGAAAATATTCGTCAGAATTTAGAACATAAAAATCAAACTATTGTTCTTCATAACCGCCGTGGTTACGCCAATGTTGTAGAATGTGAATCTTGTGGTTACGTTAATTATTGCTCCAATTGCGATGTGGTGATGACGTATCATAAATTTTCGAATGAAATGAAATGCCATTATTGTGGTCAACGAGCTTCAAAACCGAAAGTTTGTCCTAAATGTCATTCCGAAAACCTCAATGAAAGAGGCGTTGGTGTGGAACAAATTCATGAAGAATTGTCCAAACTTTTCCCTGACGCAGAAGTTGATAGAATGGATGTGGATTCAATGCGTAAGAAATTTGCGTACGAAAAACTCTACGAAAAAATTGAAGACCGCGAAACCGATATCATTGTAGGAACACAAATGATTTCCAAAGGTTTAGATTTTGATCATATTGAATTGGTAGCGATTCCGAGAGCAGATTCTATGTTATATGTTCAGGATTTCCGTGCTGAGGAACGCGCTTACCAGTTGATGACGCAGGTTTCGGGAAGAGCGGGAAGGGTTTCAGGAAAAGGAAAAGTTTTAATTCAAACTTACAATCCTCAAAATCCAGTTTTTGAGCTGATTCAAAAAGAAGATATTTCGGGTATTTACAATTATTTCCTCACAGAAAGAAAGAAGTTTCATTATCCGCCGTTTACAAAGCTCATTATGATAGAGTTGAAGCATCGCCGAGAAGATAAAGTGAATCGTGCCTCTCAGTTTTTGGGATCTATTCTAAGAAAATATTTACCCGAAGAATGTATTCTGGGTCCAGAACCCGCTTCTATAGCACGATTGAACAATATGTATCAGTTTCAGATTTTGCTTAAACTTCCGAGAGGGAAAAAATATCAGGAATTCAAAACTTTGATATTAAAAAGTCTGCAAGAATTTGATGAAATTAGCGCATACAAATCTATAAGAAAAGGCATAATTGTCGATTTTTAACAATTTTTAACAAAGTTTATAGGCTTTTATAACCGCATATTTTAGTTAAAGAGGCAATATTGTATATCTTTACCTCGTTTTGAAAAAGGTTGAGTTATATTAATGATTTCGGATTATTAATTATTCAAAATTTTATCTAAATGTTTGAGAATGAATAAATTTAAAAAGAGCTTTAGCGTACTTAGTTTAGGTTTTTCCATTTGCATTTTTGCACAAACATCTGCAGTATCTTCAATTCCTCAATTTTACGAGCAACCAGGTCTTTTGGCGAAAGAGATTTCGCCCGAAAAATCTTTGTTGACACCAAAAGAGAATATTGAAGTTAACATCAACAGAATGTTTACGGATCCTGTTTTAAGAACAGCTAATTGGGGTTTTGTTGTTTATGACCCGAAAAGCAACAAAGTAATTACATCGTATAATGAGGAGGCACCATTAATTCCAGCTTCAACAACCAAACTCTTGACAACGGAGACGGCTTATTCTTATTTTGGAGGAAATTTCCGTTGGAACACCCAGTTGGAGTATTCTGGAATAATTGATGAAAATGGTGTGTTGGATGGCAATCTGTACATTATTGGTAGTGGTGATCCTTCTTTTGGAGCAGCACGCGTGGGTTCTACAACGACTTCTGGTCTGGTTTCGCAATTTATAACTGCTATTCGTGATAAAGGAATAAAAAAAGTAAATGGCGAGATCATCGTAGAAACAGCGGTTTTCAAAGAAAATAAAAAGGATTTGCCTGCCAATATTGTTTGGTTAGACCATAATAATTACTATTTACCCGTTGGTACAACAAAAGATATTGATCCTCGCAACGAAAGATTTATTGTAAAACAAAATAATCCTTTCAATAATGAGAAACGCTATTTTTATATATCGCCATACAATAACAAAATGGTATATGCAGACAAGTTTGAAGGGATGGGATTGACTACAAAATTAGCTGAGCCACCTATGGCTGTCGCTAATTCTTTGAAAGCTACGATGCAAAAATCTGGATTTCCAGTTGTTGGAAAAGTAACGTCGAGATTTATGGATCAAACGCCAGAACCTCGCGAAATACTTAGTAATTATAAGTCACCAAGTTTATCAGAAATTGTGCATTATGTCAACCAACATAGTGATAATGCACTTTCTGAATCGCTACTGAAATGTCTTGGCTTTTATGTTGCAGGCGATCAATTGGCTGAAAGTGGAAAAAAAGTTGTCCTTTCTCATTTAGAAGATAAATCTTTTGATGTCGAAAATTTAAGTTATGCAGATGGTAGTGGTTACTCACGAAGTAATCTTGTTACCCCCATGGCGCAGGTTAAATTTTTATCCAAACTGATGAAAGAATCGTATTATAACGATTATTTTGAATCCTTGCCAATTGCTGGACAAACAGGAACGCTTAAAAGAATGTTTTTGTCCAATTCTAATGGACAGATTTTCGCAAAAACAGGAACTTTAAACCGCGTGAAAACCTTGGCAGGTTATATTAAAACAAGAACTGGCAAAACCTTAGTTTTCTCATTATTAATCAATAACTACAATGGTTCGGTTTCTCAAGTTAAAAATAGAATGGAACAACTTTTGGATCCAACCTTAGATTTGTAACACAATATTTTATATTTTTAATACTCGCAATTCGCGAGTATTTTTTTTGCCTATGAAAACAAATTTTATCATTTTAATTTTATCTTCAATTTCGTTGTTAAGTCAGGCCCAGACCAGAATACAGCAAGATAAAATAATAGAAAGCGAACGTCAAAAAGCAGCAAAATCTTTGCTTTTTAATGAGAACGAAAATCCAAATACACTTAATTATGATCTCCAATATATAAGAATGGAGTTGGATTTGGATCCGGCACAACAATTTGTAAAAGGTACTGTGACTTCACATTTTAAAATGTTAAGTCCATCCAATACGATTTATTTTGACTTAGCAAATAATCTTACAGTTAGCCAAGTCAAGTACCACAATCAAAATCTTAGTTTCCAGCAATTGGCTAGTAAAGAAATTAAAATCAATTTTCCAACGTCGATTCCTGCATCGGCTTTAGATTCATTATCAATTACTTATAGTGGATCTCCAGATGATTCGCAAGATGCCTTTACCTCACAAACCCAAAGTGGCGTACCTATTTTAGCGACTTTGTCAGAGCCTTTCGGCGCTAAAGAATGGTGGCCAACCAAGCAAAGTCTTAATGATAAAATTGAAAAACTGGATATTAAAATTACAACATCAACGCAGTATAATGTTGCAGCGAATGGTGTTTTAGTTTCAGAAACCAATATAGGATCAGGAAAAAAAACGACTTTTTGGAAATCCAATATTCCTACGCCAGCTTATCTTGTCGCCCTAGGAATTACAAATTACGTTAAACTTACTGACAGCTTCGGAAGTGGGGCAAATGCTTTTCCGTTCATTAATTACATATATCCGTCTACAGCTAATAATAGTGGACAAATGGCAGCGATTAATTGGACCAAAACCTGCATGGCAACTTTTGAAGAGCATTTTGGCGAATATCCTTTTCGAAGTGAAAAATATGGACACATGCAGTTCAATGCTGGTGGCGGGATGGAGCATACTACCATGAGCAGTATGGGGTATTTCTCGCAGGGTCTTATTGCGCATGAGTTGGCACATCAGTGGTTTGGTGATAAAGTTACTTGTGGAACTTGGAACGATATCTGGCTTAATGAAGGTTTTGCAACGTTTGGAGAACATTTGGTTTACGAAAAATTAGTAATGACACCATCAAACTTTAAAAGCTATCTTCAAAATGAAATGGATTATATTACAAGTGTGACGGATGGCAGTGTCTATATCCATAATCCAGAACCTACTTTCGGACAAATTTTTAATGGTCGAATGTCTTATGGAAAAGCCGCTTATGTGTTGAGAATGTTAAAGTGGAAAATGGGGGAAGCTAATTTTTATAACATGCTAAAAGCTTATCATACAGCGCCACAATTTGCAAATAGTTATGCGAAAACTGCTGAGTTTGTTGATTTTGTGAATAGCTTTTCGGGGCAAGATTATACCGAATTTTTTAATGATTGGATTTATGGGCAAGGTTATCCAAGCTATACAGTGCGTTGGAAACCTGGAGCAACGACAACGGCTGTGACTTTCAAAATCTCGCAAACCCAAAGCCATAATTCGGTGAGCTTTTTTGAAATGCCTTTGCCTATAAAAGTTGCTGGAGCCAATGGTCAATCGGTAGATTTGGTTTTAGATCATACTTCTAACAATCAGTATTTCACAAAAGAAGTTGGTTTTCCGGTAACGGCGGTTTATTTCAACCAAGATTTACAGATTTTAACCAGGAATTCGTCGGTTATACGTGATAATAACTTACAAACCAACGATATTAAAACTTCAAAAATTAAATTATATCCAAATCCTGCAAAGACCGAACTTTTTGTTTCAGGTTTAACAAAAGATACAAACTACCAAATTTTCTCTTTGGATGGACGACTTTTGGAAAACGGAACTTTTAATAATGGAAAAGCCATTAATATTTCGCGATTGGAAAAAGGTGAATATATCTTGAGTTTTGATGAAGAAAGACAAAAATTCTTAAAACAATAAATACAAAAAAAGAGAAGCTAAAAACTTCTCTTTTTTATTTATAATTAAATTTAAAAATCTACACCAAAACCAATGGCAATTCTGCCGCCATCACTAGATCGGAAATAGCTGGCTTCTACGCCGAGCATGTCCAAAGCATTCAGCCATAATCCCAAACCATAAGAGTTGTGCCATTTGTCGGTAATTTCATTCGGGATCCATACACGTCCATAGTCAAATCCACCGAAAATTCCAATGTTAATCGGCACGAATGAGTTTTTGACAGTTCCTAAATCCAAACGCAAGTCGGTGGTTTGGAAATAGCTTGTTTTTCCATAAAAACGATCAAACCTAAAACCTCGAAGATTATTGTTGCCTCCCAAAGTTGCCATTTGGTAAAATTCATAATGATTAGAAAGCAACCATTTTGTTTCAGCATAAGTGCTAAGAATTAGCTTCTCATTATTGGTAAAATAATGAATAAACCCTAAACCAGTTACCAAACTTGGCAATTTTTTTTCAGAATTGTTGAGGTTTTGGCGATAATTGAAACCAAGCTTAAATTTCATTCCCAAACTAGGATTTACTTTTTTATTTAAATTTTCAAAATCGAATTCAAAATCCAATCCTGCAAAATGTTGTGTGTTGAAAAGATGCGCGTCTACAACGCCTGGTAAATTAACTCTACGATTTGCCGTTGGTTCAACTTTTAAAGCTTCATACACGAGGCTTGCTGAGAACCAACTTGCATTTTTTCGCCAGTTAATCGATGGTTTTACATAGAATTCTTTTGCACGGATACGGTAAAAATCTTCATCATAAAGTTTTTCTTCATTAATTGTTAAGTTGCCTTGACCAAAATAATTTCTAATAAAATGAGAACCTGTGAATCCTGTATTCAAGCCATAATACCAATGGCCAACCAATCTTGGAAAAATGCCTTCGTAGGCGATTTCGTACCCCTTAGAACCAGTGAAATAGTTGGTTTTTAAACTGTGTTTTGCAGCAAATGGATTGTTTTTAAATCTTTTTTTGGTAAAAGTTGTTGTCATGCCTAACACAATTTCGTCATCTGGATTGTAATCAAGATTTGGCATTCCACTCCAAAAGCTGTATTTCAGACGCCTATAATTATACTCGTTGAGCTCGTAATCGTCTGTGAGTTTTGCAGAAGTATTGGCGGGGATCGTATTGTTTTTGGATTTATAATCATAAATACTGACGCGATTGTCTTTTTCAATTTTATAAGTATCATGATTGAGACCGCCGAGAAGTCGAAGTTTTATTGGATTATTCTGTTTTCCATTGACAATAAGTTCGTCTTCGTCGCCCAAACTATAAATCCAAATTTCTGAAGTTTCTTTTTTCAAATAGTTTTTTTGAAATGTCAATTCTTCGCCATCTTGCTTGTTTCGATAGATTTTGACTTCTGTTTCTTGGTTGGGAAGTCGCGTGATAACAAATTTATCTTTTTTATTCGTTCCGGTTAAGATGACATTTTTTCGTAAAACTTTGTAATAGTCAGAAGCGTATTTTTGCAAATTCTGTTTTCTATGTTCCAGATTTTGTTTGATGTTTTCTACATCTAGATTTTGGATTTCTTTTGGGAGTTTTGTAAAAGCTTTATCAATCACCGTTTTGGTCAGATGGGTTTTGATAAAATCGGCTTCGCGTTTCCAATCTTCCTCGGTTGCATGGTTGGTAAATGCCAAATCGAGTGGGAAAGGCTCCATATTGAACCATTTAATTTTTTTAATATTTGGTCCAAAACTTTGCATGTGTCGTAGCCCTGGAAAATTTAAAAACATTTGCGTAGCCAATCCATCGTATTTAACGAAAGCCTGGTCGCGGTCTTTTGGGATTGGAGAGATATAAATTTTGTCTCCCACATTTTTTTGTTCCCATTTCCATTGGTCATAATGTCTGTCCCAATCGCCAATTAACATGTCGAATAATCTTGCACGGATGTAGGTGGCTTCGTCTATTTTGTATTTTTCGTCTTTAGCCAAGAGTTTTATAACATCTTCTGTACTTAAGATTTTGTTGGGATTTTCTTCTGTTTCTGCAGGGCGAATTTCAAGATAATACAATTCGTTACCAAAAGTTTGATTGTAATTTCCAAGCGCATTTTGCTTTGGTACAAAATATAAACTTGGATCTGTATGTTTAATGCCGATAGACTCTGCTAAAGCGCCGATGGCTAAAGGCGTATAAGGATTGGAAGATGTGTAAAAATCTAATAAGAATTGATCGGCAAAACCACCTTCGAAATCGTCAACAACATAACGGTCTTTAAAAGCAACCGACTGCAAAAATCGGACGCCGCTTTTACGAAGTGCTCGTATCACGTATTCGCCTTTTGGCGTGTCCAGTCGTAGAGAGTTGGTTTGATGTCCGCCGCCTGCGCGAGTGGCTTTGGCGCCACCAAGCAATGTGTCCAAATCCAATGTGGGAACTGTAATTGGGGTGCTGTAAGTTTCGCGATAATTATTGCCCCAAAGGAATTTGTGAAGTTTTGATTTTTCGGTTTCTTTCGAATTGTAAATACTAGTTGTCGTTGTTGTTGGGAAGTTTTTCTCGTAATTTTTGACAGTATAATTGTCCGCCTGTAAGACAGAACGGCGGAATAATAATTTCTCTTTCTCATTTTCGCGACCGTAATACGACACTTCAGCATCGCCCGATTTTGAAATTTTTAAAACCGCATAACCATTATTTCCGTACGAAAAATCATTTTTAGAAATAGCAGCAGCCGCTTCCGATTTGGAGCCTGCACCGCTAATAATTTGTCGAATCTTTCCTTTTTCGATGTACTGCAAATTGTGATCGTGCCCCGAAACAACAATAACATTGTTTTTGTCTGCGATAAGCGTTAGCAATCTGTTGGCTAATTTTCGGTAATTGGCGTTGGATAAATCCTGATGGGTTATGCCGCCTGTTGCGCGCATCAGATTAATTCCAGTTCCTAAAATCGGTAATGGGAATTTATTTTCTAAAGGAAAAATCTGTTTCTCCATCGAATAATAACCGCCATGAGAGCCATGGTCTATTAATGGATGATGTATTGCTACAACGATGGTTTTGTTTTGATTTTTGCCGAGTTGATCTTCAAATTCGGTAAAGAAATCTTCTCTGGTTTTGATGTCGCATTTTTCGTTGATGCCTGGATTTTTGTCCCAATCTGCCAAAAACCATTCGGAGTCAACAGTTATTAAGGCAATATCTTTTCCGATTTTTCGGGTTTCGAGAGGACAAGAATTTTTTGGAGAAAAGGCTTTTTTGTTACCCGTTTTTTCGATGACATAATCTTGTTGTTCTTTTAGGCCGATGATGCCTTTGCTGTACCAATCGTGATTTCCTGGGACAAAAATTCCTTGACCTTTAAAGTTTTTCATCAAAGCAATTTGGTCATCTAGTTTTTCTTCTGCCAACTTACGATTTTTGGAATCTTTTGTCGGCAAACCACTTGGATAAATGTTATCACCTAAAAATAAAAGAGTGCTGTTAGCATCTGCAGAATCCAATTTTTGCTGAAACTGATTGAGGATTTTCTTTGTGTGTTCTTTGTCTGCGTTTCCGGCATCGCCAACTAAATAGAAAGTATGGGCAATATCTTGGTCTTTTATACGTTGAGTAGTATTAAAGTTTTTTATATCTTTTCCATATTGGGCTTTTTCTGTAGCACAAGAAATACTTATTATTGCGAGGACAGAAAGCATTCCATATTTTGCAGTAAATATTTTCATAAATTTGAATCAAACATTTAATAATGAACATCGTTAACAAGGCAGAGCAATACGTTATTCAACTTTTCAAAGATAAGCTTTCTCCCGTTTATTCTTTTCATAATCTTGACCATACCAAAAGAGTTGTTACGGCTACGGAATTGTTAGCTGATGAAGAAAATGTTAATGCAACAGATAAAGAAATTTTAACATTAGCAGCGTGGTTTCATGATGTTGGTTATTGTCAATCTTGTTCTGTACACGAAAATGTTGGTATGCAGGAAGCCGAAAAGTTTTTGAAACAAGAACAGGTTTCGCAAGCAGAAATTAACGCTGTTAAGCAATTAATCCATGCCACATCATTAACCTATGTTCCGCAGAATTTATTAGAAAAAATTATTAAAGATGCGGACTGCTCGCATATTGGTTCGGAAGATTTTTTTGCCATTACAGAAGCTTTGCGCCAAGAGTGCAAACAAGTTTATCAAAAGAAAATTAGCAAACTGGATTGGGCTAACACCAATTTGACCTTTTTGAGTCAAACACATCAATTTTATACCGATTACGCTAAGAAAAATTGGGAGGTTCAGAAGCAAAAAAATCTTGAAAAAACTTTTGAGCTAATTGCGGAACTTATCGAAGACAAGGACAAAAAAAATCAAACAGAAGATGAAAAAGCTTTACTGAATAAGAAAAAGCTTGAGAAAATAGAAACGCCAGAACGTGCTATTGAAACGATGTTTCGGGTAACGATGAACAATCATACCAGATTGAGCCAAATAGCAGATACCAAAGCCAACATTTTGTTGTCTGTTAATGCGATTATAATTTCGGTGGCTTTGTCGACGATTATCCCAAAATTGGACTCGCCGAACAATGCACATTTAATCATTCCGACTTTTGTAATGGTAGGTTTTAGTGTGGCAAGTATTATTATGGCGATTATGTCAACACGCCCAAAAGTATCTAGCGGAACTTTTACGAGAAAAGAAATTGAGGAGCGAAAAGTCAATCTTTTATTTTTTGGAAATTTTCATAAAATGCCTATTGATGAATATATGTGGGCGATGAAGGAAATGATGAAAGACCGCAATTATCTCTACGATAGCATGTCGAAAGACCTTTATTATCTTGGCGTTGTGCTTAACCGAAAGTATAAAATTCTTAGAACGACTTATACTGTTTTTACAATTGGGATTTTGGTGTCGGTGATTACTTTTTACCTCGCTTTTCGAGAAGTTATTTAATTATTTAAATATAAAAGCCACTTATTATTGAGCAGCTTTTTTGTATTTACAATCTTAAACTATATTTCTGGATAAAACTCGTAGTTCATTTGTTTTGATTCATAATTAATACCGACGCGTATGGCTTGCAATCCTGCAATACCTTGTAGATCTTCGATATCAACGATTTCAATATTATCTTTCAAGTGGCCTTCGTTTTGAAGAATTTTAATAAATTTCAGATACTCGTGTTTTTCGTTTTTTTGCGAAAAAACAATACTCAGTTTCCCTGTTTGTACAAGACGTTCGTTAGAATTTTTTATTAAAGCTTTATCGATACGTTTTTTAATCATTTCGTAGCGCGCATTATAACTACCATCAACGTCAAAGCGTTTTTCATCCATTCGGAATCTTATACTAATTGGCGCACTATAAGCCAAAATTAAGGACGTAATTTCTAACTTCATAGGAAGTTTTTCGCTAAGATTTCGGAAAATAATTTCGCTTTCTGTAATCACTCGAAGTTGCCAGATTCTAAGATTTTTGAGATAAACATCATCAAAACTTAGCCACGGTGCAATGCTGGCACCCATGTAGAAATTATGCTCCACACCGTCGGTTTTGAAACGTTCGTAATAAAATGGAAAACGTTTTTGCTGTTCGTCTTGGCGTTTGTCTAGCAGATTACTAAGTTCTTTGTTTACCATAGAAATGCTATCGTCAAACTGTTTTCTGTGGTGATAAACAACATTAGAATTTCTCTCGAATTGTTTGTAGTAAATCGTTATCTCTTCGTTGTTGCTAAGGCTTTCAAATTTTAAACGGTTAAGAACGGGATAAATTTCCTCTTGAAGAAAAGTCTGAATTTCGCTTTCTGTATTGGCTTTTAGACCAATTTTCAATTCGCTTCTTTTGGTTTTAACTTTAGAAATAATATCATCTAAACCTTGACAACATTCTAAGCTTTTTAGCAAAGTGATAAGAATATCCAGATTGGATTTTATGTCTTTTAAAATCGCATTGTTACGAACATTACTCGAGCTTTTAACATCCGATTGGCCATAAAAAGGAATCAACTTATCAAAAATAATATTCTTGTAAGGCAACCTGTCTGGTTGATCGTGCATGATGTTAATATGCTTCATCGCCTCGTCATGGAATTTCCAATAAACACTTGGATGGATAGAGGTGTACTCTTGCTGAATAAGCGCGGCAACGTGATTTTCGATAGATTCGTATAACTGATTGATTGTATCTTCTAAGTAAATAACGAAACCATCCATCTTATTGGCATTGATACTGTTGAGGGATTTCGATGCCGAAATTAGCTCTATGATGCCGAGCAATTTTCCTTCTTTATAAAGAGGTACAAAAACAGCACTTTTAATTCCCAATTTTTTAAAATTAGCAATAATAAAACCTTCGGATTTATCATGTTCAATTTTATCAATGTCAGAAATACTGAAATATTTTCGACGGTCTTTAACATTTTGTAGTAAAGCTTCGTGGATTTTGTCAGAGAAGAATTGTTTGGGAATCGTTGATAGTATTTTGCTTTCAATAACAGTGTTGATGGGTGTTATCTCAAACTTATTTTCTTTATAATTAATAGCAGTATAGCCAATTTCTAAATCGGCGATTCGGAAAATAGAACGAAAAATGTCGGTAACATCTTTTTTAATATTTCGAAAATCATCTTTAGCCTGAATCAGTTGACTTTTAAGATTCGAAATCGCAACTTCTGAAGTCGCATCGTACATATTGATAATCCCAAAACCTCGGATTTCCCATGAGCTGGGCGGGAATTTTTCTTTCCAAAGATCAATATTATCGTAGTTGTCAACCAGTTCTTCGATTTCTTCTTGGGTGAGAATTTTGGAAGTTTCGGTTGGGTTAATTTTAATAAATTCTGCATTGGTCAACACACGATAATGATTAACATAGCCTTCTTTACTTGGGATATCGTACACGAAAGGCGTCTCCATTTTGAAAGGTGCGTTGAAGTAGGCTTCCAAAATTACGCAACAACTAAGGACATAGAATTGTTCTGCCGTGAAACCACTAATCTGTAAATAAAACTCTTCGCCCGCATTCTCAAGGATTTTCTGAAAACGTTTTGTCGGATTATAAATGAAATTAGCAAACGGTATTCCGACTGCTTTTATCTCATTATTCGAAAGTAATGGCGGAAAAAGTTCTTTAAGAAGTTGTTTGTAAAAAGCATCGTTTTCGCTAAGTAAACGATCTGTTAAAGGCTTTGACAGATTAGGATTTTTTTCAATCTCATTTAACACAAACTTGTGCTGATCAGCGTATAAAGCATCTGTTTTAGCTAAAGATTTTATTTCTTCAATTAAAGTTTCAAATGTAAACGTTATACGAAATGGTGTGTCAAAAGGTTGATCAAAGGTCATATATCCAATATGTTTGTATTTGCAAAGATACATAAACTTTGTCGCGATATAATATGTAATAAATTTGGATTATTTTCTATAAATCAATAATTAAGGTAGATAGGCTCTATGCGAAAAGACTTATCTTTGCACCGTAAAATTTATAGAATTTGAAAGATATTCGTACACTTTCTCTGGATCAACTTAAAGACTACTTCGAAAGCATTGGTGAAAAATCATTTCGTGCCAAGCAAGTCTACGATTGGTTATGGAGTAAAAACCAACATTCGTTTGAAGATATGACCAATCTCTCGAAAAACCTGAGAGAAAATCTTACCCGAGATTTTGTAATTAATCCAATTGCTGTTGATTTGCTTCAAAAGTCAAAAGACGGAACTATTAAAAACGGTGTCAAACTTCATGACGGATTGATGGTGGAATCTGTACTGATTCCTACGGAAACACGTACTACGGCTTGCGTATCATCACAAGTTGGATGTTCGCTTAATTGTGAGTTCTGTGCTACAGCGAAGTTAAAACGTATGCGGAATCTAGAAGTGGCGGAGATTGTTGACCAAGTGGCACTTATTGACAGCCAAAGCAAAATGTATTTTGATCGTCCACTTTCCAATATTGTTTTTATGGGAATGGGAGAGCCGATGATGAATTATAAAAATGTTGTAGAAGCCATCCGTAAAATTACAGAACCAGACGGATTGGGCATGTCGCCACGACGTATTACCGTTTCTACATCGGGAATACCGAAGATGATTAAAATGTTGGCGGATGAAAATATAAAAGTGAAATTAGCATTATCTCTACATTCTGCGGTAGAAAAAACAAGAAATGAGATTATGCCATTTTCGGAAAAATTTCCTTTGACCGAGATTATGGAAGCCATGCAATATTGGTATCAAAAAACAGGTTCCGTTATTACATTTGAATATTGCGTTTGGAAAGGCATTAATGATAAAGATGAAGACATTAAAGCTTTGATAAGATATTCCCGCCAAGTACCTAGCAAAGTTAATTTGATACAATATAACCCCATTGGTGAAGGAAAGTTTGACCATCGTAGTATTGAAGCGGAAGAACGCTATGTCCGCGAATTGGAAAAAGCCGGTGTTACGGTGATGGTAAGACGCAGTCGTGGAGGAGATATAGATGCGGCGTGCGGACAATTAGCAAATAAAGCAACATAATAATTATTGAATAAAAATTTATCTTAAAATGGATTTTGTATTTGGAGAAAACGCTTTAGAAAGTGTGTATGCATGGTCGATTCCGTTACATGCAACCGTTATTTTGGCAGAAATGATATACAGTAGCGTGGCACAAGCTAAACTCTACAGTAAAAAAGATTTGTTTACCAATGTCTATCTTGGATTGATGAACTTTAGCCTTGATTTAATTATGAAGGCTTTCGCCATGGGCGTTATGTTTTTCTTCTATAGTTTCCGATTGATCGATTTCGATATGGGAACTTGGTATTATTGGGTATTATGCTTTTTGATGACCGATTTAGCTTATTATTTTCATCACGTTGTCGATCACAAATCCAGAGCCTTTTGGGCAGTCCATATTACACACCACAATTCCGAATATTTTAATTTGACAACAGGATTTAGAAGTCCAGTTTTCCAGCCATTATACCGATATTTATTCTTTTCCCCATTGGCATTTTTAGGATTTAATCCTTGGTCAATTATGGTCTGTTATGCTGTAGGGCAAGTCTATGGAACTTGGGTGCATACACAAACGGTTAAGAAAATGGGATTTTTAGAATATATTATGGTAACGCCATCTCACCACCGTGTTCATCATGGATGTAATATCAAATATCTTGACAGAAATATGGGAATGGTATTTATTATCTGGGACAAGATTTTTGGAACGTTCGAGCCAGAAGATCCAAAAGTACCCGTAAAGTTTGGGATTTATCCCAAAATGCCAGATGATGGGCCAGTTACGACTTTGTTATATGAATGGCGAAAAATTGCAAATGATCTCCGTCAACCCAATCTTACGATAAAAGATAGATTCAATTATATTTTTAATTCACCAGGTTGGCGACATGACGGAAAAGGAAAAACCGTGAAAGATTACCAACGCGAATATTGGGCAAAGAAAAATGCTCAGACTGTTAAAAAAGAATCCAAAACAGCTTAATATTAAATGAGATTTCGGGTTTTGTTTATGTTTGTTTTTTGTGCAAATTTTGTTTTTGCCCAACAAACAGATGTTTTTAAAATTCGAAGTTTTAAAATTGCGGATTTGTCAGATTCGCTTCGTGAAGGCTCCGGTTTAGACTTTTTGGGAGATCAACTTTTAAGCTTTAATGACAGCGGGCATTCAGGCGATTTATTTTTATTAAATCCAAAAGACGGAAAGATTGAAAAATTTATCCCGACGCAACTTCAAAATCGCGATTGGGAAGCCGTAACAAAGGATTCTACTTCTGTCTATATTGGAGATTTTGGGAATAATAATGGTACACGAAAGGATTTAAAAATATATAAAATTCCGTATCAGGATTTTGACTTTAAAACTGATTCGACGAAAGTTATTTCATTTCAATATCCTGAACAAAAAGATTTTATATCTAATAATCTTAATACCGATTTTGATGCTGAAGCTATGATTTTTTATAATCAAAAAATTCAGATTTTTACGAAAGAGTGGGCGAGTAGAAGTGTCTCGCGTTACGAAATCGATCCCGATAATTTTAATTCTCAAGAAGCTACAAAAATAGAATCTTACAATACGGGTTTTGTCGTGACAGATGCGGCTTATTTTGAAAAAAAACTATATCTAGTTGGCTATACTAAGATGACGCAGGTCTATTTAATGATTTTCGATGAGTCGGATAATCAGATGTTTTTTAGTAAAATACCTAAAAAATACCATTTGGGCAGTGCGTTATCAGTTGGTCAGATAGAAGGAATTGCAGTAAATACTGAAGGCGTTTATCTCTCAAGTGAATTATTCAAAACGCCACTAGGAACGGTCAAACCTAGACTATATTTTATCCCAAAAGAAAAATTAGAATAACGAAATTTCGTTTCTCGCTAATAAAAAATTATCTTTGCTATCATATAATATAACTTACATTGGCTAATATCGTAGAAGAAATCAAACGTCCTATAAATTCTGAAATGAAACTTTTTGAAGAAAAGTTTTATGAATCGATGAAAAGTAATGTGTCCTTATTGGATAAAGTTACCCGTTTTATCGTGACAACCAAAGGAAAACAGATGCGTCCGATGTTTGTATTTCTATGTGCAAAATTAGTGGGGGATGTTAATGAAAAAACCTATCGTGGCGCTTCTATGATTGAGTTGATTCACACCGCGACTTTGGTACACGACGATGTTGTTGATGAGAGTTTTAAAAGACGAAATTTCTTTTCCATCAACGCGCTTTGGAAAAACAAAATTGCTGTTTTGGTGGGCGATTATTTGTTGTCAAAATCGGTGTTGCTTTCTACGGATAACAAAGATTTCGACTTGCTTTCGGTGATTTCCAGAACGATTCGCGAGATGGCGGAAGGAGAGCTGCTTCAATTGGAAAAAGCTAGAAAACTAGATATTACCGAAGAGGTTTATTACGAAATTATTCGTCAAAAAACAGCCACACTTATAGCAGCATGTTGCGAAGTTGGTGTTTTGTCAAACAATTCTGATGAGGTTTTGGCTAAGAAAATGCAAGATTTTGGCACCTATACAGGAATGGCTTTTCAGATTAAAGATGATTTGTTCGATTATACAAGTAGTAATATCATTGGAAAACCTGTAGGCATCGATATCAAAGAGCAAAAGATGACGCTACCTTTAATTTATACTTTAAAAAATTCGACACCAGAGAATTATAAAAAATATTTTAATACCATAAAGCGCTATAATAACGATACTAAAAAGGTTCGTGAGTTGGTGGAATATGTTAAAACTTCTGGTGGAATGGATTACGCCATAAAAGTGATGAAAGACTATCAACAAAAAGCTTTGGATATACTTGCTGAGTTTCCAGATTCAGAGGCGAAAAAATCTTTACAAATAATGCTAGATTACGTTATTAGTAGAAAACTTTAATTGTTCATACATATAAAAGCCTTCAATTTAGAAGTTTTTTTTATTGACTTTAAAATAGTTAAGTCTTTTAGAAATTCAAGTTCGTACAAAGCTTTTAATTTAAGAATCGTCATTTTTCTTTATCATTCTATTTCGTAATTTTGAGCTATGAATAGCAATTCGCCTTTAGCAGAAATTTTGCGCCCGAAAACACTAGATGAAGTTGTAGGACAAGAACATTTGACAGGTCCACAAGGACCAATACGTCGTATGTTGCAAAATGATACTATCAATTCGTTGATATTTTGGGGACCTCCAGGTACAGGAAAAACGACTTTAGCAGAAATAATTTCGGAACAATCCAAACGAAAGTTTTACAAATTAAGTGCCGTAACTTCTGGGGTTAAAGATGTTCGTGATGTTATTGAAGATGCTAAAAAACAAAATTTATTCTCCGGAAAATCGCCAATTCTATTTATTGATGAGATACACCGGTTTAATAAATCTCAACAAGATTCGTTGCTACATGCTGTTGAAAAAGGCTGGATTGTTTTGATAGGTGCGACAACAGAAAATCCGAGTTTTGAAGTGGTCTCAGCATTGTTATCGAGAAGTCAAGTCTATGTTCTTAAAGCTTTGACGTTTGAAAAGTTGGAAGAACTGGCTGATACAAGTCTCAAGAAATATAACGAACTCAATCTTTCCCAATTCGTTTTGGATGACAAGGCCGCGTTTATTCAATATTCTGGAGGCGATGCACGTAAGTTGATTAATTCAATAGAGTTGGTTCTTAATCAATTTAAAAATTCAAAAACCGAACATATTAATAACGATGATGTGCTTTCTATTTTACAAGAAAATATGGCACTTTATGATAAAAATGGCGAACAACATTACGATATAATTTCGGCTTTTATCAAATCTATTCGGGGTAGCGATCCCAATGCTGCTGTGTATTGGTTGGCGCGAATGTTAGTTGGTGGTGAAGATATCAAATTTATTGCACGACGTCTAGTGATTCTTGCTTCTGAAGACATTGGATTAGCAAATCCAAATGCCTTGGTCGTAGCAAATAATTGTTTCCAAGCTATTAATATCATCGGTAATCCAGAAGCTAGAATTATCCTTAGTGAAACTGCTATTTATCTCGCTGTATCGCCTAAAAGTAACACTGCTTACGTCGCTATAAACGATGCAATAGCTTTAGTTAAAAAAACAGGAAATCTTCCTGTACCATTACATTTGCGCAATGCACCGACCAAGCTTATGAAAGATATGGATTATGGAAAAGATTACCAATATGCGCATGCACACGCAGGTAATTTTGTAGAACAAGAGTTTTTACCAGAAGAGATTTCAGGTTTTCATTTGTACCAACCTGGGCAAAATTCCACTGAGCAAAAAATAAAAGACCAGCTCCAAAAAAAATGGGGAAATCGGTATGAGTAGTTAATATTTGGAGGGAAATTTATTAAGCTTTAAAAATAGAATACTGCTGTTAACTTTCCAATAGATATTCGTTATAATTTCCAAGAAAATCGACTTTAGTTCCTAAAGCTTTTAACTCTTCAAGTGCATTTTCATGCAAAATAGGATGCCATTCGCCAACAACATTTAGGAAGAAAAAATAATTACCAAGACCTGTTTTCAGAGTTCTTGACTCGATTTTGCTGAGGTTCATATTGCGCCACGCAAAAACCGATAAAACCTGATGCAATACTCCAGCATGATCTTCGGGTAAGCTGACCAAAAGACCAGATTTTTTACCGATATTTTCTAACGAAATATTATGATAAGTATATTGATTTTTTGATATAATAATGAAACGTGTATGGTTTTGCTCAAAATCATGAATGTTACGATGTATAATTTCTAAACCATAAAGTTTGGCAGCAAACTGGTTGGCTACCGCAGCAATTTTTCGATTTTTGTTTTCGGAAACATACTTTGCAGCGGCTGCTGTAGAAGAAAAATCTTGTTTGACAATATTTGGAAAATGACTATTCAGAAAATGAAAACTTTGCGCAAGGGCTTGTGGATGCGAGTATATTTTTTCAAAATCAGTTTCGTTTCTATTTTCAGGAATAACCATAAGGTGATGTGCAATGGGCATTACAGCTTCGGCTTCGATTTTGACATTTGGCATTTTATAAAGATAATCCAAAGTCATGGAAACGGTGCCTTCTATTGAGTTTTCGAGTGGAACAACGGCTTTTTCGACTTTATTATTTTCGACAGCTTTGAAGCAATCCAGAATACTAGCTTCTGGAATTAGTAAATCGTTAGTAAATAGTTGTGTTGTCGCTAGCTGGGTGAAAGAAGCTTTTGGTCCAAGAAATGCTATTTTCATTATATATTATATTAATGAAATTAAATTTGTTTAATTTTAAGCATAGTTAAGTTTTTTGTTTGAATTTCATCTAATAATGATAGTCAAAAATTAATTTTTTTAGCCATTTTGAATAAAATTTACATTGTTAATTCTAACTAGTTGGATAAATTTGTCCACTTAGATTAAGTTTTTGTTATACTTTCTAGATAAATGTTTTCTTATTGGGTTTGTGTAAATCTTTTATTTATAGATATTTATGATAAGATCAAAAATTACGAGGGGGATATGATGGGGTAACGGAAAATAGTGATATTCAAAAATCATATATAAAAGCGATTTTTTGAAGGGGTTGACAAACATATCTTTGGACTGTTAAACCATTAAAAAAACGTTTTATCATGAAAAAGTTAATTTTAACTGCATGTGCAGTTTTTGCAACAAGTTTTGCATTCGCTCAAGCTAACAATGATGTTACTACACAATTAGGTAACGGGAACTCAGCTACAGTAAACCAAGTAGGGTTAATGAACGACAACTCTATTCACCAACAAGGTGATGATAACATTGCTAGTACAACTCAAACAGGTATTGGTAATATGAATGAGTCTGAAAGTTATGGAAACGATAACGAAATCGATGTAACTCAAGTAGGTCTTGGTAACGAAAATTATTCAGGTCAACTAGGTAATTCTAATTATGCTTGGGTTTCTCAATCAGGAGCATTCAACTCTAGTTTCCAAGTACAAATTGGAAATGATAATGATACTCGTGTATCACAAGTTGGAGCTTTTAATGAAAGCACACAAGTTTCTATGGGAAATGATAATATTGCTTGGGCTGTACAAGATGGTTTGGGTAATTCAGCAACTCAAGGACAATTAGGAGATGGTAATATTGCATTCGCTAGCCAAACAGGAATTTTAAATGAGTCAGTACAGACCCAATTAGGAGATGATAATATTGCTATAGTTTTGCAGGATGGTTTTGCTAATTATGCAGAACAATATCAAGATGGAAATGGCAATAGTGCTCTTGATATGCAAACAGGACTTTTTAACTCTTCTGTTGTAACTCAACTAGGTGATGCACATAGTCATGTGGGAACTCAAGTTGGAGTAGGCAACTCAATGGTTGTTAATCAAAGTAACTAGGGGATTAGTTTAGTATGTAAGGAGGAAGAGTTATTAATAAGCTGCTTCCTCCTTTTTATCTTTTATTATTTCTATCAAAATGAGAACAAAGTTTCTTTTTATAATGTTTAGTTTTAGCTTTTTTATAATTGCTAAAACACAATCATTTAAAGACCTTAATTCTCAAAATGTTTTACAATTTCTCACATCATCACAATCGGCAGATATTGGTAGTTTAAGCAATGTTATCCAACTAGGTGATAATAATTTGCTAGAAGCAAGCTTAATAGATGATAAGCTTTATAGTTTGCAGATGGGTAATAACAATGTAGCAAATTATATTGATTATAACAGAAACCAAATGTCAGAGATGACGATAAGAACAATTGGTAATAATAATATCATTGTAGTAGATGGTAGCAATTCTATTTCTAATGGAATGAGTGTTGAAATAATTGGAAGTAATAAAAGTATATTTATAGAAAACAGATAAAAAAATATGTAATGAAAAATTTGTTTTACTTGTTTTCTTGTTTATTAATTTTTTCCCCTATACTATTTTTTTCTCAAATTGAAAATACTATTGATGTGAAAGCTGCTATAGAAGTTAAAAATGCCGAGAGTATGATTTCGATTCATGCTAAGGCCATTAATAATGACGATATTGTGCATGCTCTTAATTATCTTTTGATAAGTATCAAGCGTTCTTCAAACGGCAATATTTCAAATAACAAGCAAGAAGGACGGTTTATTATCAGTCCAGATGAGAGAAAAGATTTATCACAAATAACAATTAATTATGCCAATGATGATCAAGTAAAAATTTATTTGTTTATTAGAAATGAAAAAGAAAATCAATTAGTTTCCAAAGACTCTTTGTTTTTTAATGTAAAGTCAGACGAGTTACTAAGCCATAAATATAACTTTAGTAATGAGAAAGATGAAATTGTTAAAGAAGAAGATTTTGAATTGAAAGGTCTTGTAGTGGACAATACCAAAAGTAAAATCGGAAAAGATTTTTTTGAGGCATTTTATAATATATATAAAGATTCTACTAATCAATTCGCTTTTGTAATTAATATTAACGAATTACCTTCAATAGGTAGAAATGGTATAATAAATATTGATACAAGTGATAAAAATATCTACAGTTTTCGTGTGGTTCCAAATGATGATTACATCATTGCACAAGCACAGATGACAATGCGGTATCTTAATAATTATTATAGGGAAAGCAAACTATTAGATAAGGAGTTAAGAGCTCCCTAAAACATGAAAACAATTTGTCCTGTTCCAAAGGTTTTGCTAGTTATCCTTTTTATTTTAGGATATACCTCCATAAAATCCCAACAGATGGCTTACAAACCAATTAACCCTGCTTTGGGAGGAGATTATTTTAACTACAGTTGGTTGCTAAATTCAGCTAATGCGCAAAACCAGTTTGATGATAATAAAACTCCAGGCTTCAAACAACCTACAGCAATAGGTAGTTTTCAAGAAAATCTTAATCGTCAACTGCTAAATCAAATTTCGAGAAATTTATTTGGTGGAGACTTAGGAGATTCGAACTTAACGCCAGGTGTTTACAATATGGGGTCGCTAAATGTCACAATCTCTGAATATTTTGGAGGCCTTAACATAGGTATTATAGATATGAATACTGGAGAACAAACCAATATCAATCTTCCTAATACTAACTAAAAATTAACATAACCAAAATCTGAAAAAATGTATTTTAAACGTAACCTAAAAAAAGTACATTTTCTCTTTTCAATTCCTTTATTAATACTTAATAGCTGTAGTGCATTATTCAAAGCTCCTACAGGTTATCAAAGTTCTACTTTAGGTGAAGTAACGCCTTATACTAAGTTGCTGAAAACTTTGCCGGAACCTAAAGAAAAAGCAGTGGTAGCAGTCTATAAGTTTAAAGACCAAACAGGTCAGTATAAAGCATCAGAGAATATTTCTAACTGGAGTACCGCAATTCCTCAAGGTACGACTTCTATTCTACTAAAAGCTTTAGAAGACTCAAAATGGTTTACTACAATTGAAAGAGAAAATATTAGTGATTTGCTCAATGAAAGACAAATCATAAAATCTACAAGACAAGAGTATGCAGCTTTACAAAACCAAGCAAATGGTCAAAAAAGTTCTGCTACGCCATTACCACCTCTTTTATTCGCTGGAGTAATTATCGAAGGCGGAATTATTTCCTATGATACTAATATAATGACAGGTGGTGCAGGGGCGCGCTATTTTGGAATCGGTGCTAGTTCGCAATATCGACAAGATCGCATTTCGGTATATCTGCGCGCTGTTTCTACCAATAATGGCAAAATTTTAAAAACCATTTATACTTCCAAAACTATTTTATCACAATCTCTTAGCGGTAGTTTCTTTCGATATGTTGACACAGAAAGACTTATGGAGGCAGAAATTGGTGTGACAAAAAATGAACCTGTACACCTTGCGGTGAAAGAAGCTATTGAAAAAGCCGTCTTTTCATTGGTTTTAGAAGGTGTTAAAGATGGTCTTTGGGAAGCAGATGAATCTAATAAAAAAGTAGTGGATAGTCTTATTGCAAAGCAAAAAACAGAAGAACAAATTAATGAAGACTTTAGAATTGATAACAGATTGATAGCGCCTAAACGCGGAAGCTTTGGACTGTTTGGCGGATTGATGTCCAATACCATAAAAGGAGATTATCCTGATGGAAAAGCCAAAATTGGATATAATTTTGGAATGAAAATATATGTTAGCAATAATATTAGCTTGGATGCTAATGTTGCCGATTTCTATTTAGTGAATTCTAATATTTTCAAACGAAAGTTTAATAGTCTAGATTTTAATGTCGAATACCTAATAATGCCTAATGACAACGTCTCGCCATATGTGTATGGAGGTGTTGGAATGATAGGTTCTAGCCATTCATTTTTTAATAATATTAAAACTAAAATAAATGCTGGTGCAGGCATAGAATATCTACCAATGCCAAAATTTGGACTAAGATTGTATGGTGAATATGATTTCGGAATGAATGATGATTGGGACAATTTAGTTAGTGGTAAAAGGAATGATAACCTTTTTAGAATAGGACTAAGTCTTAATTATTATTTTGGAAAACCTAAAAACTAATCAAACCTTAAACTTTAAAATCATGAATTCATATAAATATATAAAGTTTCTATTCCTTTTTTTGATATTAATTTTGACAGGATGTAGCGAAGATCTTGTGGAAAAAACCTATAAAGCAAACATCAAAGGCGTAGTAGTGAAGTATAAAACCAATGAACCTCTTCAGAATGTGAAAATAACGACGGCACCTACAACAGAAACAATTTTTACGGTTGCGGATGGAAGTTTTATAATAAAAGATGTTCCTATTGGAGATTACTCTGTTAAAGCAGAGCTAGAAGGCTACATTATGGAAATAAAAGGTGCTAACCTAAAAGACGATGGTCAGACCGTAAGTGTCGTATTCGAAATGAAAGATGATAATACACTTAATTCTCCGCCATCTGCTCCGGAGCTTGTAACACCTGCTGATAATGCAGAAAATCAAGCTTTGTCACTTAAACTAAGTTGGAATTGTACAGATCCAGATGAGGATTCGATTACTTATAGAGTTATTCTTAAAAATAATAAGAATAATAATATTAAAACCTATAAGAATCTAACTGAAAAATCCTTGACATTGGATAGTTTGGTTTTTGGAACAAGTTATTTTTGGCAGGTCGTGGCATCAGATGGCATTAACGAGGAAGTTTTTAGTAAAACTAATAAGTTTACAACCATCAAAATACCAGAAAATAGATATCATTTTGTAAGAAAAATAGGTGATAACCTAGGTATTCTCTCATCAGATGAACTTGGCAAAAATTTTCAACTTACTAAAGATAATACAAGTGCAATACGACCTCGTAAGAGCAATGCAGCTGGTGTTATTGCATTTATTAAAGTTGTAGAAGGTAATCCTCATATTTTTACAGTAAAACCAGATGGCTCAGAATTGTTTAAAGTAACATCAATTCCGATTTCAGGCTTTAATATTAATGAAGTTGATTTTTCATGGAGTGCCAATGGAAAAGAAATATTATACCCAAGCTTTGATAAAATATACCGTGTCAACAAAGATGGTAGCGGCACACAGCTTGTTTATCAAACTACAGATGGCAGTTTTATTTCTGAATGTGCATGGTCTGCTGATGGGACAAAAATTGCATTGAAAACTAATAATATCAATGGTTACAATGTTAAGATTTATGTAATAGATATGTTAGGAAATGTTCTCAAAACCATATTAGAAAATGTTACTGGAGCAGCTGGAGGTTTAGACTTCTCGGTTGAAGGGACTAAGATTCTCTATACACGAGATATCTCTGGTTTTGAAAATAGTGACTACAGACAACTCAATACACATATTTTTATATACGATTTAACAGACGATACAGTTTTGGATGTATCCACTAAAACGAAAATCCCAGCCGGCTATATTGACATTGATCCTAGATTCTCACCTAATGAAGCAGAGGTTATTTTTACCCAAACTTCTAACGATGGAATATCTCAGAAAGATGTCTATAGACTTTCTATTACCGACGAGGATTCTAGAAAGTTGCTTTTCAGCAACGCCTGGATGCCCGACTGGGAATAGGTTACATTTTTTTCAGAGGAACCTCTTCGTATGAAGAGGTTCGCTTTTTTATAATGCTAACCTTTATTAAAAGTCTTTTGAATTTAGATAGTATTAAAGCTAATTAAATCCAAGGAGTTATTATAATTACTTTTTAATAATCTTTCTGGATATTACATTGTTTTCAGAATAGATATTCACAATATAAGAGCCAGGAAGTAGATTTTTAAGATTAGTTTCAGAATTTTGAGTTTCCAAAACTTTGTGTCCATTCATGTCAAAAATTCTTATTTTTTCAATTTTATTTAATCCAGAAACTTTTAAAATATCAGAAGTTGGATTAGGATAGATTTTAACAGACGTTTTGTTGATATCAGAAATGGCTAGCTTTGGTTCTTCCAAAACTTCAATATTATCTAATAGTAAAACCAACAAATCTGTACAATCATAATGTCTAAATACCAATCTCACATCTTGTCCTGCATATTCGCTAATATCAATATTGACATGTTTTGCCTCGTCCATATAGCCAGCATCTAGTGTTTCTTCAAAAATAGGTATTTCGGTTCCTGCAAATTCAGTGTTGGCAGGGATGACATATACTGCATAATGTTCTTGAAATACTTCTTCATCAAAAGCGCCGATATCGAATTTTAATGTTAATTTTTTGTCAGCATTATTTGGTAAGATAATACTAGGGCTTGTTAATGTATTATCTGGCGTAAAAGCATCAAAAAACCAAGACCATGATGTGGCATAAAAACCAGTGAAACTATCAATTTCGGAATTGTCAAATTCCCATTTTTCTCCATCGCCATCTCTGTCTGTGTTAATCCAAGAATTGCGTCCAGCTTCTGTTTCAAAATCTTCTTTAAAAATTGATGTTTGAGAAAATCCAGAAATACAAGTTGCCAAAGAGGCTGTAAGAAGTAGTTTTTTAATCATATTTAAATATTTAATTGGTCAAATGTACAATAAAAAAAACACCCGTTTTAGGAGTGTTTTTAAAATTTATTTAGAAGCCTTAAATTCAATTAAACATTGAATCTAAAGTGCATAATATCACCATCTTGTACAATGTATTCTTTACCTTCTACCGAAAGCTTTCCAGCTTCTTTCACTTTAGCCTCGGAGCCATAGGTCATATAGTCATCATATTTGATAACTTCTGCACGGATAAATCCTTTTTCAAAATCTGTATGGATAACCCCAGCCGCTTGTGGAGCTGTCCAACCTTTACCAATTGTCCATGCACGCACTTCTTTAACACCCGCTGTGAAATAAGTTTGTAGTTTTAATAAAGCATAAGCTTGACGGATTAATCGATTAACGCCTGGCTCTTCAAGACCTAGTTCTTCTAAAAACATTTGGCGTTCTTCATAAGATTCTAGCTCGTTGATATCCGCCTCAATCTGAGCTGCTAAAACCACAACTTCAGCACCTTCATTTTTTGCCATTTCTTCAATCTTAGCAATCCATTGGTTACCATTTTTGATCGAGCTTTCATCGACATTACAAACATAAAGTACAGGTTTGTTTGTCAATAATTTCACTTCATTTATAATTGGAGCTGTCAAATCATTTACAGGAAATTCTCTAGAATTCTTTCCGTCTTCAACAAATTTTTGAAGATTTTGTAAAGTTTCGTAAGCTAAGATATCTTCTTTTTTACCAGATTTGATGAATTTTTTTGCTTTGTCAACTGCTTTTCCTATCGTTTCAAGATCTTTTAATTGAAGTTCTATATCAATAATTTCTTTATCACGCATTGGATCAACAGAACCTTCCACATGGATGATGTTACCGTTATCGAAACATCTCAAAACATGGATGATAGCTTCACATTCGCGGATATTGGCTAAGAATTGGTTGCCAAGACCTTCGCCTTTGCTAGCCCCTTTTACAAGGCCTGCGATGTCAACAATCTCTACAACAGCTGGCAAAACGCGCTCTGGATTTACTATTTTTTCCAGCTCAAAAAGACGTGGATCTGGTACAGAAACAGTCCCTAAATTGGGCTCTATCGTACAGAATGGATAGTTTGCAGATTGTGCTTTTGCGTTACTAAGACAGTTAAAAAGAGTTGATTTTCCAACATTAGGTAAACCTACAATGCCACATTTCATTATATCGTGATATTTGTTTTGTTATTAATTAGTTTCGATAAAGTGTTTTTTACCAAATTATCGCGGGCAAAGATAGTGATTTTGTTTTTTAAATTTTAATTTTACATTTACTTCGCAAAACTAATTCTAATGATGTATTTGCGAGATTAATAATTATGGGAAAGAAAAAGAAAAGAGAGTTTTTGTCGTCAGAATTGGTACAAAGTTTTGCAAAAATTCATGGTTTTGAATCCAAACTTCAGGCTTTTGAGATTAAAGATTTTTTGGAAGATTATCTCTCTGCAGATTTGTTCAATGAGATAGAGTCTGTTAATATCGACCAAGGGAATCTTTTAATCAAAATAAAATCACCACTTCTTAAAAATGATTTTAGACTTCGCAAAAGTTTTTATTTAAGCAAAATTAAAAATAGTCTTGGGGAAAATTTCGATTTTAAAGATCTTTTGGTTTTGTAGGAGCTTTAGACTTTTCCATAAGTTCTTGTGCTTTTCCGTCCAATCTTGAGCGTATCGGAATAAAAAAACGCAAAGGGTTTTTAAGAAAATACTTGAAGATTTCCTGAAATATAGCGCCAATCTCTGTTGTATTCATCTTTCTGGAACGGAAAGCCAGCATCATAGACAGACCAAAACTTACGATAAAGTTAAAAAAGCCAATCAATCCAATAGTGACAAAAGAAACCCAAAAGGTGTACATACCAACCGAAAATCCTTTACCATAAAGCGCTACAGCAAAATATCCAGTAGAAAAAGTGATGTGTCGAATGTCAATATCCAAGCCCAAAAATATACCAATGGGACCCGTAATGCCTAAAAAAACACCAAACCAAAAGTTGGACATAATGCCTGCCCAGTTTTTATAATAATATATGGAAAGGTTTTCAGCGAATTTTTGTCCGAAAAAATAATTGATAAAGGGATTTTTGGCAATCCTTTTCGGAATTTGGAAAAATACCGAATTGTTGGCAATATTTCCAGATATAATCCCAGATATAAACAAGAATACTCCAGCAATACTTGCGTGTAAAA
Source organism: Soonwooa purpurea (assembly GCF_053891095.1). NCBI lineage: Bacteria > Pseudomonadati > Bacteroidota > Flavobacteriia > Flavobacteriales > Weeksellaceae > Soonwooa > Soonwooa purpurea. The sequence goes on from NZ_JBSSMA010000012.1 coordinate 49,220, forward strand.
GGGCTTTGGACTCGAACATATTAATGTTGTGGAACAGCTTGTCAGCCTTTTCGGTACCATAATTATGATTGAGCAAAATATCCAGTGCATACACAACTGCGAGTGCAGATGCAAACGTTAAAAAAACATTTCCTACAAATGCGATGAACTGACTTCTAAAAAGTTTTGAAACAAAGTGTGCAAAGTCAACATAGTTTTTTTGAGTGTTATTTTTATCAGAAAGGACTTTTGCCATCGTTGCGGCGGTCATCGCAGGCTGTTTGGTCGCGATCGTATAACCCATCAAATAGATGATAACAAAACACATTGCATAATTGAAAGCATAGATGGCAGCATGACCAAATTCGCTGGAATCCAAATCGCCGTATAAAATCTTAAGAATACTGCATGCACCGATAATAACACCTGCCGCACTAGCTTTCCATAGCATTTTCAGATAATCCTTCTGGGACGAGGTGATATAATGTGTGCCCGTTTCAGCGGTATGATTGGTAATCAGGTGCGATATCAACCTTGTATTGTCAGAAAGCAAATCTTGGACATTATTCTTGTGCGATTTGTAACGAAGTATATTCAAAAATAATTGCTTGGAGCGGACAACATAATCGCTGTCATCATCAATAACAAAGATTTGAAGTATCTCGGACATTCTTGTCAACTGCTGACGAATTTTGAGAAGATAGAGATTAATCTTACTGGAAATTCCGTATTTACTACTGTTTTTAAAAGCGATATTTACAAATTCCTGGCATTGTTGAAGGTAAACTTTTATTTGTTTATAAACTTCATCTTTAGAATTGAGTTGAAAGTTGGGCTCATCTTTGAAGTTGGTTATCAAAATATCCAATTCATTTTGCAAAGCCAAAAAAGGATTGTCAAGATTTCGATATTTAGGAACCATTTTCATAACCTCAACATCCATCGCATTTCCGATGACACGCCAAGCCAAAACATTGAAAGCGAAAAGCAATTCTTTTTTGACATGCGTATTGGCAACCAGACGATCAATTTTTAGAAGTTTGAAAAGTTCGCTCAATTTATCTTCCTCGGAGTTGAGAAAAAAATCAAGGTCTTTTTTGGGTGTAACGGATACAAAGTCAACGAGGTACCAGATCGTATTTTCGTTTTCTATATTTGGTAGTACTTTGTTAAGAAGTCTTTTCTTTAGTTCTGGAAAAAAAGCATTTTCGGATAATATATCTGCTTCTGTTAAAGATAAATTAAAGGGTTTATCTTTAAAAATATTTTGAATATAATAACTTAAATTATCAGTAATATCCTGATTGTCTTTGAGATAAGCTACGAAAACACCCAAGTCTTCCTTCTTCACAGCACCTATTAATTCAGCGAGTGGATCAAGAGAAAAAGTTTCATTTTGGGCACTAAAATATTTTTTTAGAACCGTACTGAAGTTGTCTTTGTTTTTTAATCTTAAAGGCATAAGTTCTGCAAATATAATTATTTCAGAACAATGTTATTCATTTGACGCATCACCCAGTTGTGTTTTTTGTTGAGATAAGGTGTCGGATTTTTAGGATCATATTTTTGCGGATTAGGAAGTACAACAGCTATCCAAGCTGCCTCACTTTTGCTAAGGTCTTTAGAAGATTTCCCAAAATAATATTTGGATGCCGCTTCCACACCAAAAACCCCTTGTCCCATTTCTATTGAGTTGAGATAGCGCTCCAGGATGATATCTTTTCCCCAAACTTTTTCGATAATAAATGTATAGACGGTTTCTAATCCTTTTCGGAACCAGCTTCTACCTTGCCACAGAAATACATTTTTGGCGGTTTGTTGAGAAATGGTACTTCCGCCGCGTTTCACTTTTCCTTTCTTTTCGTTGTGTTCTAATGCTTTTTTAATCGCTTTTACGTCAAAACCATTATGTTCAAAAAAAAGTTGATCTTCGGAAGCTATCACCGCTTTTTTAACATTATTCCCCATATCGTCATAGGAAATATAATCGCGATCTAGTTTTCCATATTTCAACATACCGCCCAATTGTGTCCATGTAATGGGAGGATTAAAGAAAATCCCAAGTGTGATAAACAAGATGTTGGCGATAATAATCACTAATACAAGTCGCTTTATAAATTTGAACATTGAATACTGTTTTCGTGCACAAAAGTAATCACATTTTCAATATTTCCAAATGATAAAATGTCAAGAAAAATTCTTACAGAATCTAATTTTAGTTTTTAAATAAAAATCACGATTTTTGCAATCTCAATTTTTATTATGTCTTTAGAACAAGAAATTAGCAAAAGAAAAACATTTGGGATTATTGCCCACCCGGATGCCGGAAAAACGACTTTGACAGAGAAACTGCTTCTTTTCGGAGGAGCAATTCAAGAAGCGGGTGCGGTGAAGTCCAACAAGATAAAAAAAGGAGCAACCTCCGACTTTATGGAAATAGAACGCCAAAGAGGAATCTCGGTGGCGACTTCAGTTTTGGCATTCGAGTATAAAGATCATAAGATTAATATTCTCGATACGCCTGGTCACAAAGATTTTGCGGAAGATACATACCGTACATTGACGGCGGTAGATTCTGTAATTGTTGTTGTCGATGTTGCAAAAGGTGTGGAGGAACAAACTGAAAAATTGGTTAAGGTTTGTCAAATGAGAAATATTCCAATGTTGGTATTTATCAACAAGTTGGATAGAGAAGGGAAAGATGCTTTTGACCTTTTGGACGAAGTGGAACAAAAACTAGGTCTTAATGTTGTACCATTATCTTTACCAATTGGTATGGGTAGCGACTTCCAAGGGATTTATAATATTTGGGAAAGCAATATTCAGTTGTTTTTAGAAGAAAAAAAACAAAAGGTCGGCGACACGGTAAAGTTTGAAGATATTAATGATCCGAAAATTGACGAAATGATTGGTGCCAAAGCCGCCGCTCAACTTCGTGAAGAATTGGAGCTTATAGAATCTGTATATCCTGCTTTTGATCGTGAGGCATACATCAACGGCAACCAGCAACCTGTATTTTTTGGTTCAGCATTAAATAATTTTGGTGTTCGTGAGTTGTTGGATGCTTTTATCGAAATTGCACCGATGCCGCAACCCAAAGAATCTGACCAAAGAATTGTTAAGCCAGAAGAAAAAAACTTTACAGGTTTTGTGTTTAAAATCCATGCGAATATGGACCCGAAACACCGCGACCGTCTTGCCTTTGTAAAAATCGTGTCCGGAACTTTTAAAAGAAACGAAAATTATCTTTTAGTAAGAGAAGGTAAAAAATTGAAATTTTCTTCACCTAATGCTTTTTTTGCAGATAAAAAAGAAGTTGTTGAGGAGAGCTATCCTGGCGATATTGTAGGATTGCACGATACGGGTAACTTCCGCATTGGTGATACATTAACTTCGGGAGAAAAATTAAGTTTCAAAGGAATTCCGAGTTTCTCGCCAGAGCATTTCAGATTTATTAACAATGATGATCCTCTTAAAGCTAAGCAATTGGCTAAAGGTATCGACCAGTTGATGGACGAAGGCGTGGCACAATTATTCGTTATGGAGATGAATGGTCGTAAAATCATCGGTACCGTTGGAGCACTTCAGTTTGAAGTTATCCAATATCGTCTGGAGCACGAATATGGCGCCAAATGTACGTATGAGCCTATCTCGATTCACAAAGCTTGTTGGGTAGAAGCTGATGAAAAGTCTGCGGAATTCCAGGAGTTTGCAAGATTGAAACAGCGTTTCTTGGCGAAAGATAAATATGATCAATTGGTGTTTCTAGCGGATTCGTCCTTTACAATCCACATGACGCAGGAAAAGTTCCCGAATGTAAAACTTCACTTTATTAGTGAGTTTAGACATCAAGATTAAGAAGTTTACATTTTTAAATATATTAAACCAACTTGCAAAACAGGTTGGTTTTTTTATGATTTAGAAAAGAATTTATCTTTAAAATATTGTTTTAAAGTCAAAAATTATATTAAAAGGAATAATGTTTTTTGTTGTTAAAAATTCATAAAAGTTTTTAAATTATTATAAAATAGAACAAAATAAATAATAATACACCACGTGATTTTGTTATCATTCAGTAAATAAAAATAAAAAAATAATGAAAAAAAGTAACAGAATTATTTATCTGCTATTCTTGTTTGTGGTGGGAGTTAGCATGATGTCTTGTCGCGATGATGACGATGATAATCCTTTTAATCCAAATGATTCTAGTCTTGCAAAAATTAGTTTTGTAAGCAATTTAGCTAATGAAGAAATTATAGATTTTGACATCAACTCAAAAGATTATGTTGAGGTTGATTTTGGAGATGGTAAAAAGATTAAATATGAAAAACCGTCAAATAGTAATGAGATTAAAATTTTTTCCAAAGTAAAAGGAAAAGAAATTAAAATCTACGCGCCCAATGCTAACAGCATTACGAAATTTGAGGCTAATAATATGAAAATAGCTAGTATTGATGTGAAAAATGCAATAGAACTTGACAATCTTGACTTGTATAAAAATGAATTAACAAGTTTAGACATTTCTAAAAATACAAAACTAACTTATATAGATTATAGCATTAATAAAATAAAACAATCTGCCAACAATGCTATTTTGAACGCTTTGCCAAAACGTGTTGAAGCGGATAATGCTGTTGTTTGGGCTTATGACAATTATAATAATACCGAACAAAATGATAAACCGACACAGCAGGCTATCGATGCAGCCGTAGCAAAATTTTGGAACGTTAATATTGATGATTATGATAATGGAAAATCTGTTCGATCTATACAGCATAGATGATACTAAGGAGGTTTGTTTTAAATAAAATCGGCGGGCTCAAAGAGCCCGCCGATTTTATTTAAAACATTTTATATTAGCCTAGATATGGATATTTATAATCTTTTGGAGAAACAAATGTTTCTTTTATACTACGTACAGATACCCAACGTAGAAGATTCATTTTAGAACCCGCTTTATCATTTGTTCCAGAAGCTCTACCACCACCGAATGGCTGTTGACCAACAACGGCTCCAGTTGGTTTGTCATTGATGTAGAAATTACCAGAAGCATTTTCTAAAGCTTTATAAGCCTCGTCAATTGCATAGCGACATTGTGAAAATACAGATCCTGTCAAAGAATATGGCGAAGAAGAATCCACCAATTTTAAAGTTTCTGCCCATTTATCATCTTCGTAAACGTAGATGGAAAGGATAGGACCGAAGATCTCTTCAACCATACTTTCGTATTGAGGATTGGTTGTTTCGATAACAGTTGGATGAACAAACCAACCTTTAGCGTCGTCATATTTACCACCGATAACAACCTTGGCTTCGCTAGATGCATTGGCTCTGTCGATATAAGCTTTACATTTTTCGAAAGAATTTTTATCGATCACCGCATTTACAAAATTGGAAGGATCTTCAGGAGAACCAACTTTAATTGTTGACATTTGGTTTTCCATTACTTTTTTAATATCGTTCCAAAGTGATTTAGGAATATAAGCTCTAGATGCCGCAGAACATTTTTGACCTTGATATTCGAAAGAACCTCTTACCAAAGCCGTTGCTACAGCTTCAACATTGGCAGAAGGATGTGCAATTACAAAATCTTTACCACCAGTTTCTCCCACGATTCTTGGGTAAGTTCTGTAGTTATGGATGTTATCGCCAATCATTTTCCACATACCTTGGAAAACCTTTGTAGAACCTGTAAAGTGTAAGCCTGCAAAATCTTTGTGAGCCATTACTTTTTCAGCAGTTTCTTTCCCGTCTGTAAAGATCATATTGATAACCCCCGCAGGAAGTCCAGCTTCTGTTAATACATCCATAATCACTTTAGCAGAGTAGATTTGTTTGTCAGAAGGTTTCCAAACCACAACATTTCCCATCATGGCCATACAAGCAGGCAAATTACCAGAGATTGCTGTAAAGTTAAACGGCGTTACGGCAAAACAAAATCCTTCTAGTGGTCTGTATTCTACGCGATTCCAAATGCCATTATCCGAAATGGGCTGTTCAGCATACATTTCTGTCATAAACTCTGCATTAAATCTCAAGAAATCGATAAACTCGCACGCCGCATCTATTTCAGCTTGATGAACGTTTTTTGACTGACCTATCATTGTCGCAGCATTGATGGTGTCTCTGTATGGACCAGCGATAAGGTCAGCGGCTTTTAAGAAGATAGAAACTCTTTGTTCCCAACCCAAAGCATTCCATTTGTCTTTTGCTGCCAAAGCAGAGTCGATAGCCTGGTCAACATGCGACATATCACCTTGATGATAAAAACCAAAATCGTGTTGATGGTCTTGTGGCGATTGTAATTTTACATGTTTACCAGTTGTAACCTCTTTGCCATCGATAACCATTGGGATTTCAATCTTTTGATCCCACATTTTTTTGTAGGTTGCGATAAGACTTTTTACTTCTTTAGATCCAGGTTCATAGGAATTAACAGGTTCGTTAATAGCAATAGGAACTTGTGAAATTGCTTTAGACATATTTGTAGTATTTAATATTAAAAATTTAAGTTCCTACAAATTTATTCAATATTTAATTAAAGAAAAAATTAAAACATCGGTACTTTAATAGAAGTATCTTAAGTGTGGTTTTGTTGTTAAATTTTCAAAGAATTTCGATTTTACCTTTTGATTTCTAGATAAAATATCTATTTCAGCACCGAATTAATTTACAAAATTTAAATCTATGATTAAAAAATTACTTTTATCTTCAATTATGTTTGGATTTTTTTACTCTTGCGATAGAGTGGAAGATAATGATGTTGTATCTTCAGCCGATGCTGGAAATAAAATTGAAAAAGTTCAAAAAAAATCACAAGCTTTTTCTGTTCAAGCAATATCTAATTCATCTTTAAAATGTGGAGAGGGTTCATCGGTTTCTCTAGACTTGGATCCTACATTACCTTATTATGATGATTTTAATGTGTCTAAGTATGATAATGTTAATAATTGTCCTTCGAATAATAAGCAGTGTTTAAGTATTAGTGCTTTTTTACTTAGAAAAGGTGCTTATATTTCTGGAAGTTCTAGTGCCGAATCGATACAAAGATTTGGATAATTTTCTGGATATGATGAAATAAATGAATTTAATGCTTTTAAGATAGATGAAGTACCACTAGAAACTGTAGAGTTTACAATTGGAGACGATCCAAGTACAGGCTATGGACTTTGGGCAGATGGGGTTGCTTCTCGTTATATGACAAATAATAATGCTAATGCTGTTTTACATTATTTTAAAAATAACATGAAGGGTATTCATTCGCCTACAGGAGCGCCAATTAGAATTGCTGCTGTTCATATTTACAAGGAAAGTTTATTGTGTATTCCTTCTTATGCTTTTATAAGGATGAGTGTAAAGTATTATTAGATCAAAAAAAGTTTTTTAATTATTTAATTCAGTTTGAATTCATCAAAAACTAATAAAAGTTTTTAGATAAAATTACCAACTCTCCAAAGATTCTTTGAAGAGTTTTTTTGTTGAAAACAAAGCGTTTGGAAAAACAGCATATAATAAATTGTTTCTAAAATTCTAGTTCTATAGATGATTCCTTATATTTGACTTTATAAAGTTTTATAATGAAAAGGATTTTCTTAGCCTTCGTTGTAGGGTCACAACTACTATTTTCTCAAAATGTCGCCAATCAATTGGATCAATCCACACAAAAACTTCTCAATTCTACAGGTGCATATTCTGCAAATTTATCGTTTTATGTTACCGATGACAATGGAAACTTGGTGTACGAATATCAGCCCAATAAGGGGCTTTCGACAGCAAGTACGCAGAAGATTTTTACTGCGGCGGCAGCATTAGAAACCTTGGGAAAAGATTACCGCTATACAACGACGGCAAGTTATTCTGGGCAGATTAAAAATGGCATTTTGGAAGGCGACCTTTGGATAAGCTCAAACGGCGATCCAACGCTTGGAAGTTGGCGCTATGAAGATTACAAACCCGAAAAGTTTAAAGAAAAACTTCTTCAAGCTTTGCAACAAAAAAACATCAAGTCTATTACTGGAAATATTATAATTGACGATTCGTATTTCGATTTTCAGTCGGTGCCAGGCGGATGGCCTTGGGATGATATCGGGAATTATTATGGTGCTGGAACTTGGGGAATCAATTGGCGCGAAAATCAGTTTGATATCAATACCAATGGCACGCAATTCAAAAGTTTTTCTTACGATTTGGAAAATGTTAAATGGATTAACGAGCTCAAAGCTTCTGGATCGTCGGATCAGAGCTTGATTTTTACCGCACCACATTCGGATGTTGCTTTAATTAATGGAAGTTTGCCCGCTGGGAAGTCGATGACGGTTTCGGGATCGGTGCCCAATCCGCCTTTGCAATTGGGCGTGGAGGTTAAATCTTTTTTAAATTCTAAAAATATTGCTGTCCACGGAAATGTAGAAACCTATTACAACAATCAACTTTCTGGAAAGAAAATGACTTCTTATCCTGAAAAAAATAACTTCTTCGAATACCAATCGCCAACATTGGACAAAATGGTCTATTGGTTTCTAAGAAAAAGCATCAATTTTTATGGGGAAACATTTGTAAAAACGATGGCCAAAGAGAAAAAGGGAAATTCGTCTTACAAAGTGGGCGTTCAGTTTTTGAAAGATTTTTGGAAGTCAAAAGGCATCAATCCGTCTATGATTAATTTTGCAGATGGAAGTGGACTTTCGCCACAGAATTATGTTTCTGCAAAAGCTGAAGTGCAGGCACTTTTGTATGCGCAAAAACAGCCTTGGTTTTCTGACTATTTCGACGGATTCCCACCACAAAATGCTATGAAGATGAAGAGCGGAACCATCCGAAATATAAAATCTTTTGCCGGTTATCATACGTCGAAATCTGGCAAAAAATACGTCTTTTCGATTATTCTTAACAACTATCAAAGCGCAGATATCAGTCAAGCTTTGTTCAAGGTTTTAGATAATTTGAAATAAATATGTCAAACCGAATTTTCTCTTTTCATCCGATAATAGACGAATATAGCGAAGTCCTTATTTTAGGTTCAATTCCAGGTGTCAAATCTTTAGAAAAACAAGAGTATTATGGACATCCACAAAATGTATTTTGGAAAATTATTTTTGAATTATTTGCAGAAAATGTCACAGACGATTACCAAGAAAAACTTGAAATTCTTAAGAAGCATAAAATCGCACTTTGGGATGTTATCGACAGTTGCGAGCGTAAAGGCAGCCTAGATTCTGAAATAAAAAATGAAAACGCCAACGATATTTTGCGACTTCTGGAAGATTATCCTAACATCAAAATGATAGCTTGCAATGGTCAAAAATCATATAAAAATCTAATTAAAATTTTAGGAAAAAACTTTGCAATACCAATTGTTGCGTTGCCTTCCACAAGTCCTTTGCATACAATTCCATTTCAAAATAAATTCGAAATTTGGAAGCAAATCAAACATCCATTTTTATTAAAGCCTTCAGAAGGTTAATTTGGTTTTTTGCTCGATTCAGATTTTGATCCTCGTAGCTCACATCATAATAGATATCACCTTTTAAGTAATCCAACAAAAATCGTAAGGCCTGAACATGGACAACAATTTTGGCAGCATAATCCAAATGTTCCAACTCCAGATTTGTTAAAATATCTTTGGAATGTTTCAGAAAACCTTCTTTGACCGCATGATAAATTTCGGGGTCAAAATTATCATTTGTACTAATGTCATCTTCTGCCAAACGATTGGTAAAAGAACGAATCATATCTCCAAAATCATACAATATTGGGCCAGAAAGTACCGTGTCTAGATCGATAATTGCAATGGCTTTTTGGTTGGAATCAAATAAAATATTACTGATTTTTGGATCAGCATGAATAATTTTGTTTGGCATTCCATTATGGATAAGGTCAATCCAAAGCTTTCCTAGATGCATATATTTTTGAAGAAAAATCAGTTCTTCCAAACAGTTTTTAAGGCGATTTGAAGGCTTGTTTTTTTTTGTTCCTTGCGAAAAATCATCAAAACGCTTTTCAAAATTTGTAAATCCAGGAATACTTTCCTCCAACTGAACTTTGTCCCCAGAATTAATACAATAATGAAAATAACTCAGTGCTTCAGATGCGTTGTAAGCCATCTCTGGTGAAAGCACTTTTTGATATGTCATACTTCCGTTGATGAATTCTGTAACACGCCAAAACTGCTTTTCGATTTCAAAAACAAGTTGTCCATCGATAGTTTTTATAGGTTCTGCTAATGCTAATTTATAATTGTTTAGTTTTAAACTTTTATTGACTTTCAGATGATTACTTACCAAAACGTTGGGTTTTTCAAATATCGAATCGTTGATATGTTGAAGAACGTAAGATTTTCCTCTCGTTTCAACAAGAAAAGTCTGGTGTATCAATCCATTGCCGAGCGGCGTGATGTTTTGGATGTTGACATCAGGTAAAAACTGAGCAATAATATAATTTAGTTCCATAGATTTTCTGGATAATCGCCATCTTTAATTTTCGTTTCAATAAAAGATTTCAAGCTTTGTTTGTCTTCAGGATATGTTACGCCCATCCATTGGGATGGCGACTCATGGACTTTTACAAAAATTTTGTTTTCTTGCAAAAGATCTTCGATAAGTTGCGGAATATAAAATTCTGCTTTCGGATTTTGATTGGTTTTTACAAATTGATGAAATCTATCTTCTAAATCGTTAAAAATTGATGGATTAAATATAGAAAAATTCATAGAAACCAAGGTCTTAGGTTCTAAAGAAATTTTTTTGTCATTTTCTATGAAATATATTTTTCCCAAGTCCGAAAAAATATGAGTTCGCTCGGTAATTTTTGTAAGACTTTGTTGCTTGTTAATGTCGCAGATTCCTCTCGAAACAGCGCCGTTTTCGCTTAACGTCAAATCCAAAGGATAAGCGATAATATGATGAAGATTTGTTTTTACTAAATTTTGGTCGATAATTTCGGAGGCCATTTTGAAGGCTTCTTTGCCATAAAAATCGTCAGCATTTAGAATGATAAAATTCTCTTCAATCTCATTTTTTATGCAGAGCAAAGCATGGGCAGTTCCCCAAGGTTTTTTTCGAAAACTAAGATCAATATCTTGTGGTACAAAATTTTCGATATGTTGATAAACGAATCTTAAATCCAAGTTTTTCTTTAACGCAATTTGTTGCAAACGATCGATGTACGAAGCGGGAATAAGTTTGTTAATAATCAAAATGATTTTGCTAAAACCGGCTTCCATCGCGTCATACAACGAATATTCTAACAATGGAGATTGGTTGTCGGTGATGCCGTCAATTTGTTTCAACGATTTGTAACGGCTTCCCAAGCCACCTGCCAAAATGACTAATGCTTTTTTAGAACTCATCTGATAGTCCGAATGCCGGTTTTCTATTTTTCCAGGCGCCACTTGTAAAGTCTGGTATTTCTATAACTTTGCCTTGATGTGCAATAGATTTTTCGCTCAGTGGCGTGATGGCGTACCATGTAGCTAAATCGTAAACATCCAACGGAAATTCAATATTTCGTTTGATACATTCTATAAAGGTATTTATCACGAAGAAATCCATGCCGCCGTGACCAGCGCCTTTGGTGTCGGTTTCAAATTTTTTCCAAAGCGGATGATCGTATTCTTTAAGCCATTTTTCAGAATTATCCCATTTGTGGTTGTGATTCATCATTTTTTCAAAATAAATATGACCTTGGTCAAGACCTCCAGAACCGAAATCTTGCTATAAACCTTCGGTACCTTGCACGCGGAAACCGAGATCATAAGGACGTTGTAGACTGGTGTCATGTGTTAACAAAATGCTTTCGCCATTAGCGCATGCAATTTGTGTGGTTACAATATCACCTTGTTTGAATTTTACTTTTGCGTTAGGATGATTTTCGCCACCTTTTGGATGGTCAACAATATATTTATGCAAGCCTAAAGCTTTTGTAGAAAACGAGGAAAGATGCGTCAAACGATTTCCGCGATTAATATCCATCATTGCCGCAATGGGCCCGAGACCATGTGTAGGGTACAATTCTCCATTTCTATCAATATAATGTTGCGTTCTCCATTTGGCTTCGCTAAATCCTAGGTCGCCAAACTCAACGCCTGAGTTGTAAGGTGTAACACCATCGTTGAAAAGTACGCCACGCAAATCGTGTTGATAACCGCCACGGCCATGCACCAATTCGCCAAACATACCTTTTCTTACCATGTTTAAAACGGCCATTATATCGCGACGGTAGTTAACGTTTTCCATCGCAAATAAAGGAACTTTGGTGCGTTCATAAGTTTTTACATAATCCCAACATTCGCCTAAAGTCATGGCGCCTCCGACTTCCATTCCAACGATTTTTTTGGATTGCATTGCTTCGATACCCTGTTTGTGGTGCCATTCCCAAGGTGTTGAGATAACGACGGCATCAATATTTTTGAGTTGAAGAAGATTCCTATAATCGTAATCACCGTTTGAGAATTCTTGTGCTTTTGGCTTGTTGTTTTTAACAAGGAATTGTTGTGCTTTTTTCAGCATAATAGGACTTGGATCAGCGAAGGCAACGACTTCTACATCATCACGTTTTGCGAGAAGTTCGAGATGATTTTGTCCGCGAAGTCCCACACCGATAAGTCCGACTCTTACTTTGTGAAGTGTCTGTTGTTGTGGATAAAGACTATTCCCAAATAAAGTATTGGGAAGTACAAGTGCCCCAAAACCAGCAAGACTAGCAGTTTTTATAAAATCTCTTCTGTTGCTTGACATGTTAATTATTATAAAATTTGACTAAAAATAAATAAATTATTCTTTATTAACTTAAATTTATTAAAAAATATTAATAAGTCTTAGTTCCCTTGACAAAGGCTTTTTTATGTTGTATCTTTGCAAATCGATAATTCACAAATTTTTAAACCGTAATTTAAAAAAATGAAAACTTCAGATTTTAATTTCGACTTGCCAGAAGAACTATTGGCAGAACACCCATCAGAACATCGTGACGAAGCCAGATTGATGGTTTTGGATCGTAAAACACAAACAATAGAGCATAAACTTTTCAAAGACGTTATTGATTATTTTGACGAACATGATTTGTTTATTTTTAATAATACTAAAGTTTTTCCTGCAAGACTATACGGAAACAAAGAAAAAACTGGTGCCAAAATTGAGGTTTTCTTATTGAGAGAACTGGACAAAGAAACCAGAGTTTGGGATGTTTTGGTTGATCCCGCCAGAAAAATTAGAATCGGGAACAAACTCTTCTTTACAGAAGACGAATCTTTGGTAGCTGAGGTTATCGATAATACCACTTCTAGAGGTAGAACTTTGAGATTCTTATATGATGGATCTTATGAAGAATTCCGTACTAAACTGAATGAACTTGGAGAAACGCCACTTCCGAAATACATCAAAAGAGATGTTGAGCCAGAAGATGCCGAGCGTTACCAAACCATTTATGCAAAAGTAGAAGGCGCTGTTGCTGCACCAACGGCAGGACTTCACTTCTCAAAACATTTGATGAAGCGTTTAGAAATTAAAGGTATTGACTTTGCAGAAATTACACTTCACGTCGGTTTAGGAACTTTCAACCCTATCGAGGTGGAAGATCTTTCTAAACATAAAATGGAATCCGAAGAAGTTATCATCGACCAAAAAAATGCGGATATCATTAACAAAGCGGTTGAGGAAAAAAGAAGAATTTGTGCAGTTGGGACAACAACCATGCGTGCTATAGAAACTTCAGTTTCGTCAAATCGTAAGATAGGACCTTTTAATGGATGGACGAACAAATTTATCTATCCACCACATGATTTTGGTGTTGCTAGTGCGATGATAACAAACTTCCATACGCCAAAATCAACATTGATGATGATGATTGCAGCTTTTGCAGACCGCGATTTTATCATGCGCGCTTATGAGGAAGCGATTAAAGAAAAATACAGATTCTATTCTTACGGCGACGCTATGTTGATTTTGTAAGATTTGGTCACATATTTGATACAAAATGCACAGTTTAGAAAAGCTGTGCATTTTTATTTACTACATTTGAAACACTTCGTTTTTTAAGTTTAATTTAATTGATAATATAATATGAGAGGATTAATATTGAGCGTTTTGACAGTCGGACTTTTCTCTTGTCAAAAATCGGCCACAGATAAAGTAGAAGTGGTGACAACGCTTCCAAAATTAATAAAAGAAGCTTCTGCTGCGGAAATTTCCAAAGCTTCAGATCTTATTTGGACAATCGAGGATCAGAAGAATGAAAATATTTTATTTGGTTTTACCACAAAAGGAGAAATTAAAAAAGAAATCCGAATTTCTAATGTTGAGAACAACGATTGGGAAGATTTGTCATCGGATGATGCTGGAAATATCTATGTCGGGGACTTTGGAAACAATGATAATTTAAGAGAAAATTTGGCCATTTATAAAATTAATGCTGCGGATCTTTCCCAAAATGAGGCAAAAGCTACGGCAATAGTAGAATTCTTTTATCCTGAGCAAACCGAATTTCCGCCAAAGAAAAAAGACCGTGTTTTTGATGTAGAATCTTTCTTTATTTTGAATAATCAATTTTATTTGTTTACAAAAAATAGAAGCTCAAAATTCGATGGAACAACGGTTCTCTATCGCGTAGAAAACAAGTCTGGGCAAAAGTTGCCTGCCCAAAAAATATCGAGTTTTGTGACTTGTGGTAATTTTAACCAATGCGCGGTGACAAGTGCAGCGATAAGTCCAGATAAGAAAAAAGTAGCACTTCTGAGCTCGGATAAAGTTTGGATTTTTACAGACTTTAAAGGCGATGATTTTTTCTCTGGAAAATCTCAGATGATCGAGTTGGGACATTTTTCGCAAAAAGAGGGTTTAACTTTTGAAAATAACGATAGTATTTTGATAACCGATGAAGCCCAAAAGAAAGGCGAATCTTTCTTGTACCGTTTGAAATTAAACAAGTAAACTCACGTTTCGTAAATTTTTTGAAACCGTCAATTGGCGGTTTTTTCTGTTTTTTAAAAGATTATTTATTAATTTTAAAATCAAAATCCTATTATGAAAGAATTTTTAGAACAACATCGTTATATTCTTCTAGGTTTGGAATTTTTATATTTTGTTGGGGTAATTCTTCTTTCAGCAAAAATAATTACGGATACCAAAACAACGAGTAAGACTTTGGCGTATTTGCTTCTTATTATTTTTTTGCCTTTCGTTGGGATTTTAATTTATTTTTTCTTTGGTGTTAATTACCGCAAAAACAAATTTTATGATTTTAAAATAGAACGTAATGAGACGATTTATAATGAAATACAGCAGTTTGTACAATCTTCGCATCATAAAGTTTTAGCATCGCATCAGGAGGAATTACAAAAGTATTTTTCGACGACTTCTTTTTTATTTAATGCAACAAATTCGCCGCTTACAGAACAAAATTCGGTAGAATTATTAATCAATGGCGAACAAAAATTCCCTAAAGTTTTTGAAATTTTAAAATCAGCAAAACATCATATCCATCTAGAATATTACATTTTTGAAGACGATTATATTGCGCGAGAATTGTGTCAAATTTTAATTGAAAAAGCAAAATCTGGCGTTATGGTGCGATTGCTTTATGATGATTTGGGAAGTGGAAAATTGACAAAAACTTTGAAAACCGAATTAAAAAATGCTGGTGTGGAATTGTCTCCAGTTAATAAAATTAATTTCCGACTTTTTGCTAATCGCGTTAACTATCGCGATCACAGAAAGATTATCATTGTAGATGCTAACAAGGTTTTCACAGGCGGGATCAATGTTTCGCAAAAATATGTTAACGATAATGCGAGCAAGATGTATTGGCGCGATACGCATCTTTATTTCAAAGGGACGGGTGCTTTTTATTATCAATTTTTATTTTTGAGCAATTGGGTGTTTTCGACGAAAAAAATTCCACAGATTGACCATTCTTATTTTGATTATGAAAATATCGACGGAAAGCAAGTTTTGCAATGTGCAGCAAGTGGACCAGATACCAAGCCCGCCATTATGATGTCAACTGTGTCGGCTATATATTCTGCCAAGAAAAGAATTTTTATAACAACACCTTATTTTATTCCTGTCGAAGCAGTTTTGCAAGCGATAAAACAAATGTCCCTTTCCGGAACAGATGTTCGGCTTTTAGTGCCTGAAAAAGGAGATTCTATGTTGGTGAACGCTGCGGCATATTCACATTATGAAGAGCTTTTGGAGGCGGGTGTCAAAATTTATTTTTATAAAAAAGGATTTGTACATGCCAAAACAATTTTGATTGATGATGAACTTTCCATTGTTGGAACTGCCAATATGGATGTCCGTAGTCAAGAGCTTAATTTTGAAGTCAATACTTTGGTTTATGATAAAACTATTGCCAATCAGTTAGCAGACGTTTTTTTTGAAGATTTAAAATCTAGCGAAGAAATCAATCTTAAACATTGGAAATCGCGTCCAAAATTGAAGTCTTTTTTTGAACATTTAGCCAGATTGTTTTCGCCTTTGTTATGATTTTTTTAACAATTATTTTTGATTCTAAAACTTAATCATTATTTTTGTAAGGAGTGTCTTTTTTTTTTTTTAGAAATCTAAACGGAAATAAGCACGATAGCTAACAATATGGTAGAAAACAACGCAGTTAATTATTCCGAAGACAATATTAGGACGCTCGATTGGCAAGAGCACATCAGATTGCGTCCTGGGATGTATATCGGGAAATTGGGAGATGGCTCATCGGCCGATGATGGTATTTACATTCTTTTAAAAGAAATTATCGACAACTCGATTGACGAATTTGTCATGAAAGCTGGTAAACGTATCGAAATTAAGATTGATGAAAAGAAAGTTGTCATTCGAGATTTCGGGCGAGGTATTCCTTTAGGAAAAGTCGTTGACGCTGTTTCTAAAATGAACACAGGAGGGAAGTATGACAGCAAAGCCTTCAAAAAATCGGTTGGTCTTAACGGGGTTGGTACAAAAGCTGTAAATGCCCTATCCGACTATTTTCGTGTAAAATCTGTACGCGATGGTCGTATGAAAATGGCTGAATTTTCGAGAGGTGTCATCATAGAAGATTTTCCAGAAACAGAGTCTTCTGATCGTAACGGTACCGAAATTAGTTTTACGCCAGATACAGAAATCTTTATCAATTATAAATTCAGAAAAGAGTATATCGCACGTATGCTCCGCAATTATGCGTATCTGAATCCTGGTTTGAAAATTATTTTTAATGGTGAAACTTTTTACTCTGAGAATGGTCTTCGCGACCTTTTGGAGGAGGAATTAGAAGGCGATATTTTGTACCCAATTGTTCACTTAAAGGATGAAGATATCGAAGTGGCAATTACACATTCTGATAAATCGCAAACAGAAACCTATTTCTCTTTTGTTAACGGACAGAATACAACGCAAGGTGGTACTCACCTCAATGCTTTTCGAGAAGCTTTTGTAAAAACAATACGTGATTTTTATAATAAAAATTTCGAAGCTGCAGATATTAGAAAAGCCATTATTGCAGCCGTAGCTGTGAAGGTTATCGAACCAGTTTTTGAATCACAAACGAAAACCAAATTAGGCTCTAACGAAATGGAGCCTGGCGGAACGACGGTGCGAACTTTTGTGATGGATTTTATGAAAAACCAATTGGATAATTTTCTTCACAAAAACCCTGAAGTTGCAGAAGCCATTTTACGTAAAATTTTAATTTCTGAAAGAGAACGTAAAGAACTTTCAGGAATCCAAAAACTAGCGCGGGAGCGTGCTAAAAAAGTTTCGCTTCATAACAAAAAACTTAGAGATTGTCGTCAGCATTATAACGATCAAAAAGCCCAAAGAAAAGCGGAAACCATGATTTTCATTACCGAGGGAGATTCTGCGTCAGGTTCTATCACCAAGTCACGTGATGTTGAGACGCAAGCCGTTTTTTCTCTTAAAGGTAAACCGCTTAATAGCTATGGTTTAACCAAGAAAATTGTATATGAAAATGAAGAATTCAATCTTCTGCAGGCTGCCTTAAATATTGAAGAAAGTCTCGAAGATTTGCGCTACAATCATGTGATTATCGCTACCGATGCCGATGTTGATGGGATGCATATTCGTTTATTAATGATTACTTTTTTCCTTCAGTTTTTTCCAGATGTTATCAAAAATGGACATTTGTATATTTTGCAGACGCCACTTTTCAGAGTTAGAAATAAAAAAGAAACAAGGTATTGTTATAACGAAGAAGAACGGATTAAGGCCCTTAGTGAGCTCGGAAAAAATCCTGAAATTACACGATTCAAAGGTTTGGGGGAGATTTCACCTGATGAGTTCAAACATTTTATTGGCAAAGATATTCGGCTAGAGCCTGTTGTACTTGGAAAAGATCAGACTATTGATCAATTGTTAGAGTTCTATATGGGGAAAAACACACCAGAAAGACAATTGTTTATTCTTGACAATTTGGTGGTGGAAAATGACGATATTGATAAGAAATAAAATTTAATTTTTAAGATGAGATTAAGTAATAAAAAGAAAATTCCAATTTATAACTTCTTTCAAATTCTTTTTTGGATGGGTCTTATTTTTGGAATTGTGCTTTTTTTTATTGAAAAGTATAAGATGGATTTTTTAAATTCTGGAAGCTATCTGTTGATTCTTATTCCCCTTCTATTGCTGTGTTTGTTCTGGCTGCGAGGTAAGCAAATTTTTGAATATGATAGCGATGGCGAAACGCTAACTTTTAATAATTATAGCATTGTTACTCCTTTTAAAAATCAAAAAAAAGATGAATTTCCGAAATATAAATTAAAGAATTTTGAAGTGGTTAATTTTATTTTTTTTAAAAAAGTTCTAATTAACATTCACAGCAAAAAAAGTCATCAATTGATTTTGAAATACGATATTTCTTATCTAAGTAATAAAGAAGTTAAAGATTTAAAATTATCCTTAAGAAAGGTTATAAAAGCTAATAAAGAAGAAAACCAGTCACGTACTGAAACAGTATAATGGAAGAGAATAACTATCAAGAAGAAAGCCTGAAAAAAGTTTCGGGATTATATAAAGATTGGTTTTTAGATTATGCATCGTATGTAATTTTGGACCGTGCAATTCCATCTGTTTTTGATGGGTTTAAGCCTGTACAGCGCCGAATTTTGCACTCCATGCGGGAGCTAGAGGACGGTCGTTACAATAAAGTGGCTAACATCGTCGGAAATACGATGAAATACCATCCGCATGGCGATGCTTCCATTACGGATGCTATGGTGCAAATTGGTCAAAAAGAATTGCTTATTGACACCCAAGGTAACTGGGGAAATGTCTATACTGGCGACTCCGCAGCGGCAGCACGTTACATTGAAGCCCGCTTGACGCCCTTTGCTTTGGAAGTGGTTTTTAACCCTAAAACAACAGATTGGGTAAAATCTTATGATGGTCGTAATAACGAACCTGTTGATCTTCCCGTAAAGTTTCCAATGCTGTTAGCACAAGGTGCCGAAGGGATTGGTGTAGGACTTTCAACGAAGATTATGCCCCATAATTTTAATGAATTAATCAATGCCTCTGTCGCATATCTCAAAGGGAAAAAGTTTGAAATTTTCCCCGATTTTTTAACGGGCGGAATGTTGGACGTTAGCAATTATAACGATGGCCATCGTGGTGGAAAGCTAAGAGCCAGAGCAAGAATTATTCAAAAAGATAAAAATACACTTTGTATTAATGAACTTCCTTTTTCCAAAAATACAGGCGACCTTATCGATAGTATTATTAAAGCCAATGAAAAAGGAAAAATCAAAATCAAAAAGATTGAAGATAATACCTCGGACAAAGTCGAGATTCTTATTCAGTTGACCAACGATGTGTCGCCAGATAAAATGATTGACGCTTTGTACGCCTTTACAGATTGCGAAGTGGCCATTTCGCCCAACGCTTGTGTCATTGTTGGCGACAGACCTATGTTTTTGTCGGCTTCCGAAATTCTGAAGCGCAATACCGATCACACCGTTTCACTTTTGAAACTTGAGCTGGAAATTGAGCTTGGCGAACTAGAGGAAAAATGGCATTTTGCTTCTCTTGAAAAAATCTTCATCGAAAACGAAATTTACCAAGAAATCAAAAACAGAACATCCAAAGAAGAAGTCTATGCAGCGATTGATAAAGCCTTAAAACCTTTTACAAAACATCTGATGCGTGCGGTGACCACCGATGACATTGTCCGATTAACCGAATTGCCGTTTATGAGAATTTCGCGTTACGATCAGGACAAAGCTTTAGATAATATTGCTGCTTTGGAAGGCAAAATAGAACAGGTTAAACATCATCTGGATAATCTAATTGCTTATGCCATTGACTATTTTGTAAATATTCAAAAAAAATATGGAAAAGATAAAGAACGCCGTACAGAACTTCGCGTTTTTGATACGATTGATGCGACAAAAGTAGCCGTTGCCAACGAAAAATTCTATGTTAATCGCGAAGAAGGTTTTATTGGAACATCACTCAAAAAAGATGAATATGTGTTTGACTGTTCCGATATTGACGATATTATCACTTTCCGAAAAGATGGTGGTATGCAGGTGACAAAAGTGGAGAGCAAAACCTTTGTTGGCAAAAATCTTTTGCATGTCGGTATTTGGAAAAAGAATGATAAAAGAACCGTTTACAACATGATATATCGCGAGGGCAAAGAAGGCCCTTATTATATGAAGCGTTTTGCGGTAACAGGCGTTATTAGAGCGAATGACTACAAATTAGCTTCGGATAAAAAAGGCTCAGAAGTTTTATATTTTTCTGCAAATCCAAATGGTGAAGCAGAAGTCGTTTCTGTATTATTAAAACCAAACGCGCGCATTCGTAAAAATAGAATTGAAGTTGATTTTTCTGAGTTGGGAATCAAAGGTCGCGACTCTCGTGGAAATCTCGTGACGAAATATGCCGTGAAAAAAGTGGATCTAAAAGAAGAAGGCGTTTCAACATTGGCGCCTCGTAAAATTTGGTTTGATGAAAGTGTAAGACGTCTCAATGCAGATGGTCGTGGCACTTTGCTAGGAAGTTTTAAAGGAGAAGATAAAATCTTGATCATTAATACACAGGGTGAAGCCAAATTGGTATCCTTTGATTTGAGTAACCGTTTCGATGATGAGTATTTAATTTTAGAAAAGTGGAAACCCGCGCAAGCTGTGACTTGTATCTATTTTGATGGTGAAAAATCCATTTATTTTATCAAACGTTTCCTGTTCGAAAATACACCGAGTGTACAAACCTTCATGCCTTCGGAACATCCGAAATCCTTTATAGAATTTGTAGGAACAAGTGATAATTGCGTGGCTGAGATTAATTTTGCTAAAGACAAATCAGGAAAAGAGAAAGAAGCAGAAACTATAAATCTTGACGAGTTTATATCTGTTAAAGGTATTAAGGCAATGGGCAATCAGTTTATAAAAGATAAAGTAAAAAATATTAATATCATTATTCCCGAACCTGAAGAAGAACCCGAAGCGGAGGAAGATAACGAGAACGAAACTGTCAATTCGGCAGATTACGATGAAGGCGGAACGATTGGGGATCTTTTTGATGAGTCAGGACCAGAAGAAAATACAGAAGAATAATGCCGAGTTTACTTTTACTAATTATCGTTATAACTTGTGGAATCAGTATTTATGGATTCCAGAATCAAGCTTTTTTTGAAAAATACAAATTCAATGTTGGCGCTGTACAGCATCGTAAAGAGTATATAAGATTGTTGTCTGCGGGATTCTTGCATGGGGATTTTATGCACTTGTTTTTTAACATGTTCACCCTGTATTTCTTTGGACCAATTGTGTTACAAGTTTTTGGAGCTGTAGGATTTCTGATTGTATATTTTGGCTCAATATTGCTTGGGAATTTATTCAGTTTGTATATTTATAAACATCAGGGCTATTATTCAGCAATTGGAGCTAGTGGCGGTGTTTCTGGGATATTGTTTGCCGCAATTGCAGCATTTCCGCATTTAGGTATCGGGATTATGTTCATTCCATTACCAATTCCTGGATATATTTTCGGAGCATTGTATTTTGCCTATTCCGTTTATATGATGCTGAATCCGAAACAATGGGACAATCTTGGTCATGCAGCGCATCTTGGTGGTGCCGCATTTGGGCTTCTGTATGCTATTATTTTCCATTTGGATTTGGTTATAGAAAATGCCCAATATTTGGGAATTATGTCGCTTCCTTTGGTGTATTTGGCGTATCATATTTTTTCAAAAAAGAAAATTGGTTAACTTTACTTTAATGATTAACCAATGAAAAATATAGAATATGGAAACCAAAAAATATACCAATAACAAAGACATTACAGTACTTTGGACACCTAGCAAGTGCAAACATGCAGGTGTTTGTGTAAAAATGCTACACAAAGTTTATGATCCTAAAGCCAAACCTTGGATAAAACCAGAATTGGCAACTAAAGAACAATTGATTGCACAAATTGACGCTTGTCCATCTGGTGCTTTGGGCTATATTATCGAAAATAATTCTTAAAGATAAAGGCGATTCAATTTGGGTAGCTTTATTTTTTTGCATAGATCATTCTGTCGTTGTCAGAAATATCTTTAATAAGTTTTGAAACACTAAAATTCTGATACAAAGCTAAAGTTTCTAGACCAAGTTTTTGATTAATTTCTAAAAAGATCAAACCACCTTTTTTAAGATTGGTAATCGAGATTTCGGCGATTCTACAATAGAAAAGAAGCGCATCTTCTGTGGGCGAGAATAAGGCGAGATTGGGCTCATAAGATTTCACGGAATCTTTGATGTCTATTAGCTCATCTTGTCCGATATACGGCGGATTGCTGATGATAACATCGAATTCCATATTCGGTATTTTTGTTAAAATATCCATTTGGTGAAACTGGATTTCTGTTTGATGAAAGTCGGCATTTTTTTGTGCAATCTCTAAAGCATCTGCTGATACATCAACCGCATGGACTTCGGCATGGGGAAGCATCTTTTTCAAAATAATAGGAATAACGCCACTTCCTGTGCCGATATCAAGAATCTTGACATTTTCTAGATTTTCTTCTTTTTGATATTCTTGAATGTAAGGCGAAGCCAATTCCAGAAGTTCTTCCGTCTCTGGTCGTGGTATTAAAACATGTTCATTTACAAAAAAGCGTTTTCCATAAAATTCGGCTTCTCCCATAATTTGTTGATAGGGTTTTCCAGATTTTAATTGGTTTAAAATAGAATTAAAAATCTCAATATCTGATTCTAAAATCGATTGGTTTTCAAATTTTCTAAGTTGATGTTTTGTGAAACTAAATGTCTTTTCAGTAAAAATATAATATAGCATCAAACTTTCCGAGCTTGAATATAACTCAGATAGTTCTACTTGGAAGCTTTTTTTTAAATCAGAAATTGTCACTTTTTTATTTATGAATTATCTATATCCTCAAAATCAATAATCAATAATTATCTTGTGAAAACCAAATTGGTATCAGTGGAAAGTTTCTCGTCTAGCAAATAATTTTCGTAGTTAAAAGCTTTGACATCGTTAAGTGTTTTAGCCTTTGTTTCAGCACAAAAACGAATCATCAACCCTCTTGCGTGTTTGGTATAGACCACGATGGTTTTTAGTGTTCCATCGGGTTGTATTTGGCGAAAATCGAAGTCGATAATTGGTGCATTTATTTTTTTACGATCGATGACTTTTACATATTCATTACTAGCTAAGTTGAGGATGATATCTTTGGCTTTCAGTTCAGTGTTCAGTTGTTCGGTAACTTTATCTCGCCAAAAATCGTACAGGTTTTTGTACTTGTCAAAAGCAAAAGCTCTTCCCATTTCTAAACGATAAAGCATAATACGGTCAGATGGTTTCAACAATCCATAAAGTCCAGATAGCATTCGGTAGTTTTTTTGGAGATAATCGATCGCTGTTTTGTCCAGAGTTTTGGCGTCCAGACCGCGGTACACTTCTCCAACAAAGGCAAACATGGCGGGTGCAGATTCTTTTGTTTTAGGATTGGCTTTCCAGTTTTGGTTGCGCTCCCAGTTTTCATCAGCCAGTTTTGAGGAAATTTCCATAAGGCTTGACAAGAATTTTGGATCTTTCTCTTTGAGATGCGATTGTATTTCGGCAGCTTCGTTAATGAATTTTGGTGTTGTCGTCCGCAAAAGATCGGTGTGGTTTTCGATGTTCATTAATTTGGCTGGTGAGCTAAGTATCTTCATGCTGTGACTTCTTTTTCTATAAATCTAAAATAATACAATAATGTGTTTTTGCGCCCCGGCGTAGTCGGAACTCCTTTTGCGAGAGGCTATGCCGAGCAAAAGAGTGGGAGATGGAGACGGAAATGGCGCCCAAAAAACAATTAAATTTCACCTTTTCCTTGACGAATAATTTCGGGTTCTCCAGAGGTTAAATCGACAATAGTCGACGCGACGTTATCGCCATAACCGCTGTCTATAACGATATCGACAAGGTGGTCGTATTTTTCTGCAATAAGTTCTGGATCGGTAGAATATTCTAAAATTTCGTCGTCATCACGGATGGAAGTCGAAGCGATGGGATGACCCAGTTTTTCAACAATAAGTTGTGGAATGCTATGGTCTGGCACGCGGATACCTACTGTCTTAGCGCCTTTGTAAGCCAAAGGAAGATTCTTGTTAGCATCCAAAATAAAAGTGAATGGTCCAGGCAAATGGTTTTTTAGAAATCTAAATGTCGAGGTTTCTATAGGACGAGTAAATTCTGACAGATGGCTCAGGTTGTTACAAATAATGGAAAAGTGTGCTTTTTCGAGTTTTACACCTTTTACGCTTGCAAGTTTTTCCATCGCTTTTAGGTTGTTGATGTCGCAACCTAGTGCATAAATGGTGTCGGAGGGGTAGATGATGAGCCCACCGTCTCGCAAGCTTTTTACAACTTGATCGATATAGTTTTCTTGCGGATTGTCTGGATATATTTTCAGAATTTTTGCCATACAACAAAGTTACGGAAATCTAGTTTAATTTTTTAGTTAAGAATTAAGAATTATAACTAATATGTATTGTAAACGCTTAGTTGAGTCTATAAAATTGTAAAAAAAAATGGCTTGTTAAGCTGTTGATTGATAGTTGTTAATGTTTTGTAATGTTGATGGATAGTAAGTTTTTCGAGGTTTTATTTGGATTGTAATAATATTGTTGTATATTTGCAATCCAATATCGCGGGATGGAGCAGTAGGTAGCTCGTCGGGCTCATAACCCGAAGGTCATCGGTTCGAGTCCGGTTCCCGCTACTAAGAAAGCTTTCGGTAAGCTTTTCAAACAATATACCGCGGGGTAGAGCAGTAGGTAGCTCGTCGGGCTCATAACCCGGAGGTCGCACGTTCGAGTCGTGTCCCCGCTACCAACAGGAGATTCAGAAATGAGTCTCCTTTTTTATTGTTGATTATCAGGTGTTTATGTTTGTACTAAAATTCTAATTTCTTTCAATTCTTATTAAAAGTCACTTTTGGAGGCAATATTACATAACCTACTGGTAATTAATAGAATATAGAGTAGGGTGATAGTCGTGTCCCCGCTACCAACAGGATATTCAGAAATGAGTCTCATTTTTTATTGTTAATTATCAGTTGTTTATGTTTTCACTAAAATTCTATTTTCTTTGGATCAAGCACACAAGTTTTAGTTATGGCAAATACTTATTTTGATATAAGGTCAGTTTTATCAAGATCGTTCAAAATTTCTGGAAACATGGCACTGATAACGAAGTAGCCTATTATCATAATAACGATTAATAAAAATAAAATGATAACGAATAGAGGTGGTTTATTTTTTGAATTTTCCATAATAATTGTTTTAATTTTATTATCAGTACAAAAATCGTTCTTTTAGCTTATTTTTTTGTAAAATAAATACGGAGATATTGTTTTTTTAATATTTATCCTAGATATTGAGCTTAATTTGAACTTCTATGAGTTTTAAATTATTATAATTTGAAAATGGATATAAAAAATAGGAGTTGAAAATGAAAAGAAAAACTTTAGAATTACATCAAATAAAAAAGCAACCATTTTATGATTGCTTTTTGTACTCGGAGTGGGAATCGAACCCACACTCCTAGGAACACGAGTTTGAGTCGTGCGCGTCTACCAATTCCGCCATCCGAGCGTTGTATTGAGGTGTGCAAATATACAAAGATTTTGCTTTATTAAAAATGTTTTCAAATATTTTTTAAAGTCTATTGTCTATTTGTTTGAAAATCAATTTAAAAAAAATTAAAATTCTATTTCCAATCCATCATATCCAGGCTGAATATGCAATGGGAGCTCTTCTAATAAATCATCATGAAAGCCTAACAAATGAGAAATATGTGTTAAATAAGTCATCTTCGGCTGTAGTTCTTCAACCAGATCTAAGACTTCAGGCAATATATAGTGTGAATGATGAGCTTGTTCTTTGCGAAGACAATTGATGATAAAAAAATCTAAATGTTTTAATTTTTCTTTTTCAGAATTTGAAATTTGACTAGCATCTGTGATGTAGGCCATGTTTTTAATTTTATAACCTAAAATAGGCAGTGCGCCATGCATGACATTAATAGAAGTAATCTTCTCATCGAAAAGTTCAAAATTTTCTCTTGCTGTTACAATTTCAAATGAGGGTGAACCTGGATATTTTTTCTCAGCAAATGCATACGGAAAACGGAATTTTATCTCTTTACCAACACGTTCTTGGCAGTAGATAGGCATTTCCATTTTATTTTTGAAGATCAGTGGGCGCAAATCGTCAAGCCCGATGACATGGTCATTATGTTCGTGGGTTATAAGAACCGCATCGATTTGGCTTTCGTGATTAGCGAGCATTTGTTGACGAAAGTCTGGCCCGCAGTCAATAAGTATTTTTTTGCCATTATCTAGGCTGATAAGTGCCGATGTACGCAACCTTTTATCCTTTGGATTGGTTGATAAACAAACGGGATGTTGACTGCCTATAACAGGGATTCCTTGCGAAGTTCCGGTGCCTAAAAATTTAAGCCGCATTCTTTGGTTTTGGATTTATTTTGGTAAATTTACAAAAAATTCTAAATGTCTGTTATTCATCAAAAATTAACGCCAAAACAAAAGGCCTTAGCCATTAATTTAGATAGTTCAATTTATGGGACTTTTGCCGAAATTGGAGCGGGACAAGAGACAGTGAGATATTTTTTCCGTGCAGGGGCAGCATCACAAACTATCGCAAAAGCAATGTCAGCTTATGATAAAGATTTTAGTGACGCTATTTATGGAAAAGAAACTAAAAACCGCTACGTTACCCAAAACCGCCTTCGCAAGATGCTTCGTTATGAAGTGGGCTTGGTAGAAGAGCGTATTTCTCGAGACAACAATCCTGGAAAGAAATTCTTTTCCTATGCTAATACTGTAACAACCATCAACTTTGATAAAACCATGAAAGGTCATGGTTGGGTGGGTATTCGTTACCAAATGGGTGAAAACGAGGATTATAATGAAATCGTTATTCATGTTAAATTTAATGAAAATGATGCCACTTTACAACAAGAAACTTTAGGAAGCCTTGGTGTTAACCTGATTTATGGCGCTTTCAATTATGCGGATAATCCAAGAAGATTAATAGATTCTTTATATGATGATCTATCTACAGACCGCGTGGAGATTGACATGATTGACTTTAGCGGGCCTTCATTCGCCTATGTTGATAACCGATTGATGAGTTTGCAATTGGTGAAAAGAGGAATGACAGATGCCGTTATTTTTAATTCGGAAGGGAACAATATGTTACCCGCAGATATTCTTTACAAAAAAAATATTTTTGCGGTAAGAGGAAGTTTCCGCCCTGTAACAAAGGTCAACATCGATATGTTCGAAAATGGTCTTAATATGTTCCTCAGAGATGTTGGCTGTACCAACGAGGATACACAAGTACTTTTCGAAATTACCATTGCCAATCTTCGTGCAGACGGCGATATTGACGAAAGAGATTTCCTAGATCGCGTCGATGTTTTAGCCAAATTGGGCTATACCATAATGATTTCGAACTTCTCAGAATATTACCGAATGGTTGATTACTTCTCAGCCTATACCAATCAAAATATTGGTGTGGCAATGGGGGTTAACAATCTTTTGGATGTTTTCGATGAAGAATATTATAAAAATTTGCCAGGCGGAATTTTGGAAGCTTTTGGTAAATTTTTCAAACAAGATATGCGCCTTTACCTTTATCCATACAAAGATGCAGAAACAGGCTTATTGTTGAATTCTGAGAATCTTAAAGTCCAGGCCAACCTAAAAGAGCTTTACAAATATTTTAAACTGAATAAGAGAATTGTGGATATTAAAGATTATAATCCTCAATTTTTAGAAATCTATTCCAGAGAGATTCTTAAAAAAATTACATGTCAAGAATGTGGTTGGGAAGAGCAATTGCCAGATGGTGTTGCCGACATTATCAAAGAACGTGGCATGTTTGGTTACAAAGAAGTTAGTCTTATCGATTAATACAAAACTTATGAGCGAATTAAAAAAACGCATCAGCGTTATACTAGAAGCACCCGAAGCAGATATTAATACAAAACTTCTGAAAATCTGTCAACTCCTCGATCAAGAGATAGAATATTACAATTGGACAGGTTTTTACTTTAGAAATGGAGATAAAGAAGAA
The DNA here is from genome assembly GCF_053891095.1 of Soonwooa purpurea. Classification (NCBI taxonomy): domain Bacteria; kingdom Pseudomonadati; phylum Bacteroidota; class Flavobacteriia; order Flavobacteriales; family Weeksellaceae; genus Soonwooa; species Soonwooa purpurea. The sequence continues at coordinate 77,796 of NZ_JBSSMA010000012.1, forward strand.
TTGGTGTTGGGACCTTATGTAGGTGCAAAGACAGACCATACTACTATTCCTTTTGGGAAGGGAATTTGTGGACAAGTTGCCGTTTCTGGACAGACTTTTGTCGTACCAGACGTTCATCAGCAAGATAATTATTTGTCTTGTTCTATGGATACCAAATCGGAGATTGTTGTTCCGATTTTTAAAGATGGAAAAAATATAGGACAAATCGATATTGACAGTCACAAAGTCGATCCATTTACAAAAGCTGATGAAGCGCTTCTGGAGTGGATTTGTCAAGAAGTAGGAAAGAAAATGTAATCACTAAAGTTGGAGACTTTTGATTAAATCTTGGTAGTAAGTTCCGAGTTTTGAAATTCGGGTGCCATACCAAGAAAAAGCTTCACCATCAACAATACGAATTATTTTATCAGGAAACACATCGCGCATTAGTTCGATGTGTTTTTCTTTAAAAGGATAAGGTTCGGAGGATAAGAAAATAACATCAGCTATGGCTAATTCGTTAAGTTCGAAAGTCGGATAACGTTTCTGATTTTTAAAGATATTTTCAAAACCAATTTCTTCTAAAATATGATGAATAAAAGTGTCGCGACCAATACTCATGTACGGATTTTTCCAAATGAGATATGCAGCTTTTAGTTTTTTTTCGGGTTTAACGAAATTAAATTGCTCCTGAATTTTTAAATTAAATTGTTGTGCGGTTTCCTTTTTGTTAAGAAGATTTCCAAGGTTTTTTAGTAAATAATAGTTGTCTTCCAAGGTTTCCACATGGGTGACTACAACTTTGTGCGTATTCATTAATTCCTCAACCTGTTCTTTAACGTTTTCCTCTTTGTTGGCTAGGATAATATCGGGATTTAATGATTTTATTTTTTCGATATCAATATTTTTGGTTCCACCAATTATTTCGACATCTTCAACGAAACTTTTGGGATGAATACAGAATTTGGTTCTCCCGATAACTTCTTCAGAACTTAATCCGAAATCAAACAGAATTTCGGTCAAAGACGGAACCAACGAAACAATTTTCATAATGTATTTATAAAAAGAAACTCCATCAAAATTAATATTTTTTGATGGAGTTTTTACTATTGTTGAGATTAAAATGGATTAATCTTCTTTTTTAGTAGTTTTTTTAGCTGCAGGTTTTTTAGCAGGTTTCTCTGCTGGCGTTTCAGGTTTTTCTGCTGCTTTTTTAGTGGTTTTCTTTGCTGGCTTTTCTTCGTCAACTGGCGCTTCTTCAACAACTTCTTCAACTTTTACAAAACTTTCTGGTGTGATGTAACCTGCTTTTTGTAATAAGTTATACCATTGTGCCAATTTTTTGATATCAGACTCATAAACCCTTTCTGTATCATAGTTTGGAAGAGATTCTTCCATGAAAGCTTTTAGCTCTTCGCTTTTTGACTTATGGTTGATGGTTGGTTTGTAATCGTATTTTTTAGCGATATTTTCGAATACTTCGAATAAGGGAACTTCTTTGTCGAAAGTGAACATCGCGATGTTGTCTAGCAAGCTTACTTGGCTAGAATTGGAGATGCTTGCCTTTTTCTTAGTTGAGATATCTTCAACGATGAATCCGTTTCTTAATTGCGAAACTAATTTGTAAAGTCCTGGTTTTCCAGAGATCGAAATTATTTTTTCTAACTGCATTGTTTCAATGTTTAGTCGTTGTTAATTTTTTCTTAGTTTATATTTTATTTTGGAAATCGCATCTTGTAGCTGACACCTACATCGCCATTTGCGATTTTTTGTAATTTTCCTTTAACCAATTTCTTTTTTAAGGCGCTAAGATGATCCGTGAAAAGGATACCATCTATATGGTCATATTCATGTTGAATAACGCGCGCACGAATATCTGAAAAAGTATCGATATGTTTAACAAAATTTTCATCAAAATATTCAATTTTGATAGTTTCTTTGCGTTTTACATCTTCGCGAACGTCTGGAATCGAGAGACAACCTTCGTTGAACTTCCATTCTTCGCCACTTTCTTCTAATATTTGTGCGTTGATAAATACTTTTTTGAAGTCTTTGAGTTCTTCTGCTATATCTTCATAATCTTCATCTTCTGCAAGAGGCGTAATGTCGATTACAAAAAGACGAATGTCCAAGCCAATTTGTGGCGCAGCAAGGCCAATGCCATTAGCACCATGCATGGTTTCGAACATGTTTTCTATTAAACTTGGTAGTTCTGGATAATCTTTGTCGATATCATGAGCTACTTTTCTTAATACTGGATCGCCGAAGGCGCGTATTGGTAAAATCATTGTTGATCTAAAAAATTTTGCAAAATTATGGTTGCACTTACACGGTCTATAAGACCCTTTTCCTGTCTTTGTTTTTTATTTTTCCCACTTTGACTAATAAAATATGATGCCATTTTGGAAGTAAAACGTTCATCTAAACGATGAATTTTTATTAATGGAAATTCAGTTGCAAAAACATTTAAAAAATTCTGAATATCGGTTTCTATTTCAGACATTTGACCTTTAAGGTCGGTTGGTAATCCAACAACAATGCTTTCCACATTATTTTTGCTGAAATAATCTTTGAGAAAATCCAATAATTTTGGCGTTTCTACAGTCGTTAACGCACTCGCGATAATCTTAAAATCATCGGTTGCAGCAAGTCCTGTTCTTGCTTTGCCATAGTCTATTGCTAGGATTTGTCCCATAGGATTGCAAATTTACAAAAAAAATTAGGCTTATAAAATTAGTTTTAAAAGAGAAATGATTTTAAGAATTAGATTTAGTATTTTTGCCCTAGATAATTGTGAACAATGGCTTTAGATATTATAAATCTGACAAAAAAATTCGGAGAACAAATTGCGCTCAATAGCGTTAATATTTCAATTAACAAAAACGAAATTATTGGTTTGCTAGGGCCCAACGGCGCTGGAAAATCAACTTTGATGAAGTCTATTGTTGGGGCGCTGAAGTTGGATGAAGGTCAAATTTTGTTGGATCAAAAAGACATTACAAAACACGATATCGAATGCAAACGCAAAATGGGTTTTCTTCCAGAAAATAATCCATTGTACCAAGACATGTTCGTGAAAGAGTATCTACAATTTGTTGCTAATATTCATAATGTTGGGAAAAATAGAGTAAACGAAGTTATCGAATTGGTAGGCATAACGCCAGAAAAATCAAAAAAAATAAGTCAACTTTCCAAAGGTTACAAGCAACGTGTAGGACTGGCACAAGCAATTCTCCATCAGCCAGATTTATTGATTTTGGATGAACCTACGAATGGGCTTGATCCTAACCAAATTGTGGAAATCCGAAATGTTATTAAAGAAATTGGTAAAGAAAAAACGGTAATTCTATCAACACATATTATGCAAGAAGTGGAAGCTTTGTGCTCGCGCGTGATTTTGATTCATAAAGGAAATATCATTCAGGATTCGCCAATATCCGAGTTCAAAGGAAAATACGAAAGTCTAGAACAAGCTTTCCAAAGTTATACCGAAGGTTAAAGGAAAAAAATAAAGCGATGTCAAACGGCATCGCTTTTTATTTTTAAATGAGTTTGATTTTAAAAAATAATTTTAGTTTCTTAATTCTTTGACAAGATCTTCAACTTTCTTGATGTATTTTCCGTAATAATAATTGAACCAGAATTTCCCCAAAATCCATAAGAAAACTAATCCCGCAAACACGGCGCCCAAAAAGACGCAAACCAAACGCAAATGAGAGTATTGATGTGTGTAGGGTATGGATTCTAGAATAATTATCATTTCTGCAACGATGAAAGGGACAAAGCTGATGTAGAAAGATAAATAATATTGTTTGTTAAGATGGAACTGGTGCAACAAATCTTGTAGCGACGCTAGAGTTTCCAATTCAGGATTGCTAATTTCTTTATAGAGTTTAAAAAATTTATGATAAAAAAATAAGGTTACCAAGGTCATCGAACCTACCAAAATATCGAGGTACAATCGGAATCGGAAAGGCATCTCAATACCCCAAATAGCGACCAAAACAAAGGCAAGAAGAATGATGGTTGACCAAAATTCCCAGCGCATGTTTTTTCGGATTTTTTCAAGCGGTAAGTTTAGGCTTTTTCTTTGTTCTAGGCTGACTTCAGGCGTATTTTCGGCAGTGTCGTTGTCCCAGATATTTTTTAATTCATCGATATTCATAATGCTGTTGCTTAAGAGTTGGATAAAATGTCTTTTAATTTGTTTTTGGCGCGGTTCATTTTCACGCGGACGTTGGCTTCAGAAATACCCATTTGTTGTGCAATTTCTCGTCCAGAAAAATCTTCTAGATAATAGAATATAAAAGCTTTGTCAATGGGATTAAGCTGTTGGATGGCTTCATACATTTTATGAAGTTTTTCTTCCTTTTCGTGGTCATAGTCTTCTTGAGCGATTTTAAAATCCGATAGTTCGGAATGCTCAATAAAACTTCTTTTTTTCTCCGATTTTAAAAATACAATGGCTGTGTTTAGCGAGACGCGATAGAGCCAAGTGGAGAATTTGCTGTCGCCTTTGAAGCTCGCAAAAGCCTTCCAAACCTGAAATGTAATTTCCTGGAAAAGATCTTCCTGATCTTCCCGATTGTCCATATACATTTTCGAAATTTTGAAAATAATGCCTTTATGTTTTTCGATTTTCTCTAAAAACTCGCGATGGCGTCCATCCATAACTTTTGTTTCTCGATTAGTAAGTACAAGATTTTGGTTTTTGTTACAAAACAATATTCTGAAATTTAAATTGTTTAAATTTAACACCAAATAAACGTATGATGAAATCCTTTTATAAAATAATACTATTAGCGGCATGTTGTGGTGTATATTGTGGCCAAGCACAATGTGTCAAAGTTATTAGCGCAACGCAAGAATATCAAATGGGTGGCAGAGAAGAGTCGCGACAAGAAATCTTGAAAGTAGAACTAAAAGACAACAAAAAGCTTGAACCTCTTTATTTTTTAATCGACCAAAAGAAAATTGATTTTTCGAAAACGATTGTTGATGATAAGCTTGTATTGACAGCTATTTTGCATTCCGCACATGATAATTTTCCAACGACAGATAATCCTTATCCAATGGATAAACTAGCAAGTTGGGATGAATTGATTTTAGTATTGAAAAAACTTAAATCGAATAAATTAATCAAGCGAAAAATAAAACTTACAAAACCCAAAGAGAATAATATAATTACAACGGAAGCGCTTCCACAATAGGTTTTTAATATTTATGATTTTCATTTTTTAATGGAATTGAAATAGTATTCTCTTATTTTTTATTTTATTTCAATACTTCTTTAAAAAAGTTACTTTTGTATTTATAAAATAAGAATATTATGAAAATGAAAATTATTCTTGGAGTTGGGCTTTCTATAGCTTCTCTTTACCTTAATGCGCAACAAAGGCAGGAAGAACCTAGCATCAATAAAAAGTATCTGGAACATATCCAAAATGCAATGAAAACGCATAAGAAGGATATACAATTTGCTAAAGAAAATAACCAAAAACCTCCCGAAGAATATAATCTAGCAGAATATATTGCGACAATGGATCCTAATACAGGAGAATTACATAACCAAAATTATGTAAAGCTAGAAGCCGAAGTTAAAGCGGGTAAGTACAAGGCAAATAAAAACCTAAAACTTTTTGGTGGTGATAAAAATATTAATGCTAAAGGAATTGCTAATCAGTGGATAGAGCGTGGTCCTTATGATGTTGGTGGTAGAGTTAGAGGTATTATGTTTGATCCTAATGATGCTACTGGCAAAAAAGTTTGGGCTGGCGGTGTTTCTGGTGGATTGTGGTATAATAATGATATTAGCAATGCCAACTCGGAGTGGACTTTGGTTGATGGTTTTTGGGCAAATACTTCTATTTCCTGTATCGTGTCAGACCCTAACAATTCACAGGTTTTCTATGTCGGAACTGGCGAGGTGGAGACTGGCGACATCAGCGGTTTAGGAATTTGGAAAACCATAGATGGTGGGCAAACATGGACACAGATTTTCACTTTTGAAGATGGACAATCAGGAAATGTAAGAAATGGGAATTACCATATTCCATCTATAAGAGTTGTCAATAACAATGGTGTCTCAGAAGTATATGCTGGCGTAGCTGGTACTTACCTGAGTGATGCGATGGCTTTTATGGGAATCGGCCAGTCAGGACTTTATAAATCTACAGATGGTGTTAATTTTACAAGGTTAAACAATCTTTTATGGAATTCCAATAATGGTTATAATATTCAGGATATTGAAGTCGGAAAAGACAATTCGATTTGGGTTGCGACAAGACGCAGCAGTTATGGCAATTCAACATCTGGAGGAAAGATTTTTAAATCTACTAATCATGGGGCTAATTTTACTGAAGTTTATAATGTAGGCAATTCTGGCGCAAGAGTTATGGTAGAAGTCTCTGAAACCAATCCGTTGAAAGCTTATGCACTCATGCAAGGTGCTAATACGTCTGAACCCATTAGAATTGCAAAAACTACAGATGGCGGGGTAAGTTGGATTTCTACCAATGTAGCCGGCTCAGGAATTACATTACCCAATCCAATTGATACAGGACAACCCGATAATGACTTTACGAGAGGGCAATCTTTCTATGATTTGGTTATCGAAACAGACCCTGCCAACGATGATCATGTCTATGTTGGCGGTGTAGATTCGTACAAATCAACAGACGGCGGTGCAACTTGGAAACAATATACAAAATGGTCAAATAATAATGCTTTAGGAAGTACAAACATATCGCTTGTCCATGCAGATCAACATGCGCTGGTATTTAATCCAAAGAATCCTAATCAATTTGTGATGGGGAATGATGGTGGCATTTTCTTCGCTGCTAATAAAAACAATTTGGCGGCTAGCAATACGGTCCAAATGAGAAATAAAAAACTAAATATCACGCAGTTTTATCACGGAACTCTGAACCCAACAGCTAATTTTAATGATGAGGAAATGATCTTGGGCGCACAAGATAACGGAACGCAACGTCTTTCTGGTGCTGTTTTGCCAAACGGATTTTATGACGATTCTGAAGTCTATGGCGGCGATGGTGCTTTTACAGCTTTTGATGATCAAGATAAATATTTGATTGCTTCTTATGTGTACAATTTCCATATTTTATTTCATCAAGGAGGTGCTACTTATTTATTATCAAATTCAGCGCAGCAAAATGCAGGACAATTTATCAATCCATTAGTTGTTGACAGAAATCTTGATATAGCCTATACAAACGCCAATTCTAACGGGACAACCAAAGTCGTTTTGAACAGAGTGTCTGGATTGGCAAGTTCGCCGTTACAATTAACGCGTTCGCAAATAACGATTGCAAACGTTGCATCGGGAGAAAATATTTCTAGATTATATGTCTCTCCTTATACAACAACAAGTACAACAATGTTTGTCGGACTTTCAACCGGTAAATTGTATAAAGTAACCAATGCGAATGCAACACCAAATACTTCTCTTTATAGCTTTGTATTTCCAGGAAACATTTCCGATATTAAACTTGGTGCTTCAGAAAACGAAATTATGGTAGTCGTATCAAACTATAATACGGAAAGCATATTTTATTCAACAAATGGCGGAACATCTTGGAGCATGAAAGAAGGTAATCTTCCAGATATTCCTGTTAGAGCAATTCTGATGAATCCTGAAAATAACAACGAAGTTATCATTGGGACACATTTTGGCGTTTGGGGAACATCTAATTTCCAAGCGGCATCACCAACATGGTCGATGTATTCTAACGGTTTAGGTAAGTTTAAAATCACGCATTTTGATTATAGACCTACTGATAAAACAATTTTGGCAGTTACCTACGGACGTGGTGCTTTTACGACTCAAAAAGAAGATATATTCTTACCAACTGATAATGTCGAACATAAATTATTAAACAATCGTATCTATCCAAATCCAACAAGAGGACCTCTCCAGGTGAAGTTTGATTCTAAAGTATCCGACAAAGTAGATGTGGAAGTTTATGATACTTCGGGGAAACTGGTATTCAGCAAAAAAGCAGTAAAGTCTGATGAAGAGTTTAACATCGGTGAGCTACCAAAAGCCAATTATGTTGTGAAGGTTATTCAGGATGGTATTATTCTTTATTCATCTGTAATTCTCAAACGATAAAAAATAAATTTTATTAAAACTAAAGGTAAAGCAGGAACAGCTTTACCTTTTTATATTCAATATTTGTAAATGAAAAAAAACTATTTGTTATCCATAATTGTTTTGAGCTCAGGATTCTTATCGGCTCAACAAGATGAAAATGAGTTAGAAGCCGTTACCGTCCATGCCCGTACAAAAGTGATTAAAGAACGAGAAGAATTCAAAAAAAATGCACAATCTACCGAAAATCTTTCCAATTATGAATTGAATAGAAATAATCCAGCAATGATTGAGCAATCGCTTAGTACCATTGCAGGAGTCCAAGTTGAGAAGAGAAGCATCATGGGGGGACAACGGGTTATCTTACGTGGCTATGGTAACGACCAAAAATTTAACAATTGGGGTATCAAAATGTATTGGAATAATATTCCGTTAACCAATGCCGATGGCGTAACAGTTTTGGATGATGTTAATTTCGGATTTATTAACCATGTTGAGGTTGTTAAAGGACCTGCTGCAACTGCTTATGGAGGAGGAACTGGTGGAGTTGTACGCTTTTATTCAAGGCCCGAAACGCAAAAAGGAAATCGTATTTCTCAAGATTTTATGGCTGGTTCTTTTGGTTTGTTTCAAACTTCCACAGGACTTACAAGCGTTGGCGACAAATATTCGATATCGGCTAATTATGGACACATTGGGGCAGATGGTTATCGTCCACACGGGAAAAGTATCAAGAATTTTTATAACATAAACTCTGAAATCAAACTCAATAAAAATCAAAAACTAAGCATTCTGGCTTCTCACGGAAATTCTTTAGAACAAGTTTCGGGACAGATTTCTTACGACGATTATTACAATGGCGTTGACAAGGGCAATTTTGCATATATCCGTCGTGGCGCAAAAACCAAATTTGTGACTTCCAGATTCGGGACTTCACATGCTTGGAAGATTACAGATGATTTTAGTAACAACACCACAATTTTCTATACTGGGACGACAAGCGACAGGATTGCGGCGGGCGCTTACGAAACCTATTCAGCGCCCAATTATGGTGTAAGATCCGTTTTCAACTACACCAAAGATTTTGGAAGTTTTAAAAGCCAAACAGATTTTGGAGTAGAATATCAACAATCCCGATCTTTGATTACAAATTACCGTTTCAAAAGTGTGAAACCTTCGGAACAACCAATATTACGTCCAATTTTTGAAGGTTCTTATTTCAAAATTTTAAACAACCAAACCAGTGTTTTTGCCATTGAAAAATTGACTTACAAACCTTGGGATTTGATGTTTTTAGCAGGTGTTAGCCTTAACAAAATTGCCTACAATCGCCAAGATATGTTGGCTTTGCCGGGATTGTTTGTTGTGAATGGTATCGACTTGTACAAAGGTCAAAATCTATCCTTTGATAAAAGTTTTGATGCTGTGGCAACACCACATTTTGCTCTTCAAAAAATATGGAAAAAACAGATTTTTAATTTAAGTTACAGCGAAGGTTACAATGCACCAACTTCGGCGACGTCGTTTATTTCTGGGCTTAATCAGACGAATGATAATTTGATTCCCGAAAAAGCGAAAATGTGGGATTTCAGTGTACATGGTTTGTTGCTGGATACTGCGATAGACTATCAGTTTTCGGTGTTTAGTATCGATGTTAAAAACAAATTGACGCAGCTTCGTGGCATTATGTCTAATGCGGAAAATACGCCTTACAGCTATTGGGCAAACACGGGCAATCAGTCTAATAAAGGTCTTGAAATGAGCTTGGGTTACGTTTATGAACCAAAATCTTCATTTCTTAAAAAAGTTCAGCCTTTTGTGAGTTATACCTACAATGATTTTAAATATAAGGATTTTAAAACCTATCTTAAAGAAAACAATAAACCTGCAGCAATTAATGATTATCAGGGCAAAAGCGTTGTGGGTGTTCCAAAATCAAAATTGACTTTAGGGCTCGATTTTGACACGAATATTGGATTGTATTGGCAAAATACATTTAATTATATGGGAACGGTTTTTACCGATTTTGCCAATTCGAATAAGGTGAAAAGTTTTGGACTTTTGAATTCTAAAATTGGTTACAAACACAGTTTCAAACATGTAGATTTGGACGTTTTTGTGATGGGAAATAATCTTACCAATCAAATTAATTACACATTCTTATTTTACGGAAACAGTATTAACGACACCGATGCTGATAACCAGTACAACAATCCCAATGTCTTTACAGATGTCAATCCTGGACCTAGCAAATCCTATTTTTTTACAGGACTTAATTTAAAATATCATTTTTAAAATATCTAGCCACTTTTTCGAAAGTGGTTTTTTATGGATTATCAAAAAAATGTTAAAATTTAATTATCATTAGGTTAAAAATCAAAAAGCTATCTTTGTTAAATCAAAACATCATTAAAACAAAGAAATCATGAAAAAATCTATTTTATTATTATCGGTCCTAAGTATGATGGCTTGTAAAAAAAGCGAAGACAAAACCTCAGAATCTTCATCTATAGGCAAAGCAGTCGATGCGGCGCAAAGTTATAGCAACATTGCAACTTCTATGGATGATATACAAAAAAATATTGAAAGGCTTAAAACCATCAAACCACTATCAAATGAGGAAATGAAATCGGCTTTGCCAGAAACAATTTTGGGACTCAAAAGAACCGAAATAAGAGTTGGCGATGCCTCGATGATGGGATTGGTTTCTGCAGAAGCGACCTATTCTGATGAGGCCAACAAACGTATCGAAATTAATATTATGGATGGGGCAGGGGAAACAGGCAGTGCCATGATTTCGATGTTATTGATTGCTCTGAAAGCAGAATCTGAGAAAAGCACAGCGAAAGGTTTTGAGAAAACAACCAATTTTAATAATGTTCGTGCCATCGTTTCTGAAGAAAAAGAGGCCGATGAGGTAGATGCCGATATTCAATATATTTTGAAAGATCGATATACTGTGAAAATTGATGGAAATGGCTATACATTGGATCAACTAAAACCTGTCATGGATGCGATCAATACATCAGCGTTAAAATAAATATAAAGCTTCCGAAAGGAAGTTTTTTTGTTTTAAATTTGATTAAAATTAAAGAATATGAAATCATTTAAAATATTAAGTTTGGCATTGTTGCTTGTATTTGGACTTTCCAATGCGCAACAAGCAAGCGTTTTGATGCGCGGGAAAGAAGTGAAAACCTTTGCAAAACTTCCTCATATAAATGTTGAAGCTCCAAATTTTGAGTTGACCGATGATAAAATGGAAACTAAAACACTCGACAATTATAAAGGAAAATATGTGATACTAAATATTTTCCCAAGTGTTGACACGGGAGTTTGTTCGATGTCGGTAAGAAAGTTTAATGAGTTGGCAGCTAATTTAGAAAACACTGTTGTGTTGTGTATTTCCAAAGATTTGCCATTTGCTCAAAAACGTTTTTGTGGCGCCGAAGGTATCAAAAATGTTGTGATGTTATCGGATTTTCGTACCGATTTTGGAAAGCGTTACGGTGTAGAAATGATAGATGGCAATTCACGTGGTTTGTTAAGTCGCGCGGTAGTTGTTATCGATCCAAAGGGGAAAATCATCTATGAAGAACAAGTCGCAGATATTAGTCACGAACCCAATTACGAAAAAGCTTTAGCAGCTGTTAATAAATAAAAAAAACTTCTCAATTCGAGAAGTTTTTTTTTTTATTTATTATTATTGAAAGAATTTTCTATTTCAGTTTCTTTAATCCAAAAGACAACATAATTTGTAAAATCCCCAGCATAATGAATGAGATAGCGGTGTAATAGACAATCGTTAAACCTCCAAAAGCTGGATTAAAAATCATTAATAATGAAAATAAAACTCCTAAAACACTAAAAAACATTGCCGTTCCCCAAGGAAAGCCCAATTTTTTAAGGGAAAGAGAAGCGCCAATACCAATCACAGAACGCAACAAAATGGTAACCCCTACGTAAATAGGTAAAAATGTTAGAGTTAAACCTGGCGATGCGACTAATAAAATACCTAAAATTAAATCGAGAATTGCGCCCGCTAAAGACCATCCCCAATTCGGATAATGTCGATTGCTAAATGCATCAATGATTTCTATAATCCCCGTTACCAAAAAGATGGTAGCGAAAATCATCCCTAATGCCATGTAAGAGGCCAAAGGCGTTCGGAAAATATAAACTCCACCAATAATAAAAAGAATTCCTGTGATTAATGGTAAATACCAATACTTGTAAGGATTTTTGTAATTTTCTTGATTCATATTTATAATTTTAAATGGTTAATAACTTACAAATAACATACCTCTGCACGGAAATTATCTAATTTAAAACTAATATAAAGAGGCTACTTCCAGTATTTTTCTAAGCTTATAGATTTCGCCGCCGAAACTTCCTCATTTTATTTTCTATAGCAAATTTTCATCCACCAAATTCGGAAGCGTAACTTTTAATTTCGGTTCGGCCTCCATGGCACGCTTTATCGCAAACATCGCTCCTTCATTTCTTGCCCAAGATCTACGAGAAATTCCGTTGTTCACGTCCCAGAAAAGCATAGATTTTAATCTTCTGTCGGCATCTTCAGTTCCATCCAATAACATTCCGAAACCACCGTTGATTACTTCGCCCCAACCAACGCCACCGCCGTTGTGAATAGAAACCCAAGTTGCTCCACGGAAACTATCGCCAATCACATTGTGAATCGCCATATCCGCTGTAAACCTTGAACCGTCATAAATATTAGAAGTTTCACGGTATGGAGAATCCGTTCCCGAAACATCGTGATGATCTCTACCCAAGACCACTGGACCAATTTTCCCTTCTTTAATAGCATTGTTGAAGGCTTCAGCAATTTTCATTCGTCCTTCTGCATCTGCATATAAAATTCGAGCTTGAGAGCCTACCACCAATTTATTTTCCTGCGCACCTTTTATCCATTGGATATTGTCTTTCATTTGTTGCTGAATTTCAGAAGGTGAATGTTGAATCATTTCTTCTAAAACTTTACAAGCGATATCATCCGTTTTTTGTAAATCTTCAGGATTATTCGAAGCGCAAACCCAACGGAACGGTCCAAAACCATAATCGAAACACATGGGTCCCATAATATCCTGAACATAAGAAGGGAATTTAAACTCTCTTCCCAAGGTCGGATTTGGATTCATCACATCTGCTCCTGCACGAGAAGCTTCCAACAAAAATGCGTTTCCGTAATCGAAGAAATACGTTCCTTTATCCGTATGTTTATTGATAGCTGCTGCGTGTCTTCTCAAGGTTTCCTGAACTTTTTCTTTGAACAATTCAGGATTTTCTGCCATCATTTTGTTGGATTCTTCGAACGAAATTCCAACTGGATAATAACCTCCCGCCCAAGGATTATGCAATGAAGTTTGATCGGAACCAATATCAATTTTCAAATTTTCTTCATCAAATTTCTCCCAAACATCTACGATATTTCCTAGATAAGCCAAAGAAACCGTTTCCTTGTTTTCTTGAGCTTTTCTTACTCTTGCCACCAACTCATTGAGGTTTTCATGGATTTCGTTTACCCATTTTTGATCGTGACGAATTTTGGTGATTTTAGGATTTACTTCCGCAATTACTGTAACACAACCTGCAATATTTCCCGCTTTTGGCTGCGCTCCCGACATTCCACCTAAGCCAGACGTTACAAAAAGTCCTCCTTTTGGTTCTTTATTTATTTTTCTAAAGGCATTGAGAACGGTAATCGTTGTTCCGTGAACAATTCCTTGCGGACCGATGTACATATAGCTTCCCGCCGTCATTTGTCCGTATTGTGAAACGCCCAACGCATTGAATTTCTCCCAATCATCGGGTTTAGAATAATTTGGAATCATCATTCCATTAGTCACCACTACTCTTGGAGCGTCTTTGTGTGAAGGGAACAATCCCATTGGATGTCCAGAATACATCACCAAAGTTTGCTCATCAGTCATTTCCGACAAATATTGCATCGTCAAAAGATACTGTGCCCAATTGCTGAACACCGCACCATTTCCACCGTACGTAATGAGTTCATGAGGATGTTGAGCTACCGCATAATCCAAATTGTTTTGAATCATCAACATAATGGCTTTTGCCTGTTCAGATTTCCCTGGATATTCAGCAATATCACGAGCTTTCATCTCGTAATCTGGACGAAAACGATACATATAAATTCTTCCAAAATCCTCAAGTTCTTTTTTGAATTCAGGAATTAATTCTGCATGAAATTTTGGTTCGAAATAACGCAAAGCATTTTTTAAAGCCAGTTTTTTCTCTTCTTCAGTAAGTATTTCTTTACGCTTTGGTGCGTGATTGATATTTTGTTCGTAAGCTTTTAGTTGTGGAAGTTCAGTGGGAATTCCCTGTTGTATTTGTTCTTGGAATGTCATTTCTATTTTATAATTAAAGTCCATTTTGAAGTCTTAAAGATATTACAAATAAAAAAAAGAGCAGTAACGAAAAATAAAAAAAGCTGCTTAGTTCAAGCAGCTTCTCTTGTATAATTAAAATTTAGATTATTTATAAATTACCTTTCCACCAATCATTTTTTTCTCATTTCGGTTTTCTGGATTTCCAAATACAGTGATTGATCCGCCAGCTCTTGTAGTGGTTGTGACTTCCTGACTTGCAAATACGCTGGCTTCTCCACCAGCATTTACGGTTACGCCTGTGTTTTCGGATTGTAAATTTTCTCCATCGTAACGTCCGCCTGTGTTAACAACAACACTTTGGGTCGAGGTTTCCCCAGAAACTTTGATAAAGCCACCTGTGTTAACTTTGGACGTAACATCGGAAGTTTTTGCGACAATATCGATAACAGATCCTTCATTAGACGTCAGATTAAGACTCGATGTTTCTATTGGAGAAGTTGATGTAATAAGAGAACCTTGACTGGCTTGCAAACTGTTCACATTTTTATAGTATAGCGCAATTTTTGTGGTCTCGCCTTGTAAAGTTTTGCTAGTTACCATACGGATTTTTAATTCGTTTCCGCTGTTGACAAATTCTACATTGTTTGCGTTTTTACCAGAAATGTCGGCTTTATATTCGGTACTTGGGATAAGCTCTACATTGATTTGATCATAAACTTTAAGCTTTGTAAAACTTCCAACATTTTTAACTTGTGCAAAAGCAAGGCTCGTACTTGCTGCAATCACCAGCGTGGTCAAAATTTGTTTTATCATAATTTCGGGTCTTTATTAGCTTTTTTATAGCGTCAAATACAGTACCATAGTACATTTGAGTGGCAATGATAATTAATTAATTTTACAAATAAATAGATTTTTCAAATTTTTCAATAAAAATCTTACATTTGATTTTAGAAAGAATAAGTTATGCAGAGACTATACCTCTTAGTTTTTTCGATGTTAATCATTGGGTGTCAATCTGTAAAAAAAGCCAATCTTGAATTTTATAAAAAAATTCCTGTAGAAGCTTTGAGACAAGATATTGATCAAAGTTATTTGGCTCTTAAAAAATTCCATCCAGAACTCAATTGCTATATTTCTGAAAATGATTTAACAAAGAAATTTGATAGTCTTAAACATAATATCAACGAGTCATTGACGAAGCAAGAGTTTTATTTCAAATTGGCGCCAGTTATTGCCAAAGTCCGAGAAGGGCATTTGCGATTAAAAATTCCGCAACGTTTGTACACAAAAACCGAAACAAAAAAATGGGATAAAAAAACACCTCTTTTTGGACAATATACATATCGCGTTTCGGACAAACGAATCATTGTAAAACAAGCAACACTAGATTCTGAGCAAAAACTGCTTCCTGGGACAGAGATTTTAGAAATTAATGGCAAAAAAGTGACAGATCTTATCGCCAAATATCAAAGTGTAATGACGGCAGACGGTTTTAATAAAACCTATTATAAATATGCATTAACAGAATCTTTTTTCAATTACTATACTGCGGAATATGGACTTTTTGAGGAAGCTAATTTGAAAATAAAATTTGAAAATAAAATTAGCGATGTTGTTATAAAACGTATGGATAAAGATGACGTAAAAAAACAAAAATACAGCCCGAGTAAAGGAACTAAAAAACTTTACGATTTTGATGCCCGAACCAATACTTATAACAGAAGTATGCGTTTTGCGACTTCGGATAGTTCGGTGGCTTATATCAAAGTAAAATCTTTTTCTCATACGGCATCCTCCAAGTTTTATAAACAAAGTTTTAATATCATAAAAAAAGCAAAGTCTAAATATTTGATTTTAGATATTAGAAATAATTTGGGTGGTTCTTTGGACGAAATCAACAATCTATATTCTTATCTCAGCAATCAGCCATTCACATTGGTGAAAATGCCAGAAATGACATTCGAGAACGCTGCGCTTCATCGCGATTTTTTCCATAATTTATCTGCTACTAACAAAATTTTATCCGCGGGAGCTTATCCATTTTTTATTCTTGGAAACAAATTGTTGTCTGGGAAAAATGCTAGTGGTAAAGCTATTTTTAAAGAAACGGCAGCTAAAAGATCAAAAGTAAAAAAAGATGCTTTTGCTGGAAAAATATATGTTTTGATAAATGGCGCTAGCTTTTCCGCGTCCTCCATTTTATCCTCAAAATTAAAATTTGATAAACGAGCAACCATCGTAGGAGAAGAAACTGGCGGTGCGAATGATGGAGCCGTTGCTGGTTTTAATAATACCATAAAGCTTAAAAATTCCAAACTTGATTTGCCAATTGGTTTACTATTCATACAACCTAACATTACTCCCGAAAATCTAAAACGCGGTGTCATTCCGGATGTAGAAGTTGATGCTGATTTTTTTAATGTTTTTCAAGAAAAAGATCTTCAATACGAATGGATTCTTAATGACATTAAGAAAAATTCTGACTAATTGTCCAAACTTTCATTTTGGCAGTTTCTTTGCCTATAATCGAGTAATATAACTTATTATAATGGAAGAAAACAAAGATATACACGAAGAAACAGAACAATTAACGAACGAAGAAACTCAGAATTCTGACCAACATGTTGCTGACAATGTGACAGTGGAAAAGTCTTCAGAAGAATTATTGGCAGAAGAAAAAGACCGTTATCTTCGTCTTTATGCAGAATTCGAAAACTATAAAAGAAGAACTGCTAAAGAAAAAAATGAGTTTTTCCTTTATGCCAATCAGGATTTGATGATTTCTATGTTGGCAATTCTTGACGATTTCGAAAGAGCATTAAAAGAAATTACAAAAACTGGGAACGAAGAAGATATCCGCGGCGTTGAATTGATCTATCAGAAATTCAAATCAAAATTAATGGATAAAGGTTTAAAACCTATTGAAGTCCAAGTTGGTGATGATTTCAATGTTGACTTTCATGAAGCTGTGACACAGATTCCGGCACCCGCTCCAGAGTTAAAAGGTAAAATTGTTGATGTTATCGAGAGAGGTTACCAACTGCATGATAAAGTTATTCGTTTCACAAAAGTAGTGACAGGCGCTTAATAAAAGGCTTTTCAGAATATAAAACAATGGCAAAAAGAGACTATTACGAGATACTAGAAGTTACGAAAACTGCAACTTCCGAAGAGATAAAAAAAGCGTATCGTAAACAAGCGATTAAGTTCCATCCAGACAAAAATCCTGGTAATGCAGAAGCAGAAGAGAAATTCAAAGAAGCGGCAGAAGCCTACGAAATTCTTAGCGATGATAACAAGCGTGCGCGCTACGACCAATACGGTCATGCTGGTGTTGGCGGCGCTGCAGGTGGTGGATTTGGCGGCGGTTTCGGCGGTGGAATGAATATGGAAGATATCTTCAGTCAATTTGGAGATATTTTTGGTGGACATTTCGGTGGCGGATTTGGTGGTGGCAATCGTCAGCAACAAGTTCGCGGAACTAATCTTAGAATCCGTATAAAACTTAACCTTGAAGAAATGGTCAATGGTACACAAAAAACCATTAAGGTTAAAAAAATGAAGTTAGCAGAAGGCGTGACTTCAAAAACATGTCCTACTTGTGGCGGTTCTGGAGCACAGGTTAAAGTTATGAATACGATGTTCGGCCAAATGCAAACCCAAACAACTTGTGGTGCTTGTGGCGGAATCGGAAAAGTTGCCGACAAAATTCCTGCGGGCGCCAACGCGCAAGGCCTTATCAAAACTGAAGAAGAAATTACCATCAACATTCCTGCAGGCGCTAGAGATGGCATTCAGCTCAATGTAAGAGGAAAAGGAAATGATGCACCATTCGGAGGAACGCCAGGCGATTTATTAGTTGTTGTTGAAGAAGAAGTTGACAAGCTTATCAAGCGTGAAGGCGATAATCTTCATCAAGAATTATTTATTTCTTTTGCTGAAGCGGCTTTAGGAACTTCTAAAGAAATCCCAGTTGTTGGTGGAAAAGTCAAAATAAAAGTAGAAGAAGGCACACAATCTGGAAAAATCTTGAGACTTTCTGGAAAAGGTCTTCCTAACATCGAAGGTTATGGTGGCAAAGGCGATATGTTCGTACACATCAACGTGTGGACGCCACAAAAATTGACCAAAGAACAAAAAGAATTTTTCCAAAGCCAAATCGATAACAACGAAATGACGGCAGAACCAACTGGAAAAGAAAAATCTTTCTTTGAAAAAGTAAAAGATTTATTTGATTAAATTAAATTTTTTCAATTATAAAATAAAAGCCTTCTAAATTTTATTAGAAGGTTTTTTGTTATTATTTAACCAGAAGTTTTTCGCAAACCAACTTGCTGAAACTTTCTTGTCGTCCATCAAATTCCATCAACATAGATTGGTCAAAATCTTCGATATTTAATATTTGAAAACTTGTGCCAAGTTTGATATCTCGCTTGTTAAGATAATTCAGAAAATCATCGGCAGAAGTTGTTACAGAAGCCAAAACTACTTTTTGATTCACTTTGCATTGGCTCAATTTTTTTAGTTCGGGTTGCATGACAATTCCGTCTTTATCAGGAATTGGCTCTCCGTGCGGATCAACTTTCGGATAATCTAAGATTTCGTCCATTTTATCAAAAAAAGCATCCGAATGGATGTGCTCCAACTGTTCGGCAATTTCATGGACATTTTCCCAACCAAAGCCCATTTTCTGTACCAAAAACATCTCTGTCAGTCGGTGTTTTCTAACAATTAATGCCGCTTCTTTTCTTCCCAATTCTGTCACGCGTATCGGTTTGTAAGATTCATAAATTACCCAATGTTTATCGGCAAATTTTTTAATCATACTGTTTACAGATGGCATTTTGATTTGCAAACGTTTACTCAAATCATTTACAGAAACTTCGTAGTCATCATTCATTAGATGATATAGAGCTTTCAAATAGTTTTCTTCTGTTAAGGAATTCATAGCCCAAAGATACAAAATGTTAGATGATTTATTTTTTTTAACTAACTTATCAATGATTCTTGTAATTTTTTGGATTAAACGATTTGCGAATGTCTTTCTATTCGTATTTTTGAAAAAGAAATTCTATTTTAATATTAAATAAATAATCAAATATGACAACAAAATACGACCGAATTTCAAATTCACTTTTCATTAAAAACAGAAAAAAATTCACGGCTTTGATGAAGTCAAAATCTTTGGCAGTTTTTAATTCCAACGACATTTATCCAATAAGTGCAGATTCTACTTTGCCATTTCAGCAACATCGCGATCTCTTTTATTTGTCAGGTGTTGACCAAGAGGAAAGCATTTTGCTGCTATTTCCTGATGCCCACAAAGAGGAATACCGCGAAATTTTATTTGTAAGAGAAACCAATGATCATATTGCTGTTTGGGAAGGTGAAAAACTCACGAAAGAAGATGCAATAGAAGTTTCAGGAATCAAAACGGTACTTTGGCTATCAGATTTCGAAAAGGTATTTTATGATTTGATGGCAGAAGCGGAGCAAATTTATTTAAATAAAAATGAACATTACCGCGCAGCTGTAGAAACCCAAACCCGCGAAGACCGTTTCATCGAATTTGTTAAAAAACAGTATCCTTTGCACACAATTCTTCGTAGCAATCCTATTTTGCAACGTCTTAGAAGTATTAAAGAGCCCGAAGAAATTGCTTTGATACAAACGGCTTGTGATATTACAGAAAAAGGTTTTCGCCGACTTCTTAATTTTGTAAAACCTGGCGTTTGGGAGTATGAAGTAGAAGCAGAATTAGCCCACGAATTTATCAGAAACCGAAGCAAAGGCTTTGCTTATGGACCCATTATTGCAGGTGGAAACAACGCGAATGTCCTGCATTACGTTTCTAATAATATGCAGCTGAAAGATGGTGATCTTCTCTTGATGGACGTTGCCGCAGAATATGCCAATTATTCGTCCGATCTTACAAGAACAATTCCTGTTAACGGAATATATACAACACGTCAAAAACAAATCTATAACGCAGTTCTTAATTGCAAAAAAGAAGCTGAAAACCGCTTGGTTGCTGGAAATAACTGGCATCAATTCCATAAAGATATGGGCGAAGTTTATACCTCGACATTACTAGATTTAGGACTAATTGATAAAGCTGATGTGCAAAATCAAGATCCGAAATGGCCAGCTTACAAAAAGTATATGATGCACGGAACATCCCACCACATGGGACTTGACACTCATGACTATGGACTTTTGTCCGATGATTTTGCTGCCGGAATGGTCTTTACTAACGAGCCTGGTTTTTATATTCCAGAAGAAAAATTCGGAATCCGACTTGAAGACGACTACGAAATCCAAGCTTCTGGAGCGCCCAAAAATCTAATGAAAAATATACCTATCGAAGCTGATGAAATAGAGACCTTAATGAATTCTTAGTATAAAAAAAGCTGCAGTTCAGACGTGAAATGCAGCTTTTTTGTTTTTAGTTGACTATAAATTTATGATTCAAAAAAAGTCATAAGATCCATGTAATTTTTTTGATTAACACCATGCCCACTCATATATTCTCTAAAACTAAAATAACATCCCAAATCATAAAGCAGGTCCGCAGCTTTTCGACCCCAATCCATCGGGATTACTGCATCATCTGTCCCATGAGAAATAAAGAAACGAAGTTGCTCTAGTTTCTTTTTATCTTTGTTAATATTGCCTAGTAGTTTTTCTTCTGGATAACTGCTCAAACAAGCTATTTTATTGAACAATTGTGGGAATCTTAAGGATAACGCATAACTCAAAATTCCACCTTGGCTAAAGCCACAAAGATGAGTTGGGTTATTAACTAATCCGTAATGATTCGTTATTTTCATAATAGATTCCATAATTCCAGAAATTGCTGCCTCGGCTTGGGGAACATCCATAAATTTTTCTTGATTGTTAAAGTCGATGTCATACCAGGCGTAACCGCCATAAGGCGTTTCTTTTGGTGCACGGAAGCTTACTACAAGCCAATCTTTGGGAAGTGTTGGTACGAAACTGAACAAATCTTCTTCGTTACTTCCATAGCCATGTAGCAAAACTAAAAGTGGCGTAGAAGCTGTAAAATTTTCGGGTTCTCGAATAATGTATGTTAAATCCATTGAGCAAAGATACTTTTTGATTTTGAAAATTAAAATATGATCATTTAATTATTTTTTCTGCCAAAGTAGTTTGGATTGTAACGTCCTGAAAAACTGATACAGGATTAGACCAATAAAATTTTATTTTAAACAGTACATATATTCGTATTTGTACTGTTTTTCTTTTTGTAAGATTTTGGTATTAATTCTTGTTGTTGGTGCATTTGCATCGGTGTTAAATAATAGTTTGACAAATGCGGTCTTAACTCATTATAGACCTTTACGGTTTGTTTGACCAAAATCTTTCTTGTATTCAAATCTACATTAAATTTATCAATATCAT